>RPOS01000226.1 GCA_003820635.1 Verrucomicrobiaceae bacterium | reverse complement strand
TGGATCAACGAGCAAGGCCACGACCTCGGCACTCGCCTGCGTGAAGCTTACGAGTGGGAAACATCCGAAGAAAACTTTCTTGATATGTGCGAAGCAAACGAAGTGACATTTACCTACGAAGGAGACGACGATGAAGTTCCTGCTTGAGATTGCCAATACCAAAGTGATATTGACTATGGAACAGATAGATAAAATATCCGAAGCACTCGACGGTGCCGAGCGTATCGAGGACAAGTACATGGGTGCATCCAAGTACCTGAAGCTGCTCCGCCCCTACATTACATCCGAGTCTTTGAAAGGCACTATGATGACGCTGCACGAGTACGGCGCGATGCAGCTTGTCACCAAGCTTGAGGACGAGAAGTCATGATCGTCGAGATGCGCTACACCGAGCACAACGACCGCTACTACTTGTCCATATTCGCCACTGAGATCGACATGGACTCGCACAACGACCTGCTGCTGTCTCAGCGCCCGGCGTGGTTGGTTGCCATTGCCGACATGGCCCGAGCGGGTGAGCATTTTCTTAAAGTCGTTGAGCCTCCACCTGATAGAGTTCTGTGGTTTTCGGTCGACGAGAACTTCAACTTAGTGGACATTGATATTTTCCATGACAGACACACACTTCTGTAGCAACTGCATGATGACCCGCCCTGCGGCTGGGGGCGGGTGGCTCAAAACATCTAGTGGCAAACGCTGGCGATGCGCAACCTGCACCGCCAAAGTCAAAGCTCGACGCGCAAGGGAGAAAACAGATGAACAAGGAACTAATTAGTGCAGCCTTACACGCAGCAGATAGTTTGTTAGGCGTTGCGATTCACTCAGGCGCGCACTTACAGACCGCAGAAGGGCGGGAAGACGCGAAGCAGGTACGTGAGCTGGTCAAAGAAGCACTTGCCTTGGTGAGAGCCGATGCGCAAGAGAAGTAAGTACCGGCCCAAGGGCGTGCTGGTGAACCCGATGGGCTATATCAAAGACGGGTTAGCCCCAATGACTTCACATGCGGACGAGCTGGTAACGTTGCGGCTCAAGAACCACGCCGCGATGCTTGCCCTGTTGCAAGGCACCGCAGGTACTTCACAGATGAGCATGCTCATCGCCATGTACAACATCACCGAAGCCCTGCACAAGATGGGTTTCGGTAAAGAGTATGCGGACGAAGTCACAGCAGGGCGTCAGACGTTGATGGATATTGTTCACCGCAGCCACAAGGTGGGGAAGTACGTGCCCACTGGCCCGGAGATTGCAGTACTCAATCAGTTGCTGGAACTGCACGACGCGCAGATGGAAGTAATAACCGTACGTGAGATGGACATAGCCATCAAGCTAGCCCAAAAAGAAATTACATCAGGACGCGCCACTAACTTAAGGAAACCGCAATGATTACAGAAGACGAATTCAGCACCGTGTTTGAGGAAGGCTACACCGAGGGCTACGGCAGTGGCGTGATTATGGGCGGCATCCTCGGCGCGCTGGCTGTAGTGGGTGTAGGTCTAATGGTTAGACTTTTCTCATGAACGTCGACCGCGTATCGCCTCGGCAGTATTCGCCTGCTCCGCAGCGTCGGGTGCACTTTGACCCTGTGGTGCAGACAAAGACGTTTCGCAACTCCGATCCTATCAGCGCCACTCGCCCAACGATACACGCCAGCCGGCTGGAGTCAGTGCTGAAAACGTCGCAAGCAAAGAAGGCGCTCGTGGAAAAGAAGCCGGAAAAGCCTCCCCCGAGACCGATCTACCAGACGCCGGAAACCCCAGCGAAAGCAGCGGGAAGAGCGATGGCGTGGTGTGCGATAGGCAGTCTGTTGCTGATCCCGGCCTTCGGCCCCGGCGCACTCGTTATCACCGGTATCTGTGCATTTGTTTCAGCAATCTATTTCATTCAACACGCACGACTTATTAACCAAGGAAAAGACCATGAAGATCGAACGCATTTCGCTAGCGCAAACCGAAGCCTCAGTGAACAGCCCCGTGCGGGCCGCACCACGCCCCGACCGCACCACGCTACGCAACACGGACAGCCCGCTCACACCCACAGTCAAGGCTACTCAAATGGCCCGCGCTATGAAGCAAGTCAACTGCGTGCCGCCCAGCCGTCCCACTACAGCGCCCACACCTACACCCGCCCCGGCTCAGGCCACAGAAAAACCAAGCGTGTTTAAACGAATGCTTCTGGGGGCTGGTGCGCTCATCTCAAGCGTTGGCGTAGTCGGCGGCTTGCTGTCTATCGTAGCCCTCGGGCCTTTAGGTCTGGCAGTAGCAGCCGGTGCCGGTGTGCTCGGCGCAGCGATGATCTGGTTGGGAGGGAAAGCAAAATGAAGAAGCTACTTGCCGCACTCTTGATGGTGCCCGCAGTGGCGCTGGCAGAAGAACCCTACGACTATTCGTTCTCAATAGACACTTCTTCGTTCCAACTGCTGCGCACCTCAGTGCGGAATACAGGCACGAAAACAGTGCCCAAGATTGTGGCGCTATGGGAAGTATCCGCGCCGCCAAACGCATGGCGCTGGAGCGTG
>RPOS01000225.1 GCA_003820635.1 Verrucomicrobiaceae bacterium | reverse complement strand
TCATGAATCGTCCAGAGATCGACGCGACCGGTCGTATGGTGCCGGTAGTTGCCGATGAGTCGCTGCTCGCCGCCATGCACGTGCACCGAGGCCATCGAAGGGGCGAAGAAACGTCGCGCGGCATAATGGAGGGCCTTCCACTTTCCGCCGAACTCGAGACTGCTCCATGAGGCTACCGGCCAGCAGTCGTTGAGCTGCCAATAGAGGGCACCGAGGCAGTGCGGCTGCTGCCGGCGAAAGTGCTCGACCCCCACTTTCAGACACCAGGCCTGGTTGAGGTGGGAGAGGTAGGCGAGGGACCGATAATCCTTGGGGAAGCGATAGCGCCGCGAAATGTAATCGAGAATGATCTGGTTGCCGCCGCTGTTTTTCTGGTGATTTTCGAAGGCCGGCGAGAAGACATTCATCTCTTCAGGAGGGCAGAAGGTGGCGGCCACGCCAGGCGACGGGTAGCTTTGCATGCCGAACTCGCTCACAAACCGATGGTTGGTCCCCAGATAGTGCTCGACCGGTTTGCGGGCATGCCACACCTCCCAGTCATGCTCGTCATGACTGGCCTGCTTGCCGAGTTTGGAGCCCGGCAGTGAGTAGGCGGGCGACGAATGCAGATACGGTGTTGCCGGGTCGAGGTTGGACACCACGGCAGGCAGCAGCTTGAGAAAGAGATTGGCGTAACCTCGGCGCAGTGATGCATCCGCGGCCAGCGTCGCCACATTCATGGAGATGCTCTCGTTATTGCCACACCAAAGAGCCAGACAGGCGTGATGGCGCAAACGCTGAACCTGATGCCGAGCCTCCGCCTCGACCGAGTCGAGAAACCCGCGGTCCGCCGGGTAGAGGCAGCAGGCAAACATAAAGTCCTGCCAAACAAGCAGTCCCAATTCATCGCACAGGTCATAAAACGCTGAGCCCTCGTAGACTCCACCGCCCCAGATGCGGATCATGTTCATGTTTGCCGCAATCGCTGATTGCAATAGCGCTTCGTAGTCCGCGCGTTCACGCCTCTCGTCGAAAGCGTGGGCCGGAATCCAGTTGGCGCCCTTGGCGAAAATCAGACGCCCGTTGACGCGAAAACCAAACCGATCATCACCGGCGTTTTCTTTTTTCCGGTCATACGAACCGCCAGCCCCTCGATCCAGAGTGATGGTTCGTAATCCGATGCGTCGGCTCCATGCATCGAGGAGACGCCCCGTGCCGTCGAGCAGTTCGAGTTTCACCTCATAGAGAGGCTGATCCCCCTGTCCGGCCGGCCACCAGAGTTTGGGTTTCGGAATCTTGAGCTTGAACGATGACGCAGGAGACCGGTGCGTGGACACGATGCTTCCGTCATGGGTGACGGTCGCAAGAAGTTGCCCTCCCTTGGATGCGAGTTCCGGAAACACCTCCAGCGTGACGCCGTCCTTCGCGTGGTGCTGAACGATCCGGGCCCCGGCAATCCGGTTGCCGCTCCAAGCCTCAAGACGCACGGGCTGGCGAATGCCGCAGGTCACCAGCCGGGGACCCCAGTCCCAACCGAACTGGCACTGCTGCTTGCGAATGCGATAACACCCGCCCACTGGATCATTGAATTCCTTGGCATGGAAATCCGGCCGCTTCGTGCGAATGTATTCCATCGCGCTCCCAAAGCGGATCTCAAGGGTGTTCCGCCCCCTGCGCAACACCCCTTGAACAGGCAAGCGATACCCTTGAAACATGTTCTCCGCGCGGAGGATGGTCGTGCCGTTCAGCACCACCGTGGCGACGGTGTCCAAGCACTCGAAGACAAGGTCGATGTTCGCGCGGCCAAGCAGTTCCGGCCCGACGGTGAACACGCAGCGGTAGTCCCAATCCGCCTCCTCGATCCACTGCAAACCGAGTTCATTGCGCCCATGGAACGGATCGGGAATCACCTCATGGCGCAGCAGGTCGGAGTGCACGGAGCCCGGCACGGTGGCCGAACGCCATTTCCCGCCCGAAGAGTCCCGGAACTTCCAACCTTCATGGAGGTGGAGGCTCACGAGGCCTGAAGCTGCATTTGCCATATCATTTATCATATCAAGATTTCACGTTTCGTGGCTTCAACTGTGTGCTTTGTGATTGCTGACCATCCGTTTAATCTGGAGAACCTACCTCTGATCAATCCGCACGCACCAGCCAGAGCGTCTTGCTGCGCACCGTGCAACCGAAGCCACCCTTGGTTGGATCATTGGGCAGGCCGAGCGTCATCAATTGAGCGCCATGGTATCGCGCCAATTCCGTGTCGTGTTCATCAAGCACACGATAAATCGCTTCGGGAACCAGCCCGCATAGCACGGGCGGGGCGCGAAAAACTCCCTGCAATTGCGTGATGGTGACACTGGAATAAACCGCCTGGCTTCCGTCACGCAGCACGCTCAACCAGATGCTTGTGCCGCCCTCGGCCGCGAGCGCCAGTCGATGGAGATTGCCTTCCTGCACAACGGGGCGAATGCGCTTGTAAAACGCGATTTTGCGCTGGTATCGGGCGAGTTCCTCCTCACCGAGTTGATTGAGTGATGAGCCAATGCCAAGGGCTCCGCGCATCGCCACATCAAAGCGGAGATCCAGCGAGGCGTGCCTTCCGGTTTGATGGTTTTTTTCGTGCGTCACCCAGCATTCCATGGCGCGTGGCGGATAGGCGAGGCTGTAACCATCCTGAATGATCGCGCGGTCGAACGCATCGGTGTT
>RPOS01000341.1 GCA_003820635.1 Verrucomicrobiaceae bacterium | reverse complement strand
TACACCTGCTCTTACATCTACAGGCACGACTGGCTCGCAACCACTCGTTGGCATGGAATCGTCCCTGTCTAACTGGGTTGGCCCTTATGTGACCAACATGCTTGGCAAAGGCCAAGCACTGGCTAGCACGCCCTATCAAGCCTACCAAGGCACACTAACTGCTGGCCCGAGCGCGTTGCAATCGCAAGCGTTTCAAGGGCTGGCTGGGCTGACTATGCCCGCAGGGATTGGCGCAGCGGAACAGCGCAGCGCACAGCTGGGGCAACAGATGGGCGCGATGAACTACGCGCCGACAACGTTCTCCGCTGACCAGTTCACACCCGCAGCGGCGCAGCAGTACATGAACCCGTATTTGCAGGCATCGCTTGATCCCCAGATTGCCGAGGCTCGGCGTCAGGCGGAGATTCAGCGTGTGCAGCAAGCGGGGCGCATGACCCAAGCGGGTTCGTTTGGCGGTAGCCGGCAGGCCATCATGGAATCGGAAGGTGCCCGCAACCTCGGGCAGAACCTGTCGAACATTACTGGCCAAGGCTACAACCAAGCGTACCAGCAGGCTGCGCAAAATTTCCAAGCCGACCAGCAACGCAAGGCCGCAGCACAGGCCGCAGGCGAGCAGAGCCGTCAGTTCGGTGCCGGCTATGGCATGCAAGGTCTGCAAGGCGCACTCGGTGCTGCCCAACAACAAGCCGGGCTGGCGGGCATGGGCCAGCAGTATGGGCTGGGTAATCTGCAAGCTCAGCTGGCAGCAGGTCAGATGCAGCGGGGCATTACAGGCGAAGGGCTGGGTGCCGAGAAAGCGCAGTTCGAAGAAGAACGCGACTACCCGTACAAGCAGGTGCAGTACCAGCAGTCTCTGCTGCAAGGGCTGCCGCTCGCTGCGCAAAGCAATACCTACCAACAGCCGTCGCTGCTTCAAGAAATCTCCGGTGGGGCGTCAGGTATTCGTGACTTGTACAACCAGCTGTTTGGCAACCCCGCGACCCCGGCTAAATAAGGACTGCTCATGAATAACGGAATCGAAGGCGATGTTCAGTCCCGGATGGATGCGTTCCGGGGTAATCCACAAGCACTGGCCCAACGCTACGCGCAAGACCAGCAGCTGATTGACCTGCTCGCGTTGCAGAAGCTCAAGTCGGAGAAAGATGCCGCTGCTCGTCAGATGCAGATGCAAGCTGGCCAAGGTCAGATGCCCACTATCGCGCAACAGCGCGAGCAAGAACTGATGGGCATGGCCAAGCAAGAAGTCGCTCAGCGTGTGGGTGCCGTAGGCCAGCAGCAAGCCCAGCAACAACAGAAGAATCTCCAGCAAGCCATGCAAGGCGGCATCGCCCAAGCCCCTGCCCCTAACATGATGCCCGCACAAGCGATGGCCTCGGGCGGGATCGTGGCGTTTGCGGAAGGTGGCGATACTGCGTTTACTCGCGGTCTGAAATCGGCATTTAGCATTTCTCCTCCGTCTGAAGAAGAAGCCGCACGTCGCAAACGCCGAGAAGCACTTGCGGAAATTGAATCTGAATACGAAAGCGGACCGTTGCAGGGGGCGCTCACACTACCGTCTGGCGAATACGACCGCCGCACTGCCGTGCGGGATTACATTCGAAAAAACCGCAGTGAGCTGATTAGCAATCCGCAGATGTTTTCCGCGTTTAAAGCTAATCCAGAGACATTTATTTCTGGCGGTATGCGTACCGCAGTAGGCCGAATTACTCCAGCTGAAGCTGCGCCCGCACCCGCTGCTCCTGCACAGGCCGCACCGACACCTCCGCAAGCTGCGCCCGCACAAGTGCCGCCCGGCGCACCACCCGCTCAAGCTGCGCCTGCGCAAGTACCGCCCGCTCAAACT
>RPOS01000340.1 GCA_003820635.1 Verrucomicrobiaceae bacterium | reverse complement strand
TCAGCGGTTGCGGGATGCACCCCAAGTCACAGTCTGGCCTGTGCCTGATGCCACGCAAACCTACACGCTAGTGTACTGGCGTATGCGGCGTATTCAAGATGCCGGCAATGGCGTGGAAACGTCTGACATTCAGTTCCGTTTTCTACCCTGTTTGGTCGCAGGACTGGCGTACTACATTGCCATGAAAGAGCCCGCGCTGGCTGACCGAATCCAAATGCTTAAGGCAACATACGACGAACAGTTTGATCTTGCCGCAGGCGAAGACCGGGAAAAAGCCTCGGTTCGATTTGTGCCACGAATGTTCAGGTCGAGGTAATCATGGGCAACCGGTTTGCAGCAGGCAAACGGGCGTTCGGGTTCTGTGACATCTGCGCGTTCCGGTACCCCTTGCCGAAGCTAAAAGAGCTGATTGTTCGGACTAAAAAGACGAACATGTTGGCATGCACGGCGTGCTGGAGTCCTGACCACCCGCAGAACATGCAAGGCATGTATCCTGTAGATGATCCTCAAGCTTTGCGTCGTCCTAGACCTGATTTGTCATTGATCGCAACGTCTGTTGCTACGGGGTCGAGGGATATTCAGTGGGGCTGGAATCCGGTCGGGGGTGCCCGAGATTTCACAGCAAATGAAACCCCGAATGATTTGGTTGCCATAGGAATTATCGGCACTGTAACGATAACGTGAGAGGTTAAACATGGATAAGTCTGCAATGAAGCAAGTCGCCAAGACCGAAGTCAAAGCGCACGAAAAGAAAATGCACGGCGCTAAAGGTTTTGCCAAAGGCGGCAAAACAAATCTGCAAATGAAGCAGCTCGGACGTGGGCTGGCCAAAGTCGCAAACCAGAAGAAGTCGGCTTTCACCTACAAAAAAGGTGCTTGATATGCCCCAATACAGCCATAAGCTGATGGGAAAAGAAGTTGGGCCAGCCTCAACCTATGCGGAGCCACATACCATGCAAGGCAAAAAAGTAAAGATGGAGCCAGCGGGCAAGCTGGTTAAAACAGAGTTCAAGAAAAATTGGACTCCTATGGACGGCGTATCGTTGACGGCTAATACTGAAGCCAAAACGTCTGGCATCAAGACTCGGGGCAATGGCGCTGCGACTAAAGGCGTAACTGCTCGCGGTCCTATGGCTTGAGGTAAACATGGATTACGCGACGCTGTGTACGAACATCCAAGACATCTGTGAGAATACGTTCACAGCGGATCAGCTCGCCATGTTCACAGAGCAGGCCGAACAGAAGATTTATAACTCTGTTCAAATCCCTGCGCTGCGTAAGAACGTGACGGGCACCATGTCCATCAACAACAAGTATTTGTCAGTCCCTACGGATTTTCTGTACGCCTACTCGTTGGCGGCGATTGATTGGGATGGGGCGTATCACTTCTTGTTGAACAAAGACGTGAATTTCATGCGAGAGGCATATCCCACGCCAACCGCAACGGGATTCCCAAAGCATTACGCCTATTTTGATAACAGCGCGTTTATCCTTGGCCCGACACCTGATGCGTCTTATACCGCTGAGCTTCACTACGGATACTACCCAGAATCTATTGTGACCGCAGGTACAACGTGGCTTGGGGATGAGTTTGACTCGGCATTGTTAAATGGCGCGCTCATCGAGGCTATTCGGTTTATGAAGGGCGAACAGGACATGGTTCAGCTCTATCAGACACTCTATGTCCAAGCTATCGGACTTTTGAAGAATTTGGGCGATGGCAAGCTGCGTCAGGACGCTTATCGTTCTGGGCAATTCCGCGAAAAGGTAGGCTGATATGGCAATTACACAAACGATGGTGTCCTCTTTCAAAACTGACATGCTTGGTGGCGCGCAGGATTTGGACACTGACGTAATCAA
>RPOS01000339.1 GCA_003820635.1 Verrucomicrobiaceae bacterium | reverse complement strand
TCGCCGCCACGCAGTTCTGCCACCTCGGCATGCTTCATGCCGAAATCGCGCGGCCGCACCTCCTCATCGGCGATGTCCTCATAGGCCCCCGCCTTGCAGATGCGGGTGGAGCCCATCAGGCTCACCTCGTCCACCACGCGCCCGTCGCCGGTGGTGCCATGGACCACCCACGCGCTCTCGCGGCCGAGCCGCTGCAGGATTTCCGCGAACGCCGGGCAAAACTCGCGCGAAAACACCCCGACGAGCTGGCACTGCGGCCGGGCAGGATTGAGCAAGGGCCCGATGAGATTGAAAATGGTCCGCACGCCACGCGTGGCGAGCGCCTTGCGCACGCCCGCCACGGCCTTGAACGCGGGATGATAGACGGGTGCGAACATGAAACCCATGCCCGATTGCTCAATGCAGCGGCGGAAGCCGTCCGGCGGCAGGTCGATGCGGATGCCGAGCGCCTCCAGCACGTCCGCGCCACCGCTCTTGGAGGTGATGCCGCGGTTGCCGTGCTTGACGACCACCGCCCCGGCCGCCGCTGCGATGAACATCGCGGTGGAAGAAACGTTGAACAGATCCAACTGGTCGCCGCCGGTGCCGCAGACATCGAGCGTGGGCCCCTCCAGCTCCAGCAATCCAAGATGCGGCTCCACCGCATGGCCGAGGAAGGCTTCCACGAAGCCGGCGATCTCACCCGGCGTTTCGCCTTTCCTGGCGAGCGCTTCGAGCAGCCGAGCTTTCTTTTCATCCCCGACGGCGGTGTCCAGCAAGAGCTCGGCGGCCACCTCTACTTCCCGCGCGGAAAGTTCCTGCCCGTCCTCAAGATGGTGAATCAATGCATCCATGGCAAAATCCTAAAGCCCGCCGCGAGCCCGCGGCCAGAAAGAAGCGCCATAAAAAAACCGCCGACGGGCGGACCCGGCGGCGGTTTTGGGAAATGCTGGCAAATCAATGCTCGCGGCAGAACTGCTCGAAGCGGGTGAGACCCTCGTTGAGGATGTCCAGCGTGGTGCAGTAGCTCAGGCGGATGCCCTCGTCATAGCCGAAGGCGACTCCGGGCACGGCGGCCACCTTGTAGCGCGAGAGCAGCTTGTCGCAGAGGTTGAGTGACTTCAGACCGGTGTTGCCGGTGTAAACGAAGAAGTAGAACGCGCCCTGCGGCTCCAACACGCGGATGTTCTGGATCGCCTTGAGGCGGGAAAACACGAACTGGCGCTTCACGTCGTATTCGCCGCGCAGGTCCTCGATGAAGGTTTGGTCGCCCTGCAGGGCCGCCAGCGCGCCGTATTGCGAGAAGGTGTTGGCGTTGGAAATGGTGTGGTTCTGGATCTTGTCGATCGCATCCGCCAGCGGCTTGGGAGCGGCGGTGTAGCCGAGGCGCCAGCCGGTCATCGAGTAGCACTTCGAGAAACCGTTGACGGTGATGGTGAGGTTGTAGAGTTCGTCGCTGAGCGAGGCGATGGAAACGTGCTTGGCCTCGCCATAGACGAGTTTTTCGTAAATTTCATCGGAAAGGATGACGATGTCCTCCTCCAGCGCGATTTCGCCGAGGGCGCGGAGTTCGGCTTCGGTGTAAACCGCGCCAGTCGGGTTGCCGGGGGAGTTGATGATGACCATCTTGGTGGCCGGGGTCATGGCTTCCTCGAATTGCTCGGGAGTCATTTTCCAACCGGTGGATTCCTTGGTTTCCACCAGCACCGGCACGCCGCCCGCGAGGCGGACCATTTCCGGATAGGAAACCCAGAACGGCGTCGGGATGATCACCTCGTCGCCCTCCTCGACGACGGCGAGGATGGCGTTGAAACAGGCCATCTTGGCACCGCCGGTCACGCAGATCTGGTTGGGCGCGTATTGCAGGTTG
>RPOS01000338.1 GCA_003820635.1 Verrucomicrobiaceae bacterium | reverse complement strand
ATTCCGGTCAACACCCACCTCAATGACCCGGCCCTGCTGGCCTTCATGCTGCAGCGCAAACAGCAGGGCGAGCGGTTCTGGACCTACACGTGCTTCAACACGGCGGGCACGCAAGACGCGGACAATTGGAAGATTGACGCAAACGGCGTGGGCCACCGGGCCTTGGGCACCACTCTCTGGCGCTTTGGTTGCGAAGGCTACCTTTACTGGGCCATCGACAAGTGGAGCAAGCCGGGGGAAGGAACACAAAGCCTCGAACGGCTTAACCCACAACTGAATCCGGAAATTCTGGGTGGATGCAACGGCGACGGGTTCCTTTTTTATCCTGATCCCAACGGAAAAGAGCGACCATTTCCATCCGTGCGGCTTGAGCTTACCCGTGATGGTTTTGAGGACTACGAACTGATGGCTATGCTGCGAAAGGAACTCGACGCCGTGGCAGCCTCCCCGGAAAGGCTCCCGGGATTTGAGTCGCGCCTGCCGGGTTGGCAGGCTTTGCTGGACACCACCCATCTGGTGCGGCGGACCGATGATTTCGAGCGCGAGCCGGAGGTGTACGAAAAGCGGCACCGGCAGATGCTGGATGCATTGGATGAACTATCTGCCAAACCATGAGCCAATCACTCTGCAATAAACAGGTGGCGTCGCCCGGTGAGCGCCCGGGAATCCGCCAGTCGATTGAAAAGCGGCAATTTGCCGGAGCTTTCTAACATTATTACCTATGCAAGACACCACTGTTGATCCCATCTCTACCCTGAAACCGACGAAGGATTGCTCAGGCACCCGATTGGCCTTGAAAGATATCCAGATTCCCGCCGCTTTGTTGGGCTCATCCGATCCATTGCCGCAGATCCTCCCGCTTTCCGAGGTGGCTGCGCCTTTGAATGTGGATCCGGATGTGCCCGCGGAGCTTCGAACCTATCTGGGTTATGGTGTGGGCAACATGCCCGGCGACCCGTGTCTTCCCTATTCGCTGCAAAACAACTACACGCGCGAGCGGCACCCGGAGAGTTTCCGGGTTGCCATTCTCGAAAACGAGCATCTCAAGGCCACAATCATGCTTGATTACGGTGGTCGCCTCCGTTCGCTTTTGCACAAGGCCTCAGGCCGTGAGTTGGTGGAGGTCAACCCGGTGTTTCAGCCGGCAAATCTGGGTATTCGCAATGCCTGGTTTAGCGGCGGCATCGAATGGAACTACGGCGTGCGCGGCCATACCCCCTTGGGTTGCGAGCCTCTTTTCGCCGCGAAAATCGCGCACCCGGAAGGATGGCCTGTGTTACGGCTTTGGGAGTATGAGCGCATACGAGCGGTTCCCTTCCAACTGGATTTCCTGCTGCCTCCGGGCTCGGAGTTTCTGCACGTGCGGGTGGGGCTGTTCAATCCGCATGCCCAGACCATCCCGTTCTATTGGTGGTCGAACATCGCTGTTCCGGAAGCTCCCGAGGTGCGGGTCCTGGCTCCGGCCACATCCGCCCTGCGCAACAAATACTCCGGCGGATTGGAAATGGCAAACATACCGGAGCAAGACGGACGGGATCTGACCTATTCGGTGCGCTCGCCGCATTCCGCAGACGTCTTCTTCAATATTCCGGACCACACCCGGCCATGGATTGCGGCCTTGGACAAAGCCGGGGAAGGTTTGATCCAGACCTCCACTGCGGCTCAACGGGGCCGGAAACTTTTTGTCTGGGGAAATAGCCAGGGTGGGCAGCAATGGCAGCAGTTCCTGACCGAGGGCAATCGTCCCTACATTGAAATTCAGGCCGGGGTCTCACGAACCCAATATGAATCTTTTCCCTTTCCCGCCGGAGCGCGGCTGGGATGGATTGAAAGCTACGGTCTCATGAAGGCCGACCCGAAAACGGTGCATGGATCCGATTGGGCCAAGGCGCTTGCGGTCGTGGACGACAACCTCAAAACCGCTTTGCCGGCCGAAGATTTGGAGGCTTTGCTGGAAGCGACCGATGACCTGTTTGATACCCCGCCCGAGCGCATCTTGCAGCATGGTTCCGGCTGGGGGGCATTGGAAAGTCTCCGCCGCGAGGCGACTGGGGAGAAACAGATGGCGATGCCAGGCAGCCCATTTCCTGATTCTACGCTGGGCAAAGAGCAAAAGTCCTGGATTCACCTGCTGGAGTGCGGGACTTTTCCCCATGACATTTCAGCGGATTCGTGGATGACCCAGCAGCATTGGATTGATCTTCTTGAAAAGTCCGCCGACGACAGTTGGCTGGCATGGTTGCATCGCGTTGTTATGCGGTATCACCATGTTGATCCATCCGGAGCCAAAACAGCCTGTCAAACCAGGCTGGACCGCAAAGAAAACTATTTGGCAATGCGCAATCTCGGCAAGC
>RPOS01000337.1 GCA_003820635.1 Verrucomicrobiaceae bacterium | reverse complement strand
CCCTAATGTGGCGGTCATGTATTGCAGAAGCCGTGGGGGCTTTACATCAGCGGACTACAAGGAGGAAATCCGGCGCGGCTTGACGCAATGGAAGGAGAAAGTCGCGAATATTTACTGCTGGGAATATTACAACGAAATCTTCATGAACTCGAGTTGGAAGGGGTATCCGGCTTTCTACCCGCAACTGATTCAGGACGACCTCCGCTGGCTTGCCACGCTGCCCACCAAGGGAGAGTTCATTGAAGCCGAAAGTTGGCGGGCCGAGGATTACTCCGTACCGGGAATGACGAAAATCAACTATCCTGGCATGCAGCACCTCAATCTCTATCTGACAGCCAGACTGCTATGGGACCCCAAGCAGGATGTGCGGGAACTGACCGACGAGTATTTCAAGGCCTTTTATGGCCCCGCCGAAAAGGAAATGCGCCAATTCTGGGACATGGCGGAGAAGGCGTGGATGGCAAAGGGCAAGGCCACGACGCCGAGCCAGGTCTATACGACAGAGGATCTCGAAAAAATGCTCACCCTTCTGAAGAAGGCCGAGGCTGCGGCACCAGCCTCCTCAGCCTACACCCAGCGCATCAGCCTGCTCCTTGAGGAGTTCAAACCCGCCGCCCAAAAGCAACAGCTTCTCGAAAAACTCCGTCATCCAATCGTGAAAATCCCCGAGGTGTCAGGCGCTGGGAACCACACCGAACAGGACTGGGATTCGGCGCCGCTGATCACCTTGGTGGACCGGTCTTACTCCACACCTCAACAACCGACTCATGTCCGCCTGCTTCAGACCCGCGACGATTTGGTCTTGGAGGTGACTTGTTTTGAACCTCTTGGCTCTGCGGTTGTCGCAGGTGCCACCAAGCAGGATCAGATGGACGCACCGGCGGTCTGGACCGATGATTCCATCGAGCTCTTCTTCAGCGAAAGCAAGACGACAAAGTCGCCGGGCGTGCAGTTCGTGATCAATAGCAAGGGCGTTCTGCTCGACGCAAAGTTGGATCAGGAGACGGCCATGCTTAATCCCAAATGGAACTCGGACGCGCGAGTCTCTGCCAGGACGGAGCCCGGAAAATGGATTCTGAACATTTCCATTCCACTGAAGTCGCTACCGGTGAGCGAAGCGTCCAGCCTCGCCATGAACATCTATCGAAACCGGTTCGCAGGGGAAGCCATGGTGCAGACCAGCTGGGCTCCCTTGGTCGGCGGGAAGTACTTTCAACCCGAGGAGTTTGGCACGTTGAAGCTGTCTCACTGATCACCAGTGCAAATCGTGTTGGCCTGTTCCAATCTCTTTGAAAATGCCGAGCTGCCGGAAGAGTTCCTCTTTTTCCAGCTTTCCATTCCAGGACCAAAACGGTTTGCCTCGAAAGGCCACCCCGGGATTTTTCCATCCCTCAATTGGGAGTTGGCTCATTGGTCTTGCTTGATTTCTTTGGGTTTCATCTTGGAAATCTCAAGCAGCCATCCCTTATCCTAGAAAGGAAGATGTGAACCACTGATTTCACTGATTAAACTGATTTTGAAGAGGTTGGAGAGAACGAGCTGTTCACCTGAAAGAGGAGTAGATTTCCTAACATTTCTTTCTGTGAAATCAGTCAGAATCAGCGTAATCAGTGGTAAAATTGGCTGGAGACACCTTTGTCATTTTCCTTTTTAGGCTTATTGGCTTTCACAGGGATTTTCTCATTTAGCGCGAAGCTTCGAGGGGATTGGAAATACGGGACCGCAACTGCACCGTGGTTCTATCACGAAAACGGCCTCTGGCATACCTACTACCTCGGTTGCCGGCAAATCACTCCCAAGCCCGATTGTGTTCCGTCCCCGCCTTACCTCACCTGCAAAGCGGAGGCGACCTCACTCTCCGGTCCGTGGCACAAGCGTTACGACGTCGTGGCCGTCAGACCGAAGCCCGGCACCTACTACGGCGAAACGGCATGCCCCGGCTGGATTTTTCATCACGAGGGTCGTTACCGGATGTTCTTCAGTGCGGCGGCGGGCGAAATCGGGGAACCTGGAGTGGCGCGAATCCAACGAACCCTGGGCCTGCTGAGTGCGCCAACTCTCAATGGCCCATGGACGGTTCCAGACCAACCCGCCTTGCCACTTGAGGAGCAAATCGAAAACAGCTCGGTCTATTTTGAGCCCTCAAATGGATTTTGGTTTTTGTTCACGAATCATGTCGGGATTGACACGCGGGGTGAATACACTGACGCGATCTGGGTTTACTGGAGCAAGGATCCGCTGAAATGGAATCCAGCACACAAGGCCGTGGTGCTGGACGGTAGCAATTGCACTTGGAGCAAGGTCTCTATCGGAATGCCCTCGGTGGTCAAATCAGGAAATAAGTTGGCAATGTTTTATGACGCACCCGGCGGCGACAGCATCGGCCATATGCGCCGACACATCGGCCTGGCTTGGTTGGACTTGCCGCTCGCGCCACCAGATTGGACATCAAGCGAAGTGGAATAGATCCGCCCCGGACTCCCGCGCGCTGGCCAACCATCGCTTGGTCTTCGAGGCCACATCATTTTCCGGAGATAATGGTTTTTCTCCGGAATCACGGCAGGGCTTCCGGCTGGAAGGTCGGCGGCCCTGCAAAGTTTCGAAAGACGTCCGATCAGTAACCCGCCACTGCT
>RPOS01000336.1 GCA_003820635.1 Verrucomicrobiaceae bacterium | reverse complement strand
GCCGCGGCTGGGAGGTTTTCCTCGCATCACTGCACGAAGAGGCGGCGCTTTCCGCCGTCAAACTCACCCTGATCACTGCAGCCGTCGCCGTGCCACTCAATACGATCTTCGGCATCGCCGCGGCATGGGCCATCACCAAACACCGCTTCCGCGGGCGCCCGCTGCTGCTATCGCTCATCGACCTGCCCTTTGCGGTATCTCCCGTCATCGCGGGCTTGGTCTTTGTGCTGTTGTTTGGTGCCAAGGGCTGGTTCGGGCCGTGGCTTGCGGAACATGATGTCAAAATCATATTCGCGCTGCCCGGCATCATCATCGCCACGGTGTTCATCACCTTTCCCTTCGTCGCCCGCGAATTGATCCCGCTGATGGAATCCCAGGGCACGGATCAGGAGGAGGCCGCGGTCACGCTCGGCGCGCGCGGTTGGCAGATCTTCCGCCGCGTCACCCTGCCCAACATCAAGTGGGGCTTGCTCTACGGCGTGCTGCTCTGCAACGCCCGCGCCATGGGCGAGTTCGGTGCCGTGTCCGTGGTCTCAGGCCACATCCGCGGAAAAACCAACACCCTGCCGCTCCACGTCGAGGTGCTCTACAACGAATACCAGTTCAGCGCCGCCTTCGCCTGCGCCTCGCTGCTCGCCTTTCTCGCCATCTTCACCCTCGGCATGAAATCCGTCGTCGAACACTTTTCCGGTCACTCTGCAAACGGCAGGCATTGATGGAATTCAAAATCCACAATCCAAAATTCAAAATCTCCCGACATGTCCATCTCCATCCAATCCATCAACAAGACCTTCGGCAGCTACAAGGCCCTTGAGGAAGTTTCCCTCGAGGTTCCCGATGGTTCGCTCACTGCTTTGTTAGGTCCTTCCGGCTCGGGGAAAACCACCCTGTTGCGCATCGTGGCGGGCTTGGAATTCGCCGACGACGGTCCCGGGAAAATCCAATTCCACGGCGAGGATGTGGTCGCCATTCCCGCCGGTAAACGTGGCGTCGGCTTTGTGTTCCAGCACTATGCGCTGTTCCGCCACATGACCGTGGCCGACAACATCGCCTTCGGTCTGACCGTGCTGCCAGGCTCGAAGCGCCCGTCGAAAAAGGACATCCGCGACCGTGTCCTTGAATTGCTGCGGCTCGTGAAACTCGAAGGTCTCGACAAGCGCCGCCCGCACGAACTTTCCGGCGGCCAGCGCCAACGCGTCGCCCTTGCCCGCGCGCTGGCCATCCGCCCGAAGGTGCTCTTGTTGGATGAGCCCTTCGGCGCGCTCGACGCCCAGGTCCGCAAGGATCTGCGCCGCTGGCTGCGCGTCTTCCACGATGAGATCGGACTCACCACCCTCTTCGTCACCCACGATCAGGAGGAGGCGCTGGAACTTGCCGATCAAGTTGTGGTCATGCGCAATGCCCGCATCGAACAAGTCGGCACGCCTCAGGAAATCTATGACCGACCCCGCAGCCCTTTCGTTTACGAGTTCCTCGGCAACGTCAACAAGCTCGCCGGCCCGGACGGCGTGGAGCGCTACGTCCGGCCGCATGAAATCGAGGTCCTCTTCGCCGCTGAATACGATCCGATTAAAGACCGCATGGCGCGCGTCCAGCACTTGTTTTCCGCCGGCCCGGTGGCAACGCTCAGCGTGCGCCTCGATGACGGAAGATTTGCGGATGTCGAACTCTCCCGCAAGCAGCTCGATGACCTCGGACTGAGTGTGGGCGATCAAGTCGCGATCCGCAGCACTCCGGTTGAGTGAGCGCCGGCGGGTTCGGCCTGCATCCGGCGAGTGAGATTTTCGAGAGCAGCCTTCCCAGTGAGAGGGGTGCCACGATGGCGGCTCAGATTCCGTAATCCCCGCCGGTGCCGTAGTGCTCGATCATGTAGTCCATGTCCTTGTCGCCACGGCCGCTCAGGTTGACGAGCACGGTGCGCGGCGTTTCCGGTTCCTCGCGGGCGAGGCGCATGGCGTGAGCCACCGCGTGCGCGCTTTCCAGCGCCGGGATGATGCCTTCACAGCGGCTTAACACATAGAAAGCCTCCACCGCGTCCGCGTCAGTGGCGGTGACGTATTTCACGCGGCCGCTGTCCTTGAGATGGCAGTGCTCGGGGCCGACTCCGGGATAATCGAGTCCGCTGGCGATCGAGTGGACGGGCGCGGGTTCGCCCTTCTCATCCTGCAGCAGATAGCAGCGGAAACCATGAATGATGCCCTCGCGGCCGTATGTCATGGTGGCGGAGTGCTCGCCGATCTTGCCGCCCTTGCCGAGCGGCTCCACGCCGTGGATTTCCACCGGATCGTCGATGAACCCGGCGAAGATGCCCATCGCATTGCTGCCGCCGCCGACGCAGGCGGTGACGATGTCCGGCAGGTTGCCCGTCATTTCCAGAATCTGCGCGCGCGCCTCGATGCCGACCACGTGCTGGAAATCCCGCACCATCATCGGGAACGGATGCGGGCCGACCACCGAGCCGATGCAATAGATCTGGTTTTCCGGATCGCCCACATAGGCGCAGAGCGCGGCGTCCACCGCTTCCTTGAGGGTTTTCAAACCATGCGTCGCAGGAATCACGCGGGCACCGAGGATCTGCATGCGCGAGACGTTGGGTGCCTGCTTGGCGATGTCCACCTCGCCCATGTAGATATCACATTCGAGGCCGAAGTAGGCGGCGGCGGTGGCGAGCGCCACGCCGTGCATGCCCGCGCCGGTCTCGGCGATGAGTTTCTTCTTGCCCATGTAGCGCGCGAGCAGGCCCTCGCCCATGCAGTGGTTGAGCTTGTG
>RPOS01000335.1 GCA_003820635.1 Verrucomicrobiaceae bacterium | reverse complement strand
GCGGCCGCGGGTTGAGTGCCGCGCACCACATTCGGACGCACCAGTTGCGCTCTTGGCGCGCCGGTGACATCCACCGCCTCCACCAGCCCCCGGTCCTCACCGGAAGACATTAGCTCGCGGATTGCCACGACTTCCGGCGGATCCTCCGCGACGATGCGCTTCGGCGGGATTTTGAGAATCAGGCCCGGGCCGATGTCCACATGCTTGTTGAGCAGGCGGAGCTCGCCTTCGTCCACACCCTCAGCGGCGGCGATGCGCGCATAGTTATCGCCCGTTCTGACAATGTAAGGCTTCTCGCCGGATGACAGGCGCGGCAGGTCATCCCGGCGCGGGGCGGACACGGCAGCCACCGCATTTGCCTCCGGCGCTTTCGCCACCGCGGTGGAAGGCGCCGGCGCGCGTCCGTCCAGAAACCGCTGGTGCACGAAAATCAGCGCGATGGCCACGATGTGGATCAGGAAAATGATGGTCAGCGCGCGGGAGATTTTCGAGCTGCCGTCTTCCATTTCCATTTCCGCGACCGGGGCGGAAGCGGCGGCCACCCGCTGCCTGCGGTTGCGGGTGACGGCATTGAGACGGTGGAGGATTCCCTTGGGAACCGGACGGCGTTTGACGGGGAGCATCTGGGATTTCATGACAAGTTGTTAGCGAAGTTGGTGGACAAGATCACGGAACGCGTTGCCGCGTTGTTCGTAGCCGGAAAACTGATCGAATGAGGAAGTGCCCGGTGACAACAACACCACCGAGCCGCGCGGTGCCAGACTGCGCGCGGCGGGCACCGCGTCGGCGAGCGTGGCCACCGATTCGCTGCGGACCGCCTGGCCAAACAACTCCGCCAGCGGCCGGGCGATCTGGCCGAAGGTCACCGTGGCCAGCGCCTTCTCGCGCAGCAAGGGGACAAGAGCCGAATAATCGAGCCCCTTGTCCTTCCCGCCGGCAATCAGCACGACCGGCCGCGTTTGCGAGCGCAGCGCGCTTTCCAGGGCGTGCAGGTTGGTCGCCTTGGAATCGTTGAGATACTCCACGCCATCGAGCGTGCGGATGAGTTCGCAGCGGTGCGGCGGCGGCGCGTAACCGTGAAGCGCCTCACGCATGGTGGCGGCGGAAATACCCAGCGCGTGGCAGGCGGCCATCGCCGCCATTGTATTCTCCGCATTGTGGAGTCCACGCAGGCTGGTGTCATGCACCATGTCCAGCAAGGTCCCACCACCACAATGAATGACGTGTCCGTCGGAAAACCAATCCGCCTCGGAGTCGGTGGTGGAAAAACTCACCGTCCTCGCGGCACGCGGCGGCAGAGCCTCACCGCTCCTCACCACCGCCACATCCTGCGCCGTCTGGTTTTCGAAAATCCGCAGTTTCGCAGTTCGGTAGGCTTCCACGGTTGGATAGCGATCCATGTGGTCCGGCGCGAAGTTCAGCCACACTGCGACATCCGGATGAAGCGTGCGAATCGTTTCCAGTTGGAACGAGCTGATCTCCAGCGCCACCGCCGCGGGCTGATGCGGCTGCATCACGACCTCGGCAAAAGGCGTGCCATAGTTTCCGCAAGGCGTGCCACCGAGACCCGCGTGCGCCAGAATGCGCGCCACCAAATCAGTGGTGGTGGTCTTGCCGTTGGTGCCGGTAATGCCGATGATTTTCCCCTGATAGAAACGCGCGGCCAACTCCACCTCGCCAATCACCTCCCCGGTGTTTGCAGCAAACGCGGCGACATAGGCACCATAGGTATCGATGCCCGGACTCACCACCAAGATGTCGGAAACCACTCCCCCGCCCTGCTCCGCGGTCGCATTGGGATGGATCTCCACTCCGGCGGGCATGTCTGAGAATGCCCCCTCACCGGCGAGATCCCACACCGAGACACGCGCGCCCTCGCGCAGCGCAAGTAACGCAGCGGCGCGGCCGCTGCGGCCGGCCCCGAGGATGGCGATGTGTTTTCCGGTGAGACTCATGGTTCCGTTAGACAATCTTGAGAATGGCCAGGCCGAAGAGCGCGAGCATGATGGAGAGAATCCAGAAGCGGACGATCACCTGGCTCTCATGCCAGCCTAGCAACTCAAAGTGATGATGGATGGGCGACATTTTGAAAATGCGCTTCTTGCGCAGCTTGAAACTGCCGACCTGCAGAATCACCGACATCGCCTCCATCACGAAGATGCCGCCGATGATCACCAGCAGCAGCTCCTGCTTGGTGCAGATGGCCGCGGTGCCGAGCGCGCCGCCGATGGCCAGCGATCCGGTATCCCCCATGAACATCTTGGCCGGGTGGCAGTTGAACCACAGGAAGCCGAAGCCCGCGCCGGCGAGCGCCATCAGGAACACCGAGAGCTCGCCGATGTAAAGATTGTGCGGGATCACCAGATACTCGACGGACATGAAATAGTGCCCGGCCAGATAGGCCAGCAGCGCGTAGGCCAGCGCGGTGCTGATCGTGCAGCCGGTGGCCAATCCGTCGAGGCCATCGGTGAGGTTCACCGCGTTGGAGCAGCCGACGATGATCAGCGCGAAAAACGGAATGACCAAGATGCCCAGATCGACGAGCGGAATCTTGAACAGGGGAAAGCAGATCGCCCCGATGCCGATGGGGTTGTCCTTGCCGAGCGTGAAGCCGGCCTCGCCCGCCGTGATGCTTGCCTCGCTGGCACCGAAACCTGAGATCTCGGGTTTGAAGAAAACAAAAGCCGCGGCGATCAGAGCGATCACGACCTGCCAGCCCAGCTTGGCACGGCTGCTGATGCCGTCTGATTTCTTCTCCTTCACCTTCTTGTAATCATCACACAGTCCTAACAAGCCGCAGGCGGCCATGGTGCAGGCACAGACGGCGACGAATGGATTGAAGGGCCGGGCGCATACCAGCGTGGCCACCAGCACGGTGCCGAGGATCAGCACGCCTCCCATGGTGGGTGTGCCTATTTTTCCAC
>RPOS01000334.1 GCA_003820635.1 Verrucomicrobiaceae bacterium | reverse complement strand
GAGGAATTGGTAAATCGTTTTCAAGCTCGTGGGTGGGCTTGGTCGTAGGCCTGCTTGAGGCGCTCCTTGGTGACGTGGGTGTAGATTTGTGTGGTGGAAAGCGAGGCATGGCCGAGCAAGGCCTGCACGCTGCGCAAGTCCGCGCCGGCATCCAGCAGATGCGTGGCGAAACTGTGCCGCAGCTTGTGCGGGCTGATGGCAAACGGGATGCCGCTGTGCTTCAAGTATTTCCTCAGCAACAAATCCACCGCCTGCTGGGTGATGCGCGTGCGGCGCTTGCTCAGAAACAAGGGGCCGGAGGTGACTGCCGCCTCCTGACGGTAGCGTTGGATCGCATGGATCGCAGGTCCGCCGACCGGCACGATGCGCTCCTTGGCTCCCTTGCCACGCACCTTCACCGTTTCCCCGATGAAATCCACGTCCTTCACATCCACGGCGAGCAGTTCGGAAATCCGCAGGCCGCAGGAATAGAACAACTCGAGGATCGCCGCATCGCGCAGCGGCAGCCACGGCGGCGACTTTTTATCGACCGGCAGCCGCAGCGGCATGCCTAACAACTCGTCGATCTGTCCGACCGTGAGCACCACCGGCAGCGGCCGCTCGGGTTTCGGCAACTGCACTTCCGCCACCGGACTGCGGCCCAGCCCGCGGCGCAGAACGAGGAATTTGTAAAACGAGCGCAGCGCCGCGAACCTCAGCCGGATGGTCGAGCGCTTGAGCCCGTGTTTCATCAGGGCGAAGAGATAGTCGCGGAAATCATCCGCCGTTTCATCCCGCCAGTTTTGGAAACCCGCGCCGCGCCAGTCGCGGTATGCGGCCAGAGCGTCACGATAATTGGCCAAGGTCCGCGGTGAGGCGCTCCTTTCGGTGGCCATGAAATCAAAAAACGCGCGTTCGTCTTCCTCATGCGTCATCCGGCACAAGATAGGCCCGCCGGCCGGCCACTCCAAGTGAAATGCGGGATTGCCACCACCCGCCGACTCGGCTCCAAGGTCGCTCCCATCCACCCAACCCGCGCTGATCGCCGCCGGTGGTGAGTCTTTTCGCGCGCATCGACCACAAGAGCCATTCGCGGAATGGCGGGGATTATGACATGGTTGTTAGATGAAGCTTCAGTCGAGAGGCGGAATTCCGGCCAGGGCTTCGTGCAAGCGGGCAAGCGTGTCGTGGAGTCCGCACCAATGTTCGATGTAGGCCATGTCGAGCGTTTCGGGGCCTTGCACGGCGAGCACGTCGCGGGCGTCGTCGAGATCCTTGCTGCGGCCCCAGCGGAGTTTCTGGACCACTACGTCCTCCGGCGTGGGCAGCCAGGTTTCGCGATTGAGTAACGGAACAAAGACCTTGCGGCGCCGACTGAATTCGGAAACCACGAATGGGTCGTCAAAGGTTTCAAAAAATTCGACTTTGAAGGGCGGGGAAACCCGGCTGATTCCCACATGGCGGGCACCCCAAGTGAGGGTGTCAAAGGTGACCTGTGGATCGAATGTGATGTGAGATGACAGGCGGCGCATCAAAGCGTCGATTTTTTTGGGAAACTGGATGCTGACCAGGAGATCGACATCCCGGGTGGATCGCGGGACGCCATAGGCTCCGGCAGCGATCGCACCGACGGCCATGAATTCGACGTTCTCAGCCTCGGCGGCTTCGATCACAAGCACGGCAAGTTCCTCGAGTTTCATGAGATCCTTCTTTCAGTCGCATAGTGGTTATGTTCGCGGACGCGATCCAGGCGACGCATCCAGCGTGCCACTTCTCTCCATCCTTCTTCAACGTTGGTGCTTCCGATGCGGTGCATGGCGCCTCCCAACATCATCGCGAACTGGTGGTTGGACAGCTCGAACACATCCGCGAGCCGCTCTTCCGGTGTCTGACGGCGGGCACGGAGGATTTTCTCGCGATAAATCGAATCCTGCATCGCTTTGAGTTCGGCGGCGCGGGTGGACTCGTTGGGCGCGTTCATGGTGGGATTGTTGCCGCCCGATGCCCGTGATGTCAAAACAGGATCAGGCACGGGCGGGTGAATATCATCCGGATTAGCGCATGCGGTAGCCGACGCCCGGGATTTTGATGCGTGCGGGCTGGCCCTGCCCGCTGCGGATAATTCTTGTCAGGCCTCAATCTGCGGGCGGCCGGGCTCGGGCCAGTCGATGTGGAAGAACTTGCCGCGCGGTTGGTCGGTGCGCTCGTAGGTGTGAGCGCCGAAGTAGTCGCGCTGGCCTTGCAGCAGGTTGGCGGGGAGTTTCTCCGAGCGGTAGCCGTCGTAATACGAAAGCGCGCTGCCCATGCACGGTGCGGGCACGCCGTTGAGCGCGGCGGTGGCGACGACCTTGCGCCATTGCGGCTGGAGCTTCTCCACCTCGCCCTGGAAATACGGATCCAGCAATAGATTGGCGAGCTGGCCATCGCGTTCGAAGGCCTCGGTGATCTTTTGCAGGAAAATCGCGCGGATGATGCAGCCGCCGCGGAAAATCTGGGCGATTTTTCCGAAGTCGAGCGTCCAGCCGTATTCCTTTTGCGCCTCGCGCATCAGTTGGAAACCTTGCGCATACGAGCAGATCTTCGAACAATACAACGCGGCGTGGATGGCCTCGATGAGCTCCTCCTTGTCACCTTGATAGGCGGCGTCGGGGCCTGATAGAATCTTGCTGGCGGCCACCCGCTCGTCCTTCACGGCGGAGATGCAGCGGGCGAACACGGCCTCGGCCACCGTGGGGGCGGGCACTCCCATGTCGAGCGCGCTGACGCTGGTCCACTTGCCGGTGCCTTTCTGGCCGGCGGTGTCGAGGATCAGATCGACCAGGTCGCCGCCGGTCATCGGGTCCTTCTGGGCGAGCACTTCGCCGGTGATTTCAATGAGGAAACTGTCGAGCACGCCGGTGTTCCATTTTTTGAACACGGAGGCGATTTCCGGGGCGGACATGCCGAGCAGTTTGCGCATGAGGTCGTAAGCTTCGCAGATCATCTGCATATCACCGTATTCGATGCCGTTGTGGACCATCTTCACGT
>RPOS01000333.1 GCA_003820635.1 Verrucomicrobiaceae bacterium | reverse complement strand
CGCTGTTCAACCCGCGCCACATCCGGATCTGCCTGAGTTCCACGCGGGATGATGCCACGGTGCTCATCACCACGCTCGTCGCCACGCTGCTGGCTCCGTTATACGTGGCCATTTTCATCGGCGTGGCGGTTTCCATCAGCCTGTTCCTGCGCAAGGCCAGCAAGCCGCACCTGGTGGAGTATGAATTCAGCGAGGAGGGCGAGTTGCGCGAAATGGGTGAGAAACGCAAGCGGCCGATCCCGGCGATCTCCATCGTGCACGTGGAGGGGGATTTGTTTTTCGGTGCGGCGGAATTGTTCCGCACCCAGATCCAGCGCACCGTTTCGGATCCGGCCATCCAGGTCATCATCCTGCGGCTCAAGAACGCGCGGCATCTGGATGCCACCAGCGTGATGGCGCTGGAGGACCTCATCCGCTTCATGCGCGGCAAGGGCCTGCACCTCATCGTTTCCGGCGCGTCGCGGGATGTTTACCGCGTGCTCAAGCACTCCGGCGTGCTGCTCACCCTGCAGGAAGGCTGCGACCGCCGCGCGGGTGAGAGCAACCTCTTCCTCACCAATCCACGCAACCCGAATCTCTCCACCCGCGGAGCGCTCAAGCGCGCCCAGCAACTGCTCGGCACCGACAAGGCGGACATCCGCATCTTCTACGATCCCAACCAGCCCAAGCACTCGTGAAACGCCTGCTTGTCCCCGCTGCCGTGGCCGTCTTGATGGCGGGCTTCGCGTTCTGGTGGTTCTCGCCGGAGCAGGTTTTGAAACGACGGACGCGTTCGTTGCTGGAAACGCTGACGATGGATGCCGGCACCGGATTGTCGTCCCGCCAGATGGGCGTGTATTCGCTCAACGCGCTGCTCGCCCCCGAGGTGCAACTGGACACGCCCACCATCGAGCAGGCCAACGGCACATTCGAGCGGCAGGACTTGGAATCCGCATTCTCGTGGCTCTGCCGGCAGGCCAAGCAAACGCGCTTCGAACTGGAGCGCATCGATTCCATCACCGTCAGTGGCGGGACCGGCGAGGTGGCCTGCGTGCTGGAGGCAGTCGTCGAGCTGCCAACCTATCGCCCGGCGGACGGGCTCTATCAGGTCCGCTTCTTCTGGCGGCGCGGCGAGGATGGCTGGCGGCTGGAGCGCGCCGTGTGGGCGGAGGCCGCGCGCTGAGAACCGCGCATCACGGCTGTTGTGGCTGCATGCCCGGCAGGCCGACGCGGATTTTCTCGGAAAAATCCGGATCCTGGTCCGCCGCCCTGGCCCGCTCGTTGACGCGGGAAATCCGTTTCAACCCGGCGAAGGGCAGCGTGCGGTCGATGGCCCGGTTTTCGTAGAGCAGTTCGTCGCCGAAGCCGTTGACTAGCATGCGCCAGTCCCACGGCGCGCGGTCTGAGGCGGCCCGTTGCTGGCGGATGGCGGAGGTGCAGTTGTTGGTGATGGCGTTATACCATCGCGGCGTCTGATAGAGCTCGTTGACGGTGCGGATGTATTCCATGAAGGCCTCCCGCGCCCGCAGCGCATTGACCCGGTAGAGATAAACATCCTCGCCCTTGCGGTAGTTGGCGCGCACGCGGATCACATCGCGCTCGTCGGCCACCACATAGAACAACTCGAACTGGCGGTAGAGCCCGCCGAGCGCGGAGTAGGACTCGCCCTTTTCCGGGCGGGTCTCGATGCTGAAGCAGATCCGGCCGTCGGGGCCGAAGTCGAACGACAGGATCGGGTGCGCCATGTAGGGTGAGCCCCAGTAGTTGATGAAAATGTCCACGCCGCGCAGGTTGCGCAGGTCGAGCCGCCGCGTCTCATGGCGCACGGTGAAATCCGTTTCGGTGCGGTAGTCGAAGTTGCGCACGTTGTGGAGGGTGACGATGTCGCCCTCGATCTCCGCGTGAGCGGGCTGCGACACTTCCGTTTTCCAATCGCGGAACTGCCGCGGCTGGATGGTTTGCCACCACACGATCACCAGCAGGATGCCCACGGCGAGGCCGAGTTTCGCCCGCCAGCGGGGACGGACGAATACCGTCACCAGCACGGCCGCCAGTGCGAAGACCGCCGCCGCTCCGCGCCGCAGCCCGGGGTGCGGAAAGTCGAACCACAACGCTCCGAAGGCCCACAGCAGCCCGATGAAAAGCAGCAGCCAGACAATGCCGGCTGCCAGCAGCGTGAAAACTTTCAGCAGCCTGCGCTGCGGCGGGTTGGCTGGCATGGGGTGAGTGGTGGAGTGTGGCAACATGCCTCAGACTTCCGTCATGGTCTGGTCGTAGAACCCGAGGTAGTCATCCGGCGTGGCGCCCTCGCGCCAGGCCATCGCGCTCTTGGGATGGAGGTTCATCTGGCCGGTGAGGTTGTAGGGAATGGACGGGCCCCAGTCGAACTGCTGCTTCATCGGCAGGATCGTGTTCTGGATGCAGTCGATGACCGGACGCAGCTTGAACTTCGGATTGCGCAGGAAACCTAACAGAATCTCCATCGGGCAGTTGCCGGCGCCGCGGCCGAGGCCCATCATGGTGGCGTCCACGCGGTTCGCGCCGAGGATGATGGCCTCCACGGTGTTGGCAAAGGCGAGCTGCAGGTTGTTGTGGGCGTGCATGCCGATGTGCTTGCCGGTGCCCTCCACGGCCTTGGTGTATTTTCTAACCAAGTGATCGATCTGCTCGCGGTAGAGGTTGCCATAGCTGTCCACCACGACGATGGTGCCGGCGGAGGAGTTGGCGCCGATTTCCAGCGCCTGGTTGATCTCGTTGTCCGCCACCACGGAGATGGCCATGATGTTGAGGGTGGTCTCGTAGCCGAGCGCGGTGCAGTGCTCGACCATCTCGATGGCTTCGGAAATCTGGTGGACGTAGCAGGCCACGCGGATCACATCCAGCACGCTGTCCGCGGCGGGGATGATCTGGCGTTTCCAATCGCTCTTGCCGCCGGCATCGGCCATGGCGGCGAGTTTCAGGCCGGTGGCCTCGAAGGTGTGGTCACCCACCACGCGGCGCATGTCCTCTTCCTCGCAGTGCCGCCACGGGCCGTATTTGTCTTTCGGAAACGACGCGGGATCGTTCTTGTAGCCGATCTCCATGTAATCGACTCCGGCCGCGATGCAGGCCTGATAGACGG
>RPOS01000332.1 GCA_003820635.1 Verrucomicrobiaceae bacterium | reverse complement strand
GTGCCATGCCAGTATGGCACCATCGAACGCCGTGTTCTGGCACACAACCATCTTATCCGACCAGTCTATGCTGGCAAGGGCAGCAGCTACTTCTGGTTGTGGATACCACTGCGTCGGCGCATCGCCAATCTTGATTGCTATACCGATTGTCTCGAATCTTGGATCACGTACGTACTGTTCTGTTGTTATCTTGCTTAGGCTGTAATCGCGGTCGTAGAAAGTTTCTAGGTCAAGTACGAGTGGTATCATGGTCGGGTCTAATCGTTAGACTTGCTGGCGTAACTCAATTGGCAGAGTGCTTCATTTGTAATGAAGATGTTGAGGGTTCGATTCCTTCCGCCAGCACCACCCTCTGACGTTTCTTTCGGGCCAAGTCGCGCTCGCGTCTACGCAGTAACTTGTTCTCTTCTTCACTCAGCGCACGGGTCAGTAATTGGCCGGTCAAAATCTCGCCAATTTGATCGAGCGGTGTTTTGTTCGAGTCCATCCAGCACCTCCAAGTTCTTCTCATTGATGATGAACGCCAGCCCGCCCGCTGCCTCGATCTTTTCAAGGTTGCGTAGCTGCAACTGTGTGGGCTTACCCCGGCCTGCCTTGCACTCGATACCAATGAACCTGCCGTGGCAACAAGCCAGAATATCAGGGGTGCCGTTGTTTGCGTAGGCACCCCCGATGTAGTTCACCGCGTAAGCTCCAGCCTGCTTAAGCCTAGCGTGAACCTTAGCTTTAACCTTGGCTTCAGGCGTTGCGGCCATGTTCCAATTCGATCAGCTTGTCCAGATAGTGGCGAGCTTTCTCAAGGTCTTGCACGCCGCCCTTGTCCCGGAAACGCATCAGATACTTCAGCGCGTTGCCGTCGAAGAACCCCATCTCGTTGTTCTCGATCACTTCCCACGGCTGAATTGCCAGCTTGGTGTAATGGTTGCCGCCGATCTGGAATGCGTCGAGAGCCGGCAGGGTGGGCTCAGCAACAACTTCTATGGGGGCAGACTCAGCTCGCATCCTGCTACGCACGGCATAGACCGTCACTGTGGATACGCCCAGCTTATTGGCTACCGCTGCCACTGTCAGGTTCGGGTTGCGGGTCAGAAGGGCTCGAATCTTGTCGCTCTTTGTCATGCTTGGTTCCTGCTAAAAAATTAAATTCTGAAAGAAGCTTTTGGACCTTGGCCTCAAACATATCCATACCGGCCTGCGCAAACGCTTTGTCATTCATATCGACCCCATGAACTTTGGTAGTGGTGCCCAGTGTGTCCAGTATGTATCTTTGCGGCTGTAAATGCCGTACGTGGCACAACCCATCTTTTTATTGACGAGCTGCACCTTACGCCCCACCGGGCACGTATCGATTGGCCTCCAAGGATACTCCTGATCCACTGCCGCAGCACCGTCAGAAGAAGTCTTAACAGTCATTTCTGCAACTCCTCCACTTTCCACTTAGCGTCCATCACTGTCTGCCCGTACTTCATCATCGCAAACATGATCTCTTCGTCCTCGTATTGCAGCGGGCGGTCGCCCACAAAACAGATGTGATATCCCTCGCTGTCGCGCTCGTAAAACAACAAGGTGAAGCAATACTCTTTGCCGGTGCTGTCCGTGTTCCACTGAACGATCTCAGCGGGACGGCCATCAATATCAAGATTTCTAAATTCAAGGTTCTTGAGTCTCATTCCTCTCCCCTTGCTCGGATGGCGGCGGCGTGTTGCTCGCCTGTTGCATAAAACATATTTTCCTCACACACCTTCGCACACGCCGCACGCTCTGCCGCAACCGCCTTTGCAATCGCTTCATCGGCGTCCCACGGCAATGGCGTCCCGCCTAGCCTGTAAGCCTCGTGTCTCCACAACACAGCACGCTGCTTGTGGTATTCGCAGTATTGGCAGGTCATTTCTCACCCCTTGCTCGAATGGCGCGTGCAGCTTGTGCCGTGTCGTAATGCCCTTCGCACACATCAGCACACTCCTCACGCTCGGCAGCAGCGACAAGGGCGGCGAAGCGTTCAAGTTCCTGTGGCGTAAGCCCTTGTTCGTCGTAGTGCCCGCGTATCGGCACTTCAGCTTGCTGCGCTATACGGATAATGTCGTCGCGGGTCATTCCTCACCCCCAATCCCATGCGCTCGTTCAATTGCGCGGGCAATCGCAAGTCTGAAGTTGTCATAAGAAATCTTGTAATCAACAGATCGCCACACTCGGTCAATCTCCTCATCCGTCAGCGGCTTGCGCTTCTGAGACTCTGTAGAAAAGTCAAATTCAAAGTCAGGCATGTTCCGGATAATGTTTTCACGATCACTATCCATCGCCTCTTTAAGCATTCGATTTGCTTTATGGTGCCTAGTTTCTTTGATAGATGGCCCAACCATCTCCTGCTGCACATCCGTCAGCCGCTGCATAGCTTCCTCAGCAAGCGCGGCGCGGAGAGCGTCAATCGTTTTGCTCAGATCAAGAATATCGGTTTCGTTGCATATCGGCATCCCGTCGGCGGCTATCAGCTCGTCGAGCGCCTGCTGTGCTGCTTCTCTTAGGTTCATTCCTCACCCCTTGCTCGGATAGCTCTCGCATATTGATAGCCATCTAGTTCTTCACACACCTTTGCACACGCCTCTCGTTCAAAATCCATTGCGCGCTGGATAGCATGCTCTGCCACTTCGAGTGTTTCATTCCGCAACAAGTCGGCAAACTTCGTCATCTGCTCAATCACGGCTTCACGCGGCATACCCAGGTGGAAGCTCATGCCGGTCTTGCGAATTAGTGCCTCAACATATTCACGCGGTATGTCACTCATCTGCCACCTCCAATAGTGCTTTCTTTGCACGCTCTAGCAACCACAACATATCGCCTCCGTCGGCATAGGATGACGCGAAGTATTCCTGCCCGTCTTTGTCGTAGCCAAGGATGACTACACCTTCCAGCTTGCCAAGAGCGGATTCAAGGACATGATCGGCAGGCATATCCAGCTTGGTGATACCTGTGAATCGCACAACGTTGGTCATGCTCGACCCCTAATCAGATTGGCTACAATTTCATAGCTCAATGGCATCTGACGGCGCAGCGGGTCTTTCATATATTGATCGTGCAAAGCGTCCCATGATTGAGCTATCTTTTCTCGCTCGGCAGCAGCGCCGCCATCCCAGCCGCACCGATAGCATTCGGCAAGTTCAAACGCCCTGCGCTCACGCTCGGCAGCGGCACCAGCCTCGTAGCCACGGCGGTGGTATACAGAGAACTGTTG
>RPOS01000331.1 GCA_003820635.1 Verrucomicrobiaceae bacterium | reverse complement strand
ATCTACATCATCACCGAGCATGATAGGTCGATGACGACGATCCTGCTGCCGAGCGAATACTGACGCGGACCTCACATTGCGCGAGCCAAGGGGAATGAAGTAAAAACCACCCCATCGGAAATGGACAGTATCCCGTGCGATTCCAGATAAACCATCAGGCAATCAAAATCCACACCAATATGGCAGCCTACGCAGAATCGCGCATGCGGTCCGAATCTTTCGCTAATCAGCTCGAACAACCGGCTCAATCTGATTCCACGTGAATACGAATTAGCGATCTCGAGAACTTCCTGACCGCTGACAAATTTGGATGATTTCATGGAATTATCAAGGGTTGGTTTTGTAGATCCGGGGGGAACGAATAAAGGGAGATCCGGGGAGGATCGCATAATCAGATACAGGGCAACGAATGCCATTATGAGTGTCAAGAAATTGAAGATAACTGTTTTGATTACAACGCCCTGAGTTCTTGAATCCATTGCAAATGGCTGTCTTATTGGCGATGATTATGTCATCTCGATATTCTGTTGCTCTTAACCTTATTTGGTTCTTGGTGATTTTCGGTGGGAATTCTTGTGGAAATTGGCGCCGCGTTCAAGCTCGTGGCGATGAAAAGCACCGATTTTTACCGTCAGATACTGGGCTTGGACGCGCCGTGGAGTGTTAGTAATGTTGACCTGGATATGACCGCCAACCGGGTGGTAGTTCGCGTTGAGGTTGACCGGAGCACGAAGTGGTTTCATCCGGAGACACGAGAATCTGCGACGATGCACAAGTGGACGGAGCGCCGGTGGCGGCATCTGGACACCTGTCAGTTTGAAACGATCATTGAGGCAAGTGTGCCGAGCGTGAAATACCGGGACGGGACCATCGAGGAAGTGGCGGTGCCGTGGGCGGATCGTTACCAGCGTTTCACCAAGCTGCTTGAGCAGGCAGTCGTCATGTGGCTGGAGGCTTGCGGCAATGTGGACAAGGTGGCCACGACGATGCGCTTGGACTGGCAAACGGTAAACCGCATCATGGAGCGGGCGGTTGAACGGGGCTTGCTGCGGCGTGAGGAGAAGCCCATCAAGAAGGCGGGAGTGGACGAGAAGAGCTTCCGCCGGGGACATGTTTATGCGAGCATTCTCAACGATTTGGACAACAACCGGGTTTGGGATCTGGTGGAGGGGAGGAAGACCGAAAACGCCCGCGAACTGCTCAAAACGCTCTCCGAGAAGCAACGCGAGGGAGTCGAAGCGGTCGCGATGGACATGTGGGCGGCCTTTGAGAACGCAGTGACCGAACTGTTGCCCAACGCGGACATCGTCCATGACAAGTTCCATGTAAGTGCCCACCTCAACAAGGCGGTGGACGACGTCCGCAAGGAAGAGCACCGGGAATTGATGAGCAAGGGCGATGAGACTCTCAAAAAGACCAAGTTTTTGTGGCTGCGGAACTTTCCCGATCTGCGGTGCGAACCCTCGTTCCAGGAGCTTTACAATGCCAATCTCAAGACCAGCCGGGCGTGGCGGTTCAAGGAGGCATTCGCGGCCTTTTGGGATTATATCTATCAGGCACCGGCGGAGAATTTCTTCAAGGACTGGCACCGTGCCGTGAAGCGCTCCAAACTCGAACCGCTCAAGAAGGCCGCCGACATGCTTGCAAACCGGCTTTGGGGCTTGATGAACTATTTGAAGCACCGGATCACCAACGCGGCCTCCGAGGGCATGAACTCGCTGGTGGCGCGTGTGATCGCCAACGCCCGCGGGCTGCGGAGCTTCCGCACGCTGCGGGTGCGGGTGTTGTTTTTCCTGTCGGGGCCGGAACAAAACCGGACAGAGACGGTTCAAAACCGGACTGGGAGACGGAACAAAACCGGATTTCTGCGTTTCGCCACTGCAATTGACTGGTGACCAGCGCTTTGAAGGCGAGCATCCAGCGTTGCCCGCAGGATACGGCTCTGCTGGAGAGTAACCGGAGCGGCGGGCTTCGCCAAAGGGGCGTGTGCCTCCGGATCGCGTGTTGGCGCAATGCTTGCGCGCGGTCCGAACCCCACAGCCATCAAGCCCCTTGGCCAAATGCGAAAAACTCCGGAGGTTTGGAGGCAGAGCCTCCAAGGACGCCGCCGGAAAGACTGGCGCGAGACAAGTGAGCCAAGGCATGTTAGCGGCGTGAAAAGAAACAACTGATTCATCGTCTGCCAGCCGAATTCGTCCGCAGTATTCTCAGCGACTTCAATGCCGGGAGCCTCGATCCCATAACTGCAGCCAGCCACCTTGGGGTAAGCCGCACGAGGCTCTACGAGTTGCGCACAGCGTTCCTGCGCGACAAGGCCGGCTATGGTCCCCAGCCAAGCGGCGGCGCTCATCGTGGCCCATGGCCCGCGGGGGTTGACGCCTTCCTGGAAGGCTTTCTGCCCTTGCAGAACCCTCCCAACTATCAACTCGTGGCGGATGAAATGGAACGCCTCTGCGGCTTCAAGCGCGCTCGATCCAGCGTCGAGGCCTACGTCAAATCCCACTTATCTCATCTGGTGCCAACCCCGCTGCGCAAGCCGCGGACTTACCGTCGGTTCCGCCGGGCGAGGATCGGCGAGCTCTATCAGCACGACAGTTCCATCCACCAATGGTGGCCCGCTCCCGACAAACAATATCTGTTACTCACCGTCGATGACCACTCCGGTCGTAACGTCGCGGGCACCTTCGTTTCCGCCGAGACCACTTGGAATCACTTCCAACACTTCCGTCGCGCGTTTGAAACCCTCGGCCTGCCGGAAGCCATCTACACGGACGCCTTGAGCCTCTTTGGCCCCAGTTCCAGCACTGACCACGGCGATCCCAAAAGCCAGTTCCAGCGTGCCCTGCGCGGGCTTGGCGTGGCCCACATCGTCGCGCCCACTCCCCAGGCCAAAGGCAAAATCGAACGCCGCTTCGGCACCTTTCAGAACCGGATCGTCACACTTCTGGCTCACGCCAAAGTCAAAACCTACGAACACGCCGACGAGATCCTCCAGATGGAAATCATCCGCCAAAACCGAACCCGACAACGAAGCACCGCCCGGATCCCGCTGGACGTGTGGGACCGCGCCGTGCTGGAAAACAACGGACGGCTCCGTCCAACGCCCGTTTCAAGCCTGCTTGATCTGCACTTCTCAATGCGCGGCTCCCGCAAGGTCAATAACGACCAAACCATCGATTTTGAGGGTCGAAACTACGAGATCGCCACCACCGCCCGGAAGTCGGTCACCATCATACATCATCCAAACCTGAAATTCTGGGTTGTGGACCACCCACCAAAAGACGTTTGGCCCCCAATTCTAGGCACTTTCGGTCTCTAACAAACTGTCCGGTTTTGAACCGGCAAGAAATCCGGTTTTGAACCGTCGCCGACA
>RPOS01000330.1 GCA_003820635.1 Verrucomicrobiaceae bacterium | reverse complement strand
TCGATGGCCGCGTTCAACTGGGATTGGTCGCCGAGCGTCACGAAGGCGAATCCCTTGGATTGCCCGCTGTCGCGGTCGGTGATGATTTTGACCCGTTCGACAGGTCCGAATGCGGCGAAGAGTCCGGTGACGTCTCCTTCAGTAGCAGAGTAGGGCAGGTTGCCCACGTAGATATCCATTGTTTTCAGTTCTAATAACGCCAGTTCATTCCACACTTCCTTTGATTACGGCGTCAGAGACTCAACAAAGCGCGATTGCAAATCCATTGCTGGCTCACAAGCGACCGGCAAGCTGCGGTCCCGGCGGATGAATCACAAGTTTTGTTTTCATTTCCAGCCGGACGATCCGCTGCAAGCCTTGCAGGGCGAGGATTCCAGCAGTGAAAAAACTTCGCGTCAGTTCGGGAAACGCAGGCCCCGGAGTGGCAGCCTGGGAAGAATCACGGATTTTATCGGTGGAAATTCCGCGCATCGCGGTGCAATCGTGCCGCCGGCAATTCCACCGTTTGAGAAACACACCATTCATCCACCTCATGAAAGCCGCCCTTTTCGCCACCCTCACCACCATCCTCATCGCCGCCTGCGCGCCCGCCGCGGATTTGAGCGTCTCACAGAAGGCCGCCATCGGCCGCAAGATCTGGCAGAACGAATGCGCGGGCAGCGTGGAAGGCCTCACCACATGGAACGCGGGCGAGGAGTTTCCATCGCTCGGCATCGGCCACTTCATCTGGTATCCGGCCGGATTCAAGGGCCGCTTCCAGGAGAGTTGGCCGCAGTTTGCCGCCTTCGCAAAACAACGCGGAGCCAATCTGCCGCCGGTGGCGCTGGAGCGGCACAGCCCGTGGAAGACCAAGGCGGAGTTTCAAAAGGACTTCAACAGCCCGCGCATGGTTTCGCTGCGCAAATGGCTGGCGGCGAACGTGCCCTTGCAGACGGATTTCATCATCACCCGTTCCCGCGCGGCGCTGCCGAAAATCCTCGCTGCGGCTCCGCGTTCCGAAAAGGCGCGCATCGAGGCGAACTATCACAAGGTGGCCACCACGCCGCAGGGGACTTATGCGCTGATCGATTATGTCAACTTCAAGGGCGACGGCACACAGGTATCCGAGCGCTACAACGGTCGCGGCTGGGGCTTGCTGCAGGTGCTCGGGGAAATGAAGGACGTTCCCGCCGGGCCCGCCGCGGCCACGGAATTCGCCGCTGCGGCCAAGCGCGTGCTCTCGCGCCGCATCGCCAACTCGCCGCCGGCCCGCGGCGAGAAACGCTGGGAACAGGGTTGGCACAACCGCTGCTGCACCTATGCAAGGCCGTTGTGAACGCGGATTCAGCCCGCCACGAACATCCCGACGATTGCCGCGCTGGTCAGATTGGCCAGCGTGCCGGCGGCCACCGCCTTGAGCCCCAGCCGCGCGATTTCCTGGCGGCGGCACGGTGCCATCCCGCCGAGCCCGCCTAACAGAATCGCGATGGACGAGAGATTGGCGAAGCCGCACAGCGCCACCGAGCAGATCGCGCGCGTCCTTGCGCTCATGGCGTCCTGCACGGCGGTGAGCTCCACGTAGGCGACGAACTCGTTGAGCACGAGTTTCTGGCCGATCAGGCTGCCGCCCTGGCGGATTTCCTCCAGCGGAATGCCAGCCAGCCACGCCAGCGGCGCGAAAACCCAGCCGAAAATCCACTGCAGGCTCAGCTCCGCCATGCCGAACCAGCCGCCGATTCCGCCGAGCATCAGGTTGAGCAGGGCGATCAGGCCGATAAATGCCAGCAGCATGGCTCCCACATTGAGCGCGAGCTTGAGCCCGGTGGTCGCGCCGAGCGCCGCGGCATCCAGCACGTTGGCTGGCTGTTCATCGCCCTCGGCAAAGGCCGGCGCGCCCTCCTGCGGCGTGTCGGCCTCCGGCACCATCAGCTTGGCGTATAGCAGCCCGCCCGGAGCCGCCATGAACGAAGCCGCCAGCAGGTATTTCATTTCCACGCCCATCGCCGCGTAGCCCGCCAGCACCGAGCCCGCCACGCTTGCCAGCCCGCCGGTCATCACCGCGAAGAGCTCGGAGGAAGTCATGCGCGGCACAAAGGGCTTCACCACCAGCGGTGCCTCGGTCTGCCCAACGAAGATGTTGGCCGCCGCGGACATCGACTCCGCGGAGCTTGTTCCTAACAGTTTCCGCAGCCCGCCTCCCAGCACCCGGATCACCCGATGCATGATACCGAGATGATAGAGCACCGCGATCAGCGAGGAGAAAAACACGATCATAGGCAGCACCCGCAGCGCGAACACGAAACCGATGCCGCCGCCATCCGCAGTGAGCGGACCAAACAGGAAATCCACGCCGGTCTTGCCCGCGCCAATGGCATCGGTCACGCGCGTGCTGATCCAGTCGAGCGCGGCGCGGCCCTGCGGCACGCCGAAAACCAGCGCTCCGATCCCGGCCTGGATGGCCAATGCCATGCCCACCGTGCGCCAGCGGACGGCGCTCCGCTGCTTCGACAAAAGCAGGGCCACGCCCATGAACGCCGCGATTCCGAGGATGCCGATCATTGGCATCCCCTATCGGATCCGGCCACACGCGGGAAGCTCCATTCCGGGATTTCAACGCGCCGCGGCGAATTTCCCGGCCAGCAATTTCCGGCGGAAACCAAAGATCCATTCGAGCTTGCGCCGCACGAAGAGAGCGTGGGCGATCGCGCCGAAGGGGCCGAAAGGCAGTGCGTAGTGAACCTTGTCGCGCATCAGGACACCGCCGGGCACTTCCACGAACTCATGGCGGTGGTGCCAGAACTTGTAGGGGCCGAAGCGTTGCTCATCCACGAACGCGCGGCCTTCCTCCACGCACTTGATCTCGGTGACCCATGTCACATGGACGAGCGGCGCGATCCGCACCCGGTAGGTGATGATCTGGCCGTCGAACATCTTCCCGGCCAGCGGGCTGGTGATGTGAAACCCTAGATCATCGGGCGTGATGGCATCGAGATTGGCGGGCGATGAGAAAAAATCCCATGCCTCGTCCAGCGTGATCGGCAGCGTTTGCTCCTGCTCCAGCGTGTGGAGTTTCATGCGGCCGCCTCCGCGAAACGTTTGGAAACGGCGGACCAGTTCACCACGTTCCACCATGCGCCGATGTAATCCGCGCGACGGTTCTGATAGTGGAGGTAATACGCGTGTTCCCAGACATCAAGACCGAGCAGCGGCGTGCCCAGCTCGGCATCGGGCACAAGGCCTTTCATCAGCGGGTTGTCCTGGTTGGGCGTGCTGGTGACCTTGAGCTTGCCGTCTGTTAGAACGAGCCACGCCCAGCCGGAACCGAAGCGTTTCGCGGCGGCCTCGTTGAAGGTTTTCTTGAAATCATCCATCGAGCCGAAGGCCGCGGTGATGGCGGCGGCGAGTTTTTCCGATGGCGCGCCGGAACTGGCGGCAGGGGTCATGATTTCCCAGAAAAACGTGTGATTCCAGTGGCCGCCGCCGTGATTGCGCAGGGCGGTGCGCACGGATTCATCCGCCACTGCGGGCAGGCCTGCCAGGATGTGCTCGAGCGGATG
>RPOS01000329.1 GCA_003820635.1 Verrucomicrobiaceae bacterium | reverse complement strand
GAGCTCAAGGAAGAGCGCGATGCGGTGAAGGACCTGATCCCCGGCTGATCGGAAACCTTTGCCATCGGATTCTTGCACATCCCCGTCACCTGCTCCGGTGGCGGGGATGTTTTGCATAAGGAGTTGGGACACTCCTGTCCCCGCTGGCACCTGGCACCCACGACGGTTCGCCGACGATTTGGAAAAAGTGAATGAGGCCGATCAACCCGCCGCCAATCCATGGGCCTGATTCTGGATACATCCGCGCTGGTGGCTTGGGAGCGCGCCCTCAATGCAGGGCAAACCGTCACCCTTGAAGACAACGAGGAACTCATACTACCCGCCGTGGTCTGGGCCGAGGCTCTCGCAAGCGTCCGGTTGGCGGATTCCGCCGCGCGGGCCGCCCGCCGCATGGCACACCTTGAATCTTTGCGCCGCCTGATGGGAATCGAGCCGTTCACCGCCGAAACCGCTGAACATCACGCCGACATCTTCGCCGAACTGACCCAAAGCGGAACCATGATTCCCCAGAACGACATCGCCGTCGCCGCCACCGCACGCTGTCTGGGATGCGGAGTCCTGGTCGGCCCACGGGATGAAGCGCACTTCCGCCGGATCTCCGGGCTCGAAGTGCGGGTGCTGGCCACAAGATGAATGGCAGCCATCGCAAATAGCCAAACATGCGGCAAACGTGTGTGACCATCGAGAGCCGGGTAGCATAGATGCCAGAGCCGCCAGATTTCTGGCAAAAATGCGAGAGGTGCTCTGTTGACTGCTTACGCCGCTTGCATCGGATCATGGCAAGGCGCTTGCGATACGAGGCGGCGGGAGTGGTTTCGCGCAAGTCTTTGGCGATGCAAAGCCTGTTCACCACCCGATCCGGGCAAGTCCGGAGACATGGTCGAAATGGGCATCACGGCTGAGAACCGGCATTTTGTGCTGGCGGGCGATGGCGGCGATCCAGAGATCGTTCATCGGAATGGGGGTGCCTGCGGATGCGAGTTGGAGACGGATTTCCGCATAGTGGCGGGTGGTGGCATCGTCAGCCACCAGGACCGTGGTGGTGGCGAGCGCGTCTTCAAGCCATGCCGTCATCATTTCCCGAAACCGGGATTTAAGGATGCCGAAGCGGAATTCCGCCAACGCGGGAACGGGAACGCAGAGGCGATCCGCGTGCTCGATGTGCCGGATGAAGGACGGTTCGTTGAGCCACCAAGCGGAAAGGCCGTTGGTATCCAGGATCATTTCCACTCCTCCACTTCGATTTGCTCGAAGTTCTCGTCCACGATTTGCTCGATGCGCTTGAGTTCTTCCACCATTTCCGGGTCATTGGCGGCGATGCCCGCGAACCTCATCCAAGGCTTCTCTGCGGAAGCAGGTCGCTTGGCCAGTTTGTCCTGAAGTGCCTCGGTGATGTAGTCCTTAAGACGCATGCCCTGCCGTGCGGCAGTGGATTTCACCTCACGAAACAAGGGATCAGGGAGCTCAATAGTGGTGCGCACAAAAGCACATTCCCGTTTTTCCACGATCCTGCAAGTCCCGATTGGATCGGAGGCCGTTGGCATGAAAGGCCTGGCGAAAGAAGCCGGCGCTTATCGTCCATCGTTCACCGTTAGGCCTGTTAAATCCGCTTCGAACAAGGCGGGCGGCAGTTTCGTGTTGATCCGCGGGTTCTGGAACACGGTGCGGATGCGGGACTTGTCCTTTAGCTCCAGTTCCATGGCACGGAGTTCGTTTTTCGCCGGATCGATATCGAGGAAAATCCATGGCACTTGCGAGCGCATCCTGTGGTCCTTGGGCTTGAGCGTGTATTGATGGATGCCGGATGCCACCCGGTGCGCGGCGATTTCGAACATCGCGTGGAAATTTTCCGGATTCTGGAAACCATCACCGGTGAGCATGCTGAACCTTGCGGCCTGCGGCGAGTCCGCGGGAATCCGGCGTGCGGTTTTCACTTTATGGTCGATCAGGGTGAGCGTGGTGCCGTCCGAGAGAACGAGGGTCGCCACGGGCTCGCCGAGTTGCCAGCGGACGCGGCCGGGATTGGCAAACGAGAGTTTACCCGGCGTGCTGACGGGTTGCTTGAGACTGGGCAGTTTGCGCTCCTGGACAAATTCGGTTTCCAGCGTTTTGACCGTCGCTTGGCGCTTGAGCCAGGCATCAAGCGCCGCATTGTCCGCCTGCAAGAGTGAACTCAAGACGGCCAGCAGGGAAAGGATCCGGAGAAGCATGGCGGCGAGCATGCACGAGCAGGCATGAATCACGCAAGCCCCGCAAGTCGGCTCCCCTGCACGATGCCGCGGCGCTGGATTTCGCGGTCGATGTGGGACTGGACGGCGGCTTTCGGCAGCTTCCATTGCGGCGCGATCAACAGGCTTGGGTCCGCCACGCCGAAGAGGCGCTGAATGACGATGTCCGGCCGCAGCAGCGGGAGGAAACCGCAGAGGAAATCCGTGTATTCCTCGAGACTGAAAACCGGAAACGGCTCCTTTTGATAGCGGGCGGCGAGGATCGATCCCTTGACGACGTGCAGGTGGTGGAGCTTGACGAAGCGGACTTGCGGGAAGCGGTTGAGCTCGCCCGCACAGGCCAGCATCATTGCGCGCGTTTCGCCGGGCAGCCCGAAGATGGTGTGGATGCAGAGGTTCAGCGGTGAGTCCGCGAGCGATTCCAGCAGCGCGACCAACTCGCCGTGCCGACAGCCGCGGTTGATGCCGTCGAGCGTCTCGTCGTGAATCGATTCCATGCCGAGTTCGAGATCCACCTCCAGGCGGTCCGCATAACTTTCCAGCAGGGCGATCTTTTCCGCATCGAGACAGTCCGGCCGGGTGCCGACGGCCAGGCCCACGACATCCTCCGGGCAAACGGACAAGGCTTTGTCATAAATCCCGCGCAGCATCTCCACGGGGGCGTGGGTGTTGGTGTTCGGCTGGAAATAGATGATGAATTTTTCCGCGCCGTAATGCTTGCGGGCGCGGGCGATGCCTTGGGAAACCTGCCCGCGGATGTCATCGATCGAGCGTGGCAAGGCCGGCGTGAAGGAATCAACGTTGCAATAGGCGCAGCCGCCGTAGCCCTTGCTGCCGTCGCGGTTGGGGCAGGAGAAACCGGCATCGACGATCACTTTGCACACGCGCTTGCCGCCGAATTTCCCGCGCAGCCAGGAACCGTAGCTGCGGTAGCCCTTGAAGCCGTGATCGAGCGGGGTGCTCATGAAGCGTCAGGCGCAAGGCGGCGGCGCTCTTTCTCCACCGCCATGGCGATGAAGCCGAACACCATGACCACGGCCATGCAGGCATATAACGCCCAGATGGTGTTCTTGCCGGCGGTGAAACCGTAGTTATGCAATCCGACGCCGAGGAAATTGACGTGCCACCATGAGAAGGTGACGACGATGGCGGTGAAGATGGAGGCGAGGTGGATGCCCCACTCGCGGATGTGGCCGCCGAGGCGGGCGTGGAGGATGGCCAGCGTCCACAGCACGATGAGCAGCGCGCCGTTTTCCTTTGGATCCCAGCCCCAGAAGCGGCCCCACGAGTAGTTCGCCCAGATGCCGCCGAGCACCGTGCCGACCAGCGAGAGAAACAGCGTGAGGCACAGCATGCCATAGACCATGCGCGTCAGCGCGCGGCGCAGATCCTTGTCTCCGCGGTCCAACCCCAGCCCGCACAGCAGCACGAAGCCGGCTGATAGAAACGCGCTGAGCAGGCCCGCCGAGTAGCCGAGCGTGATGGTGATGACGTGGGTGGTGAGCCAGAAATTCGAATCGAGCACGGCCACCAGCGGATCCATGTGATCCTTGGCATCGCCGAGTTCGTAGCGGCGGGCCAGCACGATGAGCGCCGTGCCAAGGATCGGCGCGATGCC
>RPOS01000328.1 GCA_003820635.1 Verrucomicrobiaceae bacterium | reverse complement strand
ATGATCAAGTGGCTGGGCGGTGGAAATCCCAAGGGCGGCTTCAAGTTCACCAAATCATGGACCGACAAGAACGGTGGCCAGCAAGGAACGGGGACGCTCACGATCCACGGTGTTTCCAAGGAGCTCAGCTTTCCCTACACCGTTAAAAAGGACGGCGACTGGGTAACCATCAGCGGCCAGGTGACGATGGACTATCAGAATTTCAGCCTGCCGATCATCCGCTCGATGGCGGTGATGACGGTGGATCCGCAACTCGTCGTGCGCTTCCATGTCGTCGGCAAGGTCAAGTGAGCAGCAACCCTTTTTCCAACAATCAACTGACTCCTGAATCATGGTGGAAACGGCGCGCCGGATGCGCGAAGGCGCTGATGGCGGGCAGTTTCGTCAACGGCATGGGATCGATGCAGGGCGTTGACCCGCGGTTGGCGGCGGCGCTGGGCGACATTCTCTCGCGGCCGGGTTCGCTGGTGCGCGCGGTGACCGCTTACCTCGTGGGCATCGAAATGGGCGTGGCCGAGGAAGCCGCGCGGGCGGTGGCCTGCGGCATCGAGTATCTGCACACGGCCTCGCTGGTTTTCGATGATCTTCCGGCGATGGACGACGCCCGCACCCGTCGTGGTGCTCCTTGTCCGCACGTGGTGCATGGCGAGGCGGTGGCGATGCTCGCCGCGCTGGCCATCATCAACCGCGGCTATGCCATGATCTGGCAGGGCATCCGCAGCGCTTCTCCCGCACGGCGCGAACGCGCCGGCGACTGGGTGGATGCGCGTCTCGGCCCCCGCGGCGTGATCGGCGGCCAGGCATTCGACCTGCGCGGATGGCGCGGCGAACAATCCGCCGCCGAAGTCAGCGAGGTGGCCGCCCGCAAGACTGGCGATCTGCTGCGCCTCACCTTGGTTCTTCCGGCCATCATCGGCCGCGGCACGGACCGTGAAATCCAGTTGCTCGACCGAATCGGCATGCTGCGCGGCCTCGCCTATCAGGCGGCGGACGATTTGAAGGACGTGCTCTGCCCGGAGGATGAAAGCGGCAAGACCGGCGGACGCGATGCGGAACTGGGTCGCCCGAATCTCATTCTGGCCGAAGGCTTTCAAGCGACCTTGCGGCGCTTCAAGCGGCTGCGCCAGACGGGAGACCGCGTGCAGGCCAAACTGCCGGGAGGAGACGAGCGGTGGGGAATGCTCGCGCCGCTGCGTGTGACCTTGCCGACCACTCCGCAAATGGTCATGGTTGCGGTCTAATACATCCCACGTCCGATGAGTCTCTGGAGAATGGTTTTCACCAACCTGCGCCGCCACCGCGTGCGCACGGCGATCGGTGCGGCGGGCATCGCGCTCGGCGTGGCGACAATGCTGAGCGTGGTCGGCCTGTTAGGTGGTGCGGTGAAAATGTTCGAGCGCATCCTGCAAAGCGATTCGGAGATGGTGGTGTTTGAGAAGAACGTGTCGGATTTGTTTTTCAGCAACGTGCCGGTGGGAGTGGCGGAGGAGTTGAAACAACAGCCGTTTGTGAAGGAGGCGCGGCCGGTTTTGTTCACGATCATCACCGCGCCGGAGCGCCCGGTGGTCACTTGTTTCGGCATCGAGGTTTCCGATCCGCGCCTCGGCAAGGGCGAATGGCTCGGTGGATCAGAGGCAGATTTCATCGATGGCCGGGACGTCGTGGTGCTCGGCGAGCGTGCTGCGGATTTCCTCAACGCCAAGGCGGGCGGGAACATCGAACTCGGCCAGGGAACCTATCAGGTGGCGGGTGTGGTGCGGCTGGAAAATGGTTTTGAAAATGGCGGCGTGTTCATGCCACTGGGCACCTGCCAGCGCGCTTTTCACAAGGAAGGCGTGTCATCGGTCATCACCGTGGCGCTCGCGGAGGGCCATGAAGCCGCCGAAGTGAAACGCTGGATGGAACAAAATCACGGACGGCTGACCGCGCTGGAAAACGAGGAATTCAGCCGCAGCTACTCGCAGTTCAAGATCATGAAAACCACGGCCTGGGTGGTGGGCGGCTGCGCTTTTCTGTTAGGCGGGCTGAGCGTGACCAACACGATGATCCTTTCGGTCTTCGGCCGCATCAAGGAGTTGGCCATCGCGCGGGTCTGCGGGTTTTCCCGCGGCCAGGTGGCGCGGATGATTTTCGGTGAGTCGTTGTTGGTGTCCGCCATCGGCACGGCGCTCGGCTGGGGCCTTAGCACGGCGGGGCTACACGTGCTGCGGGCGGTGCCGCAGCTTCAGGGTTACATCGAACCGCGCATCGGCTGGGCGGAAGTGGCCGGCGCGCTTTCGCTGGCGGTCGTCACCGCACTGGCCGGCGCGCTCTATCCGGCATGGTATGCCGCGAACCTCAAACCCGCGGAGGCACTGCGATTCGAATGAACCCGGCGGAAAACATGGAAGTGTGCGTCCAGGACGTGTGGAAGAGTTTCGACCGCGGCCGCATCGAAGTTCTCAAGGGTGTGACCCTGCAAGTGCCGAAAGGCGGAGTGGTCGCATTATGCGGAACATCCGGTTGCGGAAAATCCACGCTGCTCAATGTGATTTCCGGGCTGGAGGAAGTGGACCGCGGTTTGATCCGGGTGGCGGGTAAAGACGTGGTGGACGAGCTGACGCGCATTGATCTGCTGCGGCACCGCATCGGTTATGTGTTCCAGTTCCATCACCTCATGCCGGATCTCACACTCGCGGAAAACTGCATGGTGCCGGTGATCGCCGCGGGCGGAAAGCGTGCGGATGGGCTGGCACGCCTGCAAGAGTTAGCGAAGGCCACCGGCGTCGAGCATCGACTTGGCCAGCGGGTGCGCGAGCTTTCCGGCGGCGAACGCCAGCGCGGCGCTTTGGTGCGTGCGTTGATGAATGATCCGGAGCTGTTACTATGCGACGAACCGACCGGCGCGCTCGATGAGAAGAACCGCGAAACGGTGTTCGAGCTGTTGTTGGAGCTGGTCCGCTCACGCGGACGAACGCTGGTGCTTGCCACACATGATCCGGAACTCGCCAGCCGTTGCGACCGCACCGTGCGCATGCGCGACGGAAGAATCGAAGGGGAAGGAGTCTGATGGCCGGCGATCAATCCATGGTGCCAGTGGATGGCGCTCTCAAGCACGCGCTGGGCTGGCTCGTGTTTGGAAACGCGGTGGGGCTGTATCTGTCCCTTCTACTATTGTTTCCCAACCTTCAACTGGCACATTGGACCTACGGCCGCTGGGTGCCGGTGCATCTGAACGTGCAACTCTACGGCTGGACCTCGTTGCCGCTCGTCGCATGGCTGTTCTCAATCTATCAGGTGGACTCGTCGAAAGCCCGCGCATGGGCTCCCGCTTCGGTATGGGCGTGGACGGCGGCTATTGCGCTCGGCGTGTGGCATTGGCTCGGAGGAGAGACTTCCGGGAAAATTTTTCTCGATTGGAAAGGCGGCGCGCTGTGGGGATTCGTGGCGGCGCTGGTATTATTGTGGGGTGTGCTGGCGGCCGCATGGCGTGAGCGTTCGCATGATTGGAGCAAAATCCGGCGCATTTTCTCGCTTGCAGGATTGGCGGGACTCGCACTGGTTCCAGTCTCGTTGGTGTTCGCGGCATCTCCAGCCGTCTATCCGCCGGTGGATCGGACAACGGGCGGACCGACCGGTTCCAGCCTGTTAGGATCATCGCTGATCGTGGTGGGTTTGATGCTCATGCTGCCGAGGGTGGCAGCGGTTTCCACGGGCAGCGTGAAATCCCGTGGTATCTGGATTTTCTTCGCGGTGTCCTGGCTGGTGTTCGGTGTGACGGAAGCGATGGGCGGCACGCATTTCCAGGCCGTGCAGATCGGAGCGATGTTGTTGCTGTTGCCTTGGGTGTGGTGGCTGCCGCGTGAGTGGTCGCGTTTCGAGTGGCCGGATGGCAGCCGCGTGTGGCGCATTGCGATGTTCGCGTGGTGGGGTCTGCTCGTGGTGAGCGGACTGCTGATGTATCAACCCGGCGTATTGGATCATTTGAAATTCACGCAGGGATTGGTGGCGCACTCGC
>RPOS01000327.1 GCA_003820635.1 Verrucomicrobiaceae bacterium | reverse complement strand
GATTCACTCACCGCAGCGGGTGTAAGACCCGAGACGAAAACATGGGCTGAGAATGGGCGGAATCGTCCGTTCCTGCGTAAGCTTGTGAGCATGTCTGTGATGGCCCCAGAGGCCAGACAGGCTGCGCGTAAGGCGCTTAAGCTTGAAGAAGGCTCACATAAAGCGGAGGCATTCGATGCACTATTCCCAGCACCCAGAGTTCCTGCATTTGAACCTGCCGCCGGAGCAGGTAAGCCTAGCGTGGGCATACCTAGCAAGCCTAGACCTGTCGCGCCCGCCGAGCCCACTACCACCGGAGCTGGAGAAACTGTCCGACGCGGAGTGGTACCTGTTGGAAGAACTGCTCCAACACCAACTGCGCCTGAAGTCGCTGCAAAGCCTGCACTAGCACGGCCTGAGCAGTATTGGAACGACACCGCCGAAGCTGTTGGTGGCAAGAAGCCCTTCTCCGAGCTGACGCCAGCGCAACGCAGTGCATGGCGCGAAGCAGTAAAAGAAGAGGATGTAGGCACACTGCGCAGTGAATATGAACGGATTGTGGCGGAGAAGCCTGTTGCGCAACCGTCACGTGCTGCCGAAGTAAAAGAAGCCCGGCGTAAAGCTACGGAAGCTGAAGTTAAAGAACGCCGACAAGCTGCTCGCCCCGATGAAGAGGCGCTAAGCCTGCGCGGGGAAGAACGCACCAAGCAAGTAACCGACTTCGAGCAAACCCTTCGCGCCGCGCTCAACAAGTTTGGCCTGAAAGACATTGGCCTTAAGCTCATCAACGGCATGACAGCGGAAGGCTCTTACGCCCAGAAGCTCATTCAGATTGCCTCCGATTCTGCCAACCCAATCCGCACGCTTCGCCACGAAGCTATCCATGCTCTGCGCGAGCTGGGTTTCTTCACCGATGCCCAATGGAAATCCCTGTCCAAAATGGCTAAGGACAAGTGGATTGACCAATACCTCAAGCAGCGCAACATCGATGGTAAGCCACTGAAGGCTGGTGAGGAATCGCGCTACGACGCCTATATGCGCGAGTACAACGGTGACATGGAGAAGATCACCGAAGAAGCAGTGGCCGATGCCTTTGCTGACTTCGACGCGACCAAGCCGCCCGCAGGTATGGTTGCCGCAGTAGTGGCCAAGCTACGCAAGCTGTTCCAAGCGATCAAGTCTGCGCTGACCAAGGTGGAATCGCCCGAGCAAATCTTCGGCAAGGTTGAGAAGGGTGAGCTGAAAGAAGGTGCGTTAGCGAAGCAGGGTGAGGCAAAGAGTATCAGAGGCAAGGGGACAGAAGGACTGCCAACAATCGGCCCAAAACAGGATGGCAATTATTTAGAACGTATAGAAAATATCCGCCGACAAATTGGAGATGATTATGTGGCCGGACGAATGACTCATGAAGAGTTTGCTCAGAGAATGGAGGAGACTTCGGATGAGTATCAGAAGGCGTTGATGGCTGACCAGAAATTAAAACAACACAGCGCAGCAGAGCGTCTTGAGGAAGTGTTTCCGGGGTTTTACGCGATTCCGGTTGGAACCCGTGTTTTGGCTACCGGGCCGAGACATGAAGAACCGACAATGGGTACGGTAACCGGATCAACAGATATTAGAGTTGGCGAAAAGGCTTACAAGTATCCAATTGTTCATTTCGATGGTGACTCACGCCCGCGTCGTACAGGTTATAACGATATTAAAGAGGTTTTTGCGCCGCGCGTTATTAAAGAGGAAGGCGATGTTCGCAAGAGCCTGCGTGCACCCAGCCCCACCGAAGGATTGGCCGAGCAAAGCGAGCTGATGAAGGAAGCGCCGGGAGCCTTTAAGACGGCGATGAAAGATGTCGTGCGGATATTTACCGAAACGGATGACGTGTCGTATGTCACTCGATTCCGCACGGAGATAGCCGACGCTAATGCTTCGGTAGTTAATCGGTCAAACATCTTGTTCGATGGCGGAGTGCGGGATGAACTCACAGGCCTAAATAACCCCGAAGCCTTGATGCGGCAGGCAGCAGACCCGGAAGCCTTGGTCAATCCGTTTTTCCGCACTGGCGCAATCGAGAAAGACGCCACCACAGGGCAGTACGTTGTGGCTGACAAGGCAGGGCCGGGCGGGTCGATTGCAGACATGCTGGCGGCCATCAAGAACTGGGGTGATGCCAAAGGCATGGACTTCAAGCTGGGCTATGCCGAGGCCAGCAAGATGCTGGAAGCTCGACGCCTTGATGCCATGCGGCAGGAGAATGTGGAGCGCCAAAAGAAAAAGCAAGACCTGTTTCCCATTCACAAGCTGGTACAAAAGGATGACCGGTCCCCCGATGAGCAGATTGATGCCGCCCTGCGCGGGCTGAAGGCTAACCCGGAGATTCAAAAGGTTGCTGACATGATGGATCAGCAGCGCAGTTACATGATCGACAAGCTGGTTGCCGTAGGGCGCATCTCGAAAGAGACATCGCAGGAGTGGAAAGACGCTGCGGGATATGTGCCGTTTGACCGAGTGGAAGACTTCTTTGATAAGTATGTACCCCGACGTACATCCGGGCGCGGGATAACGCAGTTGGGCTCCCTGCCGAAGTTTGTGGGTAGCACGCAGCGGGAAGTGGGCAACGTGTTCGACAACCACACCAAGCTAATGGGGTGGATGCTCAAGCAGACAATCAAGCAGGATGCAGCATCGACCACGCTTAATCTGCTGGCAGATATGGGCCAAGCCCGGCGCTTGTATGGCAACAAGACATCCGCAAACAACGCGGGGAATGTCGTCAGAACTTACAAAAAAGGGCAGGAAGAATACTTTGAAGTGCGGTCGCACTGGGATGCGGTAGCGTTCCGCGATGCCCCAGAGCCGAAGCTGACCATCGTTAAGTTGTTCGCGCAGGTATCCAACATCTTGCGCAAGATTGTGACGGTGATGCCGCCGTTCGTGGCCAAGCAGGTGACAGACGATATTCAACGAGCGTTTGTGCAGTCTGGCGTAAGAAGCCCATCGCGGTTGATTGTGCCGGCAGTTACGAACTTTCTGCGAATTGCCGGGCATGAAGCGATATTCGGCAAAGATCACCCGTTCACTAAAGAGTTTGCCAAAAAGGGGTTGGTCGGGAACATCGACTACAACGCCAGCAACCCGGCAGAAACGATTTTGTTTAGCATGGGGTACTCCAAGCGCGGCTGGCTCAGTGAGCTGCATCACCGGCTGGAATCGATTACGCGGGCGTCGGACTTGGCCATGCGTAAGGCAATCTACGACCGCACCATGGCGGAAGAAAACAAAAACGTGGCGCTTGCCACAGTTCGCGCTCGGGAGTTCATTAACTTTCGTCGTCGGGGTGCCAGCACAACGGTTGGGATAGGGATTGCCACTATCCCCTTCTTCAACGCTTACTTGCAGTCGAGTGATCTGTTGCTGCGCAGCATGGTTGGGCGCGGCTCAAGCAACACAGAGAAAGCTGTGGCCAAGCGATTGTTCTGGACACAGGCGGCCAAGATGACGGGCTTCGCGCTGATCTATGCCTTGGCTAACAGCGACGATGAGGAGTACAAGAAGCAGACGCTAGCCGAGAAGGCGGATAACTGGATCATTGGCGGCAAGAAACTGCCGGTGCCGGGCGACATGGCCGCGCTGTTCAAAGTGCCCGTGGAAGCGTTGGTGCAGTACATGGCACGGCAAGGCACCGAGAAAGAACAACTGACTAGCGAGGTAGTGCAGCAAGTACTTGGCTATGCCTATGAGCAGTATGTAGGCCGCGTGACGCCAGTTCCGCAGGCTATTCGCCCTGTGCTGGAAGCCTTTACAAACCATTCGTTTCTGACTACCCGCGAGCTGGTCGGCACCTATCAGCAAGGGATGCCGAAGCCGTTGCAGACTACGACCACGACTAGCGAGCTGGCTAAAGCGATTGCCAAGTTTGCGTTTGAAGAGATGAAGATTGAGCTGTCACCCATCATCATCGATAACAGCTTACGTGGGTACTTGGGTGGCGTCGTGCCGCTGATGAATATGCTGGTCGATCAGATGGTCAACCCGAACAAGACGGACAGGCCGCTGAGC
>RPOS01000326.1 GCA_003820635.1 Verrucomicrobiaceae bacterium | reverse complement strand
AACGAGGCTTACGAACTGGCCGACCGCTACCGCGAGGCCGGCATCCGCTCGGTGATCGGCGGACTGCATGTGAGCATGCTGCCGGATGAGGCCGCACTGCATTGCGACGCGGTGGTGATCGGCGAGGGCGAGTCGGTCTGGCTGCAAGTGCTGGAGGATGCGGCCAACGGCGTGCTCAAGCGCCGCTATGGCTCGCTCGAAAGCGGGTTCGATCTCGCCGACGCACCAATGCCCGCGTTTCACCTGCTCGACCTTTCCAAATACAATCGTCTCACCGTGCAGACCAGCCGCGGATGCCCGCACCGCTGCGAGTTCTGTGCCAGTTCCATTTTGCTCACCCGCCATTACAAGCAGAAGCCGGTGGAGAAGGTGCTCGCGGAGATCGACCGCATCCAGTCGCTGTGGAAACGCCCATTCATCGAGTTCGCGGATGACAACAGTTTCGTCAATCACCGCTACTGGAAGGAACTGCTGCCGCATTTGTCAGGCCGCAAGCTGCGGTGGTTCGCTGAGACCGACATCGCCGTCGCCGACGATGATGAAATGCTCGACTTGATGCGCGAGAGCGGCTGCGCTCAAGTGCTCATCGGCTTGGAAAGCCCGGTCGATGAGGGCCTGCATGGACTTGAAATGAAAAACGATTGGAAGCTTCGCAAGCTGCCCCGCTACCGCGAAGCCATCCGCAAGATCCAGTCGCACGGCATCACCGTGAACGGTTGCTTCATCATCGGCCTCGATGGCCACACGCCACGGATCTTCGATGATGTGTTCAACTTCGTCCGGGAAACCGAACTCTACGAAGTGCAGGTCACCATCCTCACTCCCTTCCCCGGCACGCCGCTTTACGCGCGGCTGGAAAACGAGGGCCGCCTGTTGGAACCCGGCAACTGGAAGAAGTGCACGCTTTTTGATATCAACTACCGCCCGGCCAACATGACCGTCGAGGAATTGCACAGCGGCTTCCTCGATCTGGTCCAGCGCCTCTACAGCGACGAGCTCACCGCCTGGCGGCGCGCCACTTTTCGCAAACGCTACAAAGAATCCATCCACCCGAAGGCATCATGAAGACCCTCATCAAAGTCCTTTTCATCATCGCCGCCCTTTATGACGGCATCCTCGGCATCGTCTTCTTATGCGCGCCGGGCCGCGTTTTCGAGGCCTATGGAACAACCCCGCCCAATCATCCGGGATATGTGCAGTTCCCGGCCGCCCTTCTCATCATCTTCGCGATCATGTTTGCGATGATCGCACGCGATCCGGTGAACAACCGCCGCCTGATTCCCTATGGCATCCTGCTCAAGCTTTCCTATTGCGGAATCGTCTTATTGCACTGGTTGGACGGCGGCATTCCCGGCATGTGGAAACCCTTCGCCATCTTTGATTTGGTCTTTCTCGTCCTTTTCGCCTTGGCATTTGCCGCTCTCGGAAAATCCACAGCCAAAGCGGAATAAATTTCGTACTCCAACCCATGGAAACCACCGGCCGCGTCGTCTTCGTCCCCACGCCCATCGGCAACCTTGGCGATATCACGCTGCGGGCCTTGGAGATTTTGAAAAGCGCGGACCGCATTGCCTGCGAGGACACGCGCCACTCGGGCCCGCTGCTGGCGCATCACGGGATTTCCGGCAAGCCGCTCGTAGCCCTGCATGAGCACAACGAGGCGCGCCGCGCGCCGGAGCTTGTCGCCGCCGCCCGCGCCGGGGAAACCATCGCCGTCATCAGCGATGCGGGCATGCCCGGCATCTCGGATCCCGGCTACCGGCTGGTACAGGCCTGCATCGAGACCGGCACGCCGTTTGAAGTGTTGCCCGGCCCCTCGGCGGTCATCACCGCGCTGATCGGCTCCGGGTTTCCCTGCCATGCCTTCCGCTTCGGCGGCTTTCTCTCGGTGAAATCCGGCAAGCGCCGCAGCGCCCTGGCAGCCGCACTGGAAGCCGGCGAGACCGGCATTTTCTTCGAGTCCCCGCACCGCTTGCTCTCCACGCTGGAGATTCTAACTGAAATTGATTCCGCCGCACGGGTCTGCGTCGCCCGCGAGTTGACCAAGAAATTCGAGACTTATCATCGCGGCAGCGCGGCGGAAGTGCTCGCCCATTTCCAAACGCATCCGCCGAAGGGCGAGATCGTGCTGCTGGTCCACGCCGGGCAATGAACCATCACGCAAGCTCCAGCGCCAGATAGGCTTCGATTTCCCGCGATGGATCGTGGGCGCGCATCAGCGCCTCGCCGATGAGCACGGCATTGGCACCGGCCTCGAGCACGCGCATCGCGTCCGCCGGGCTCTTGATGCCGCTTTCGGAAACCAACAGCACATCGTCCGGCACTTCCTCGGCGAGTTGCTCGGTGGTGGCGAGATCCACTTCGAAGGTCTTGAGGTTGCGGTTGTTCACGCCGATGAGATCCGCGCCGAGCTCGAGCGCGCGCTCCATTTCGCGGAGATCGTGCACTTCCACGAGCACGTCGAGCATGAAGCCCTTCGCCTCATCGTAGAGGCGGCGCAGCGTTTCATCATCCAGCGCGGCGACGATAAGGAGGATGGCATCCGCGCCGGAGACGGCGGCTTCGTGGATCTGCACCTCGTGGATGGTGAAATCCTTCCTCAACAACGGCGCGGAGGAAAATTTGGAAATTTGCGTGAGATAACTCAGCGAGCCTTGGAAATATTTTTCATCGGTGAGAATCGAGAGGCAGGACGCGCCGCCTTCCAGATAGCGCTTCGCCTGGCGGACAGGATCGAAGTCCGGATCGATGAGGCCGACGGAGGGCGAGGCCTTCTTGACCTCCGCGATCACGCCGAGGCGGCCGGGCCCGCGGTCGATGGCGGCGCGGAAGCCGCCGAAGTCGTTGCGCTGCAGGGCGGCGGCGCGGAGCAGGGCGGCGCGCGGCATGAGGGCTTCCACTTCGAGGCGCTTGGTGGCGATGATTTCTGCGAGTTTGTCGGACATGGCGTGCGGCGAAAGGAAGGCAGAGGCAGAGGCTCCGGGCACGGAAATTTTGAAAATTTTGGCTTGCCGGTCATTGGTCCCGGTGTAGAAAGCGCCCACGCGTTTCGCGACGCGGGCGTAGCTCAGTGGTAGAGCGCCACCTTGCCAAGGTGGATGTCGTGAGTTCGAATCTCATCGCCCGCTCCATTTTTCCCCATTCCGGAGCAGCCATCATGTTCGTCTGGTCCAAACTCTCCGCCGCGCAATGGATGGACGCGTGGGAGGAACGTTTTTCCGGGAACCCGAATCTCGTCATCGAGTATCTCAAAGGCGGGAAATCGATCCGCGTGCGGGTGTTCTGCCAGACGGAAAAGGATGCCCAGGCCATCGTTTCGCGCTTCGGCGGCACCTTCCGCAAGGTGGCGGGCGAGGAATGGAACAAGCCCGTCGCCCCGCCGCGGCCGCTGAAGGTGCGGGATGTTTTCCTGCTCACTGCGGAGACCCGGCCACGGGAGCTTGCCGCCTTGCGCAAGGCGCACCCGCAGCGCGAGCTCATCATGATCCCGCCGGAAATGGCCTTCGGCACCGGCGACCACGCCACCACCTCCACCTGCCTTCGCCTGCTGGTGGATGCCGCCCGCGAGCGCAAGGGCAGCACCTGGACCGTGGCCGATCTGGGCACCGGCACCGGCGTGCTGGCCATCGCCGCCCGCAAGCTCGGCGCGGGGGAAACTTTTGCCTGCGATTTCGATCCCTTCGCCGTGGCCGCCGCCGCCCGCAACGCCCGGCGCAACGGAACTCCGGAAATTCTAACAAGGGAACAGGACGTCCTGAAATGGAAGCCGCGCCAGAAGGGCTATGATGTGGTGCTGGCCAATTTGTTTTCCACCGTGCTCATCGAGGCCTGGCCGGTGATCGCGAAATCACTCGCGCCCGGCGGCGATCTCATCGTTTCCGGCATCCTGCACAGCCAGGCGTGGGATGTCTTCACCGCGGCGGCGGCCAATGGCATCGGCTTCACCAAGGTCATCCGGAAAGGCAAGTGGGTCACCGCACGCGGCGGGCATTTTGCGGATCTCATCGAGCCCTGAGCGCATTTTCTCCCCGTTTCTTCCTTCTTGCCCATCCAGCCCGCAGCCCCTAGCGTCCGCCTCCCAAGCGATGAGCGCCAACCCCGCATTTCTCTCCGACAC
>RPOS01000325.1 GCA_003820635.1 Verrucomicrobiaceae bacterium | reverse complement strand
GGCCGCGCCGGGATTGTGGAAGATGTTTCCCGCGACGCGGGTCTTGCCTGCGGACCCCAAAAGGATCCCTCGCGCACGGTTGCCGGTGAAGACGCAATCCGTGATCTCGACCTCGGGAGCAGTTTGCCCGGCGTTGTGGACCAGTGTGCCTGGGACGATTCCCGGCGGCAGATCGTCGGCAAGGTGCACCGCGAGCAGGTCGCGATTGATGACGTTCACTGCACAGACGGCCGCGCCGCCCAACGGGTGCAAGGTTCGGCCATCGGAAAATGCGGCCGAATCTCCGGCTGCGAGCAGTGGGAATCCCGCGTGTTGCGAATGCATGAAGCGAAGCTCGATGCAGCGCGGGCCCGCAATGCGGTCAATGGTCGCATAGTTGCCATGAATGTTCGTGGCGTCGTCCATCTGGCTTTCCATCCGGCAGCGGTCGAGCCGGATCTTTCCCGTGCAATTGACGAAATGGGTCGCATCGGCTGTCGCGCTCACGATCCGTCCCGTTCCGGGCTTGGCCAGGACCCGGTAGTCTGAGAAGGCGACCGATTCGCATTTTTGGGCGATTGCCGCCATGCCTCCCGAGTGGTGAATGGTCACATCGGCGATCGTGACATCCGAACAACCGTTGAGAAAAACCCCGGGCACACGGCGGTGATCAGGACCGAAATACATCACGTTACCCACGGTCGCATGGATCCCGGACTTCGACTCGCACGCACCGGTCTCCACAATCGCTGGCGCGGAAAGCCGAGAGGAACGATCCTTTTTCGTCCGCCGGGATCATGCCGCTGATGACAAAAGATTTCCCCCAGTAGTCGAGGGCCATGTAGGCCGGCTCCCGCTTCACCGGATCAAACTCAAGCAACCGACCCCACGGGTAACGGATTCCATCCTCGTCCAAAAAGACCAACTCATCGCCCTCGATCCGATACGGGTAATGCTCGGAAAATCGCACCGTGATGGCGTCCTGCTCGACTTTCAGAATCTCGCCCTCGCTATGGAATGGCCGCGCGTAATCGATCGAAAAATTCCGCAGCGTCACCCCGCGACAGTTCTCCACGGCAAAGGGCATCAGAAAACCGTGAAAAACAAACTCAGCGCCCTGCCCGTCGATTTCGACCTCGGAAAGACCCTCGAGATGAAACGCAATGCGCTTGAGGCCCTCGTCGTTATTGCTCACGAAAAGATACTTCTCAATCGCCCGATCCAGCCGGAAATCGTATCGTCCGGGTGAAAACTCGATGCGCCCGCCCCCTTGTTTCGCAAGTTCGGCCAGCACCTCCCGCAGGGCCGGTGTGACGTCGGCCCCCGTGTCGGGCGGAACGGGAAACAGAATGGATTTCGAACGAGTTTCTGAGATTGATTGAGCGAGGACTTTCATGGATGAGGAAGCAAGTAAACTGCACCCCACGAAGGGTGCAAATCGTTCTGATTTTTGCAGGCAGTGAAGTGAAAACAACAATGAAAATGGTTTGCAGTCAGGACAGCGTGACTTGTAGCAGCATCATTGGCGTCACCAACGGACCAAACTCAGGGGGCAGGCCAGGGAGGTTCGGGTGAACATGTCACGTTGGGGGTGGACGGCTCAATGAATCGATAGTGAGGTGGTGCGGCTTCCACCGGCCAACTGCAGAGAGGTTTATACGTTCGTGTTGTCATTTTATTGTTATAGGAGGGACTGTCCGTTTAATGAACCGATCGGGATTATTTTTATCGCGTAAGATAACCCAAAGTCGCGCCGTCGGATCCGCAGAGAAATGTATCTTGGTCGGCTGGCTGGTATCCCAGCGGAAGCTCTTCTTGAAATACGTTCACGTATTCGGAGTCAGCGCACTTTTGCCTGATCGCCAGATGAATGGAAGAGGGGAATCAATCGGAATCATAGGCCGAAAATAGTTAGGGTATTCTGGCAGCGCGTCCCATCTTGTTAAGTATCTGCGCGGCTTCGATGAGGAAAAAGAGCGTGTTGGAATGGTTGGGGCTGGCGGGAGACCATTCCCCGGAGAATGGATCGATGGCCTGGGTCACATCTTCCGGCCAGCGTTGTTCGGCGGCTTCCAACCAACGAGACATGATCCATTTCAAGTCCTCCTGTCTGCCATTCTTGATCATCCATCGCGACAGGCGATACATGCAGGGACCATTCGACCAGTAGCCCCAGTTATTGGGAATCTGGTGGCCATCAGGTGAGAACGAGGGATCCGAAATCGAGACCGATGGCAAAGGAAATTGGGTCCAGAAGTGATCCGGACTCTTAATGTACCGCTCGTAGATTCGATCGAAGTGTGCATCAGTGACGACTCCCTCGGAGAGCAAATGCGTGATGTGAATCGTGCGATACCGACGGAAATCACCCCAGGCATCCACGTCATAGAAAAAATCATCTTCTTCGTCCCAGCACTTTGCGTAAATGGCGCTTCGAAGCTCCTCGGCCTTCGTCAGCCATGTGGTCTGATCATTCGGTCGCCCCAGTAGGCCTGCCATTTCCGCAAGAGCTTTCCGTGACCCATAGACGACTGCTGAGAGATCCGGGGCCAACAGAGGAAGGCAGCCTGCATCCGGGCAATTGCGCGCCTCGTTGCCAGGACATGCTTTTGGAATTCCGCCATCGTGCGCCCGGGGGGAGAAATCATACCCCATGTCAAACTCGCAAAAGATCTCGAAGACACCCTGCCCGCGTGTCATCCGGTTGGCCACAAGCCACGCATCCCAGCGTGAACAGGCAGAATAAGCGCGCAGGAGAAACTCCTCGTTCTTTGTGATCTTGACCATCTCCAGGGCGACCCAGGCTAATGGAACGAGCTCCTGAATCTGGCTGTAATTGACAAGATTTGCACCAAGTTCCAGGTAATGCGGTGTGTGGGGATGCTCCGCGTCCAGAATGTAGCAAGGCAGTTGTCCGTCAGGTCGCTGATGCTTGAAGAAGCATTCGACATTGGCTTCCGCAACCGCCGGATCGCCGTCAAGAAGGCGAAGGAATTGCAGCCCGTCGTAGGGTGCGGATTCCAACCAGAGCCCGGGGTATTCATCGGAAATCGGAAGCACCGGATCAGCCAGCGAAGCGAACCTCTTGACCTTGGAGAAGACTTCGCGCTTCCAGTGCGCAACCATACTAGGCAGGGCGATGTCGGGAGTGGCTTTTGGCAAAGTAAGCATTTTGTGGGAATATTTAGATGGGTGAATGTCGTTTTCGTGCAGCGAATCGCATGATGGCATGGCGAAAATGCTCACGGGGCGGGATATGCGGACAGCTACTTTCGTGGGATTTCAAACAGCAGTGTTTCCATTGGCTTGATCGCGACGCTCAACTGTTCGCTTTTCAGGTTAAGGCTCCCGGGATCGCTGCCAAAAAGCGGCTTTGCTTGACCGACAGTGCTCACCGGTAAGGGAATCGTGACCACCTGAGGGTTGAGATTGGAGTCATTTCCGATGCAAACGATTAGCTTGTCAGGAAGGACCCAACCGCCGGCGAAGATACTCGGCGGCAGTTCGGTATCCACATTGAAACGGGTCCCTTCGAATAGCGCCGGATGAAGCGTCTGAATTTCACCAGGCAGTCGTTTCATATCCTGCCAGAGGTCCGGATGCTGATCCATGCGGAAACGCTGGATGTTGGCCACCATATCGGAGTCATTGAAGGTGTAGTAAACAATCCCCTTGGCTCCGGCCAACAATGCCTGGTAGGTCATGCTACGAATTTGCGCAAAGGTCGGCACGGTGAAAACCTCATACCCGCCGAAACATTGAAGCACGGCCATGCAAGTCGTGCCCCGCGCCTCTGCCAGGCTGGCCGCCTTTTTGATGATCCGATAAACATGCAACTGATCGCGGGATCGTTCATCGTTAGTGATCACATAAGGATAGGGATCCGGCGCAGCGATATCCGTCAGTCCGACATATTGTTCCAACGATTCCTCGTGACACAGGGTTGCCCATGTCGGACGATCATTGTCCTCTTTCTTGATGCGTTCATGTATTCCATGCAGCACATTCGGAAAAATCCCGACACCGTCCGGTTCATCCGCCGCCGTGTAACCGAAACTCGCCGACTTGTCCCTAATCATGGGAATGCAATCCTTCCAATCCATTTTGGTTTCCGTCAAGACCATCACCCCATGGTCATGGGCGTCTGACAGGAATGCCTCCCAACCTTTCGGGAAATCCTCGTCGCGCATGGAAGCGCTGATGAAATTGTAGCCCGCCTTTCCGATGGTGCGCATCGCGTTGGTTCTGTCAGCGGCATCGGTACGCCACGAGACATGGTACCAGCCAAATGGAAAAAAGGGAGCCTCGCGGACCATGAACACGCCGTCGGGCCGATAATAGACCTTGGGCCGGTCGGTCTGCTCAAAAGGGAAGCCGGCCTCCGCCAGTGCTTTCCCCCGGTGAAACAGGGTCACCGTCAGGGAATGGGAGCCGGTTTCGAGCCCAGGGCAAGGAAGACAAAAGTCGGAATTTTCCACCGGGGACTGCCGGTCGGCAATCACAACGCCATCAATTGCGACCTGGAGCGAGCAATCGGCCAGAGAGACACCGTAATCGGGAGAAAGACGGCAAGCGAAAGAAACCAACTCATGCCCAGGATGGGGATGCTGTTGGTATGGTTGGAGATCGAGCATCTGCAACGGAATTTTCTGGACCCGACTAAGTGCACCAAGTGCCCGACCCTTTTTACTGACAACGCATCGAAGGGTTAATTGTCCTCGCTGGTCAACCCGATACGGCAAACGGAAGACCAAATTTCCCTCCTCCAAATGTCCGCGAATCGGCTGGTCGCTCTTCACCAAACGGTCGTCCCAATACGTAAACAAAGTTGCCATATATTCCGCAGCGTCCTGCGGCATGATGGGAGCTCCGGTGCCCTGCAGCACAAAGCGCATTTCATGATTGCCCAAAGCGGCCGGGCCAACCTCAACAGCCTTAACAAGGAGTCCGTTGTGTCGGAAGTTGAAATAGGCCAGGATATTTTCAAAGAGTCGATAGGCGTGCGGCTTGTCCTTTTCCTTCTCGAACGAGGAGTAGCTCAGGGCAATGATCCCCCCCTTGCCATGTTCCCTCATGAGCATAAGGCTTTCTTTGGACCCGATGTTGACAAGGCTCTGCCAATCCTTACCCCATGAGTCATAACGAGCCCATTTGCCCTCCCACTTTTCCTTGAGGTAATCTCTCACATCATTCGGGAACACAAGAATTCCGGTTTCGGTGTCGCACTGTAGGTTGGCAGGGGTCGCCGGACTGTCGCTGGCGGTAGCGGTCCTGGTATTTAGAGCAACCTCATCTCCCCCAAGCGCGCAGAGCCACTTCGTCACTTCCGGATAATTGGCATCAGCGAGTACCAGAATCCCACCGGCATTAATCCAGGAGTTCCACTGCTCGCGATAAGGTGCCATGTCGGGCGAATTATCGACGAGGGCGGAGGTCGTGACGATGATCTGGTAGCGTGAGAGCCCTCCAATCCAATCCCCAACCTTTCTGTTTTCCATATGTGTGACTTCCCACCCAAGTCGGGCGGCGATGTCGTCAAATTCGTTCAAATATTTGTTCCCCCGCCATGAGGAGTAAATGACCCCGATTCGGATAGTTTCGTCGTGCGCCTGCGGGGCCGGCAATGGCTTTGGAGTATGGAAGAATCTCCACAAAGCCACCGTGGATGAAAGCAAGACGACACAGGAAAGGAGGCGTAATATGAAAACTGATTTGGACATTGGGTGTAAAGTGCGATATGGAATTATAAGAATGATATGCTCTGTGGCTGAATCAGTTCCGTTTTCATCCCGCCCTCTGGCCAAAGACCGCGGTGTTTTGCTGGGTTTTCTCGAGGTTGGTGTGAAATTTCATCCGGCTGGTGGGAATCTTGGGCCATGTTCCCTTTTCATCAAATTGTTTTGGAATTTACAGTAAAGCTGTGGGGCTATTTTCCCTGACATGAAGCCTTGGCCCGTCGTTATTGGAGATGACCGGCGGCAGCGCTGCGGGTAGCCAGACCGCCTCGCTGAGGTCGGAACACTTTTTCCTATGGGGCGTTCCTTTATCCCCTTCGTGACTTCTTCACGGTGCCTGCGGTCTGCACAGGGGCATGGAGTTTTTGGTCGATCCAGCGTCCGGGTATGTGGATCACTTCGGGGATTTCCGGAAAGCCACGCGTTCCGGACTGCATCAAGCGGCCGAGTTGCGCGGCAGCTGCCTCTCCTATCTCCTTCCAGCACTCATCGATCCCGGCGATGCCGCGCACTCTGTCGGATGACCACGGGCCGCAGGCAAAGAACGAAATGTCCCGCCCCGCACGGAGCCCCTTCACGGTTAGAAACTGCGGATCGAAATGAGCGCCGACGATGAGGGCGTCGCACCGATTGTCCTTCACATAGCGGAGAATCTCGC
>RPOS01000224.1 GCA_003820635.1 Verrucomicrobiaceae bacterium | reverse complement strand
TGCCAGTGCGCGCGAGCGCTTCGGGAAGAACCGCAGGGACGGGGCGAGGAAACTGCGCGGCGAGGCATCAGCCGCGGCGGGGATGCGGTGGAGTGTGCGGGATCTGCGGAAGGGGATTTGAACTCTCCCTGATGTAGCCGCCCGGTTCCCCCACCCCGCAGACGTGTGTCTTGTTGCTGTCAGTCTTGCCGCTTGACGCTGTTTCCCCGGCCACCCTAGCTTGCGTGAGTGAAGCGCGTCCCGCCGACCGCCACCCCCGAAACTCCCAACCCGCCCTAACCGTGGAACTCCAGGAAATCCGCCGCATCGTCGAGCTCATGAACGAGCACGGCCTCACACTCTTCGACCTCACCAAGAAGGACTTTCATCTCAAGCTCAAGAAAGGTGCCGACGTCGATGACCTCCGTGGCCTGCTTGCCAGCCTTCCCGCCGCTCCCAGCGCCGCTCCGGCTGCCGCCCCCCCTGCACCTGCCCAGGCCGCCGCGGCGCCAGTGGCCGATGGCGCGGAAATCACCTCGCCGATGGTCGGCACCTTCTATCGGAAACCCGCGCCGGACGCGCCGGACTTTGTTGAGATCGGCACCACCGTCTCGGTTGGCCAGACCATCTGCATCATCGAGGCCATGAAGGTGATGAACGAGATCAAGGCGGAAAAGGCCGGCACCATCTGCGCCGTGGTGGCGGAAGACGGCGCGCCCGTCCAGTTCGGCGACGTCCTCTTCCGCATCAAGTAACTCTCCGCTACCCATGTTCAAGCGCGTCCTTGTCGCCAACCGTGGCGAAATCGCCCTCCGCATCATCCGCGCCTGCCGCGAGCTCGATGTCGAATCCGTCGCCGTCTATTCTGAGGCGGATGTGGATTCGATGCATGTGCAGCTCGCCGACGAGGCCGTCTGCATCGGGCCGAACTCCAGCAAGGAGTCCTACCTGAAAATGGACCGCATCATCGCCGCCGCGGAAATCACCGGCGCGGATGCGATCCATCCGGGCTACGGGTTTCTATCAGAAAACGCGCGCTTCGCGGAAATCTGCGAGTCCTCCGGCATCACCTTCATCGGCCCCTCCGCCAAGGTCATCAACATGATGGGCGACAAGGCCACCGCGCGCGCCACGGCCGTGGCCAACGGCGTGCCCATCACGCCCGGTTCCGACATCATGCCGGATGCCGAAACCGCTTTCGAGGAAGCGAAAAAAATCGGTTTCCCCGTCATGATCAAGGCCACCGCCGGCGGTGGCGGGCGCGGCATGCGGCCGTGCTTCAAGGAGGAGGACTTCATCCAGCTTTTCCAAGCCGCCTCCAGCGAGGCCATCGTTTGCTTTGGCAATGGCAGTTGTTATCTCGAAAAGCTCGTGCTCAACCCGCACCACATCGAGATCCAGGTGATCGGCGATTCACACGGCAACTACATCCACCTCGGCGAGCGCGACTGCTCGATGCAGCGCCGCAACCAGAAGATCATCGAGGAATGCCCGTCGCCACTGCTCACGCCGGAGCTGCGCAAGCGCATGGGCGAGGCCTCCGCAAACCTGATCCGCGCCATCAACTACCAGAACGCCGGCACCATCGAATACCTCGTGGATGAAAAGGCCGAGAATTTCTATTTCATGGAAATGAACACGCGCATCCAGGTTGAGCACCCGGTCACCGAGGAGGTGATGGGCTGCGAGCTCATCAAGGAGCAGATCCGCGTGGCGGCCGGCGAGGCGCTTTCCCACCACGTTCTGGAAGCCACCCCGCGCGGCCACTCCATCGAGTGCCGCATCAATGCGGAAGATCCCTATAACAACTTCGCCCCCAGTCCCGGCACCATCGAGCTTTGGTATGCCCCCGGCGGCAAGGGCGTGCGCGTGGACACCCATGTTTACAGCGGCTACACCGTGCCGCCGCACTATGACTCGATGATCGCCAAGCTCATCGTCACCGCCTCCACCCGCGAGATCGCCATCGCCCGCATGCGCCGCGCCCTCGGCGAGTTCACCATCCGCGGCATCAAGACCACCATCCCGTTCCAGTTGGAAATCATCAATCACCCGGATTTCATTTCCGGAAACTATGACATCGGCTGGGTGGGGAGGTATTTGGAAAAGAAGAAGTCCGACTAGAGTCCGACATGTGCGACCAGTCAGACAAAGATCCCCCGGACTCCCCGCTCCTTCCGCACGGCGGCTACGAAAAACTCCGCAGCTACAAAATCGCCGAGACCGTCCATGACGCCACCGTGGTCGTCTGCGACCGCTTCATCGACAAGCGCTCGCGCACCCATGACCAAATGGTGCAGGCCGCGCACAGCGGCGTGCGCAACATCAGTGAGGGCAGCGGTGCAGCCGCCACCTCGCGCAAATCCGAGATGAAGCTCACCAACGTCGCGCGAGCCAGCCTTGGCGACGAGTTGCTCAAGGATTACAAAAGCTTCCTAATTCAAAGCGGCTTGCGCGTCTGGCACAAGGACTCGCCCGAAGCCCTTGCCATGCGCGAGAGACTGCAGCACGACCGAGCACCGGGACTCCCTGCCCCCAAACCGCGCCCCGTCCTCACCGGCCTGGCAGGGCTCTCCGCCTTCATACGCGAGGCCAGCGCGGAACTCGCCGCCAATGCCATGCTTTGTGCCGTGAACCAGGCCGCCTACCTCCTCAAACGCCAACTCGAGACCCAAGCCCGTGAGTTCACGGAAAAAGGCGGCTTCACCGAGAGCCTGCACGCCACCCGCCGCCGCACCGCCGGAAAAGGACCGCGCGCGGGCAAACAGTTCTGGGGCTGCACCAGCTATCCGGAGTGCAGGGGCGTTTTGGATATTCCGTCCGACCCGTCGGACAAGTCAGACCAGCCCAACTCA
>RPOS01000223.1 GCA_003820635.1 Verrucomicrobiaceae bacterium | reverse complement strand
GCGATCGGCGCGAGTTGGGGATTGCCCCCCGCGTTGTCGGTGATCGACACCCAATCGACCGCCGGGCTGTGCGTGAGCATCTCCCCAAACTCCCGCACGCGCACCGTCTCACATTGACTCATGGCTCCGCGGGTGGAGACCAGTTCGACGCCTACCGGAAAGGCTTTCTCACCGCCAAGAATATTCCTGAGGCGCAGGTGCTGGTCGATTTGAATCATGATCGTTCTATGGAAATGGATCTGATCGCTTGGCGGGTGGTTTCAGGACGTCATCCGCCGATGGCGGTCATCGGGTGGTTGACTTCGAAGACATCGGCGAAGGAATGGTTTTCCGGTTTGTTGGCGCTGGCTTCATTGATGGCATCCGTAATTCCGGACATCGGTTGCGCGGAGGATCGCAGTGCGGGGATCAGGTCGATTTCGCCGTGGCGCCCGCGGCAGTGGCGAAGTTTGCCATCGGCTGTTAGATGGAGCTTGTTGCGGTCCTTGCAGAAATCCGCACAGGTGACCGAGCCGATGAATCCGACCAGCGCGCCTGAATGGCGGAAATAGCGGGCCGGACCGTGGCCGAGCGGTTTGAGTGAGTGCTAGGAAACTGCTTTTGAGATGAAGGCCGCTGAGAAAGCTCATGGGAGGGCCGGAGGCGGGGAAAAGGGGGGTGTTGTATTTCATGGGTATTGGAATTGAAAGATTGGATGATCACACGCTCAGACCGCTTCCGCCAACCGCAGTGCGAGATCCACCGCGCTTGCGGCGTCCTGGCTGTATCCGTCGGCACCGATTTCGTCACAGAATTCCTGAGTGACGGGAGCGCCGCCAACCATGACCCTGACTCCGGAGCACCCCGCATCGCGCAGGGTCTGAACCGTGGTCTTCATGGCCGGCATGGTGGTGGTCAGTAGGGCGGAAAGACAGACAAGACGCGCATTGTGTTCCTGCACGGCGGCCACGAATTTCTCGGGCGGCACGTTCGTGCCCAGATCGACAATGCCGAAGTTGGCGCCCTTCAACATCATGGCCACCAGGTTTTTGCCGATGTCGTGAAGGTCGCCCTGCACGGTGCCGATCACTGCGGTGTATTTCGGCTTGATGCCTGCATCGGCCAGCAGCGGTCCGAGGATGGTCATGCATTCTTTCATCGCTCGCGCGGCGATGAGCATTTCGGGGACGAATACATCGTTGTTTTTGAATTTCTCGCCGATGGCGCTCATGCCGGGCACCAAGCCCTGCTCGACGACCTCGAGAGGCTTGATCCCTTGGTCTAACAAGGCCTGGGTGTGTTGTTTCGCGTCATTGCGCTTGCCGCCTTCGACAGCGCGGGAGAGTTCGATAAAGGTGCTCATGGTGGTGGGAATTCGGATTGGAGATTACCTGCGGACCAGAGCTGCGGGCTCGGTTTTGGAACTGGCGGCGGCCAGGTGCATCACGGCGATGAACAGCGCGGAGAAAGCCCAGTCACCCAGCATGGTGCCGCGCAGGAATGGCAGGCCGGCGCCGTGGCATTCTATCAGTCCGCCGAAGGTTTTCGCATAGGGGACACCGGCGAGGTTGATGCCGGTGAGCCAGACTCCGAAATTGCTGACAGCGAAGAAGAAGAACGGCGTGACGAAGATTGTGCCGAGCTTCATTTTCCAACCGCGCCCTCTCACGGCCAGAGCGGCCATGCCGACGAGCAGGAAGGCGGCCCAGTCGATCATGCGCGGCCAGTGGAAAGCCGCGTAGCCAGCTTGCTGGTTGAGGAATAAATCGCTGAGAAACAGCGCGACGATGGGCACGATCAGTGCGTAACGCCTGCCGAGGTAGAATCCGCCGATCAGGGCGAAGGCTCCGATGGGGGCGACATTTCCGGGGTGCGGCAGGAAACGGAAGGCGATGATGGCGGCGACAAGTGAAATCAGTGTGGGCACGGTCTTCAATGGATTGGCCAACATACTGCAAAAAAACCGCCTCGCCGTCTTGTGGATTTGGCGGATTGTTTGGTGAAATCCGCAGGCGGGACTTCCCCGTCACTGCCGCATCCTGTTTCACGAGCGAAGCTCAAAGGTGGCGAGCTGCCGCCGGGAGCGCATGCCAAAGGATTGTGAAAGTTCAGCCAAGAGCAGTCCGCGAGCCTCTCCTTGGCATCCAACCTTCTCCTCACGCGGTCCTGCGGAATTGTGCGTTCATTGGCGATCTCCCTCACTGGTGGAGATTCTGACTAGACAGGTCAGAACACAGAGGATGCAATCCATCCATGCAAACAGGTGTATGGCAATTGAAGGAGGCAAAAAGTCGCTTCAGTGAACTTGTGGAAACGGTGATCAACAAGGGCGCGCAGACGGTGACCAAGCATGGAAAGCCGGCCGTGGTGGTCATTTCCGCAGAGGAGTATCAGCGGAGCTTGGCGCCCCGGAAATCATTGGCCACCGCCTTGCGGGCATGTCCGGAAGATCTGGCACCGTTGCTTGGCAAGCGTCCGAAGCGAATCGCCCGGAAGATCAATTTCGAGTGATGGCGTATGAAATGCCTGTTGGCCGCCAATGTGGTCTGTGACGCCACCGGCAAGCATCCCGCGGCAACTGTGTTGGCATGGATCGAAGCCCATGCCCACGAATGCCTCCTCTCCAGCGTGTCGTTGGGCGAAATCTGGAAAGGGCTGCATCGCTTGCCGGAAGGCAAGCGGAAACGGGGGCTGGTCCAGTGGGCGGATGGCTTGGAAAATGACTTCACCGAGCAAATTCTCGGACTTGATACGGCCATCCTGAAGTCCTGGGGGAAACTTTACGCCAAGCACGAAGCCATCGGGTTCAACATGGACGTGATGGACAGTCTCATCGCTGCGACCGCGCTGGTACATCGACTC
>RPOS01000222.1 GCA_003820635.1 Verrucomicrobiaceae bacterium | reverse complement strand
GGAAAGTCGTTCTCCTGGTCTCTAGTTTCTTAGAGGGGTGGACTATCTCTTCATCCCTGTGGGATGCCGGACGCTAAATCTGGTATTACGTAACAAGAACGTGTTACCCCCAGTAGTCTCTGCACCTTCCAATCACGCTTGATTGGCTTGGCTCAGGATTACCCTCGTCTTTACGTTAGGGCTTCCCTGAATTCATCCAGTTTGCACTCATCGATTGCTCGGTGAGGTGACAACGTTGAGCGTTCAGTTGAGGCGTGTTAAGCTTGGAAATCTGTTTATGAACAAAATGAATCCAAAACTTGTACCCGGATTTGGTAATCTTTACTTGACGGAAGAAGGAAAAGCTTTTGAAAAACAACTTGATCCCGACAATCAAGAATATTTTCAAGAGATACCCATTCGCTCAACCAGTGTTTATGACCGTCTTTCAGTTCTTGTAGATGGAAAAAGAAAAAGATTCAATCTCCATGTTTTGATGGCCGTTGCTTTTTTGGGGTTGGATCTGCGTTCCCATGGAACCAGTAACTTTTCCCTGCAAGTAGATCACAAAGACAATGACAAGAGGAATAATCGACTTGACAATCTTGAGATCGTTACCAAACAAACAAATCTAACAAGGGCCTGGAAAACGGGTTGTTACAAGAACAATGGTTTTGCCAGTAAAGGGAAGCCGAAGAAGTCTTTGAGAAAGTTTTCTTCGGAAGACGTGGCTCAAATCAAAGCTTTAAAGGAAGCTGGTCTTTCTTATAGAAAGATTGCTGAAAAGTTTGACTGTAACCACGGAGCTATTTACCAAATCTTGAAGGGCTACACCTACCAGGATCTGAACTAGCTATCAATGAACACTTTGGTTTATCCTCCAGTGTCAGTGTTTTTATCGGGTGAAAGATAAAGACACATGTGTCTTATCTAACAAAAATTTTAGCAGGTGGTAACTCAAAAGTTACATGTACTGCATGGTCGGCACGCCCATACGCGCCATACTGGTGTTGTTGGAACCGTAGCTTTCGGGGTCAATTGGTGCACCTTGCTGGAACCCAGGGATGCCCATGGCACCGGCAAGGCCACCAGCGGCTAAACCGCCGAGACCAGCAGCACCTGCGGCAAGGGGAACACCAGCAACTGCAGCTGCCTCTTGACTAATGCCACGGTTGATGACATCAGCCACAGGACCCATTGCGCCACGAGCAAATGCGGCACGCTTGCTGCCAGCTGGGGCAGAAGCACCAATAGCACCAAGGCCTTCAATTGCTGTAGATGCAGCAGCTGCACGAGCAGGACCGGCATATTTACCAGCCAGACGTGCGGCGCCAAGGGCACCACGGGCACCAAGACCTGCAGCTACGCCGCCAAGTACAGCACTACCTGGATCTTCGCCCTGTGCGGCAAGAGCCCCGCCTGCCAGAAGACCGGCGGCGACGGGGACTCCATATGCAAGACCAGGACGACGTTGTCCTAATGGTTGCATTGCCTCACTCCATCACGAAGAGTTTGTTAGACACGGTGCCAGGCTGAGCTTGGTTCAGAACGCGCCAGGCATTCTGGGGATCACGCGCCATCATGTCGTTGAAGGTGCCCCAGAAGTTGGTGGGTTGCTGAGGAGCAGCTGCAGCAGGAGGAGCAGGGAACTCGCCATAAGCATACGGATCAACCTGCTCGGTTGGGTAACCATAAGCTTCCAGATCTTGCTCACCTTCGTGAACAGGATATGGACCTTCAGGACCAAAGAAGCGAATGGTGTAATCGCTCAGCACATCAGGGTTGGTCAGAATCTCGTTATAGGCAAGATTCTCAGTGTGAGACTGGGTAGCAAATTCGGCATACTCTTGAAGAGTACCGGTCATTTCCTGGCCCCAGGCAACAGCGCTATCCAGCAGGCCTTCGAGTTGAAGGGCGTAATTATTTAGAATTGCGGGAGCTTCGCTTCCGAACGCTGCGATTACTTGCTGGCTTTCCAGGCTCAGACCCTCCGAGGAGGTTGGGGAAGAGCTGGGCGAGTAAGCCTGGTTGGTTGACCAAGTCTGCGGAGCCGATTGTTGCGTAGCTTGGCTGCTCACCGAACCGTAGTTGGCTTGGCCGTAGCTCGTCGTCGGAGCTGATGGTTGACCCTGGAACGGGGATTGAACTGGTGCGCTCAGTAGATTCACTACTTTGTTGAACGCCGACTCCCATGGGTTCCCCTGTACTTCCGCCGGTTGGGATTGGGGGGCGTACTGAGTAGGGGCTGAGGGTTGGTAAACCGGGGCCGCCTGAGGTGCTGCCACCTGGTAGTTCACCGGGGCTGCTTGGTACGAGACCGGGGCTTGGCTCGGCTGGTAAGACGGAGTCACGTAACTGCTCGGCGCTACTGCCGGAGTCGGGCTCGTCTGTGGGATCGATTGGACGGTAGCGTCCTGCATAACTCATCTCCTTTTGTAATGCTTCTAAAGTTCGATACAGATATGGAGTTAAATCCAACCTGGGATCGGCAGCCATCGGAAGGTTTGGCGACTGCGGGTGAGGGGTCTGCATCAGGCCGCCCACCAGGCGAGAGAATTGGGCAAAAGCGCCCTGTAGTTCACTCACCATCCTGAACGGAAACCCAGATAACATCTCGGCCCGTTCCTCATCCGTTTTAGACGGGAAGAGGTATTTCAGTGCTTCAATGCTATCAACACCTAATTCTTGCAAGTTGCGTACCACAATTGAGTTGTTAAGGACGTCTTGCGTGGAATCCTCGTAAACAGGTCCTGTCCACCTCCACAGCATAGTGACATCACCATCTGGAATGAGGCCCGTTACACCAGGAGGAACAGTTTGGGCTTGGATAGCAGAATTAATCGCTTCTTGCACCAAGGCTTCAAATTGTTCTGCAGCCTGTGTATAGCCGTCTCTTT
>RPOS01000221.1 GCA_003820635.1 Verrucomicrobiaceae bacterium | reverse complement strand
TTCAGCCTGACGGTTCCGCAGACCGGAGCGACGGGCCTGGTCGAAAGCAGAAAGGCACCGTCAAAGGTTCCCCACCAATCCTTCCTGAAAAGCCTCGACGATGCCTTCGATCCACTCACGGTTCTGTGAGCTCTCATCTTCTCGCCGCCGCCGGAGAAACGACGCTTGCAGCCAGATCAGCAGGCTTTTGGAAACATACGACAAAGGGAACACCCAGCCGTCGAATTCGATGAAGTCCTTCGTTACCACCGCGTGCTTCGGGATCGGCAAGTCCGGCAAATCCTCCGCGGAAACGATCCACTGGCCATCCGGGCTCCGGCCAAATGGCGCGGCGGTCGTGATGTCGGGTTTGTAGCGATTAAATGGTGGCTCGTATTTCATGAGTGTAGCGGCGTGTCTGTGACCGCCGGAAGATTTTCCACATCAGCGTGGTCGTCTCGCCCACATTCATCCAACTCATTCGCCTCGCCTCCACCATTCGTTTCCGGCTCTGGAATCTTACATCGTTCGATCTCCCGCACGATCACCAGCAGCCAGAGGTAGAATCCCAGATAACTTAATCGTTGAGTCAGTCCGTTGAACTCTGGCAGCCACAGACGCCCTAAGAGGCCTCCACCGACAAGAATCAGCACTACCCACTCCGCCCAAAACATGAAGCTGCGCCAGAATTTGCCGTCCGGAGTCCGGCTGCTCCACAGGAAACTGGCTCCCATGATGGTGATGATGATCAGCACTTGAGCGCTGCCGATTGCGTGTTGGTGAATCCAGTGAGACCGCAGGCTGGCGAGATATTCGGGAGAGCGGACCCACTCAGGACGCGGCACGCCTACGGCATACAGTCCGCCACTCCACATCTCCTGTTTCCTTTCCTTCGTCGGCCCCCATGCCGCTTCCTGTTGGATTTTGTGAAACGTCTCCCTGTCCGGCTTGATCGGCAGCCACGCCGCTTGCAACAACAGAAGCATCGCGACGGCCGCCGATACCGCGGTGAGCCAGGAAAAGAACCCCGGTCCGCGCTTCATCGCGTGCCACGAGACAAAGCCCAGCCCGAACGCCAAGCCCGCCATGCACGCCACCATCGCCCAGCCCGCCGGACTGCGCCACGCATACGAGCTGATGACGTGGAACAACGGATTGAACTTCTCGCCTGTCGCGAAGTCCCATGGCTCGCCATCCGCCCCGATGTGCGCCACCGCGAACAGCACCGGGATGATTACCAGCACCGTCTTGCAGGAGAATGACAGCAGGCGGTCCAGCCACCTGCGGAGCGCGGCGATTCGTTGAAGCAGTTTGGAATCCGGTGCCAGGCTCGGGAACAGCGGTTGAGAAGCGGGATGGTCCATGGCGATTTGGCGAACAGGAGCAGACTGCCACGAAACCGCCCCGACTGGGTATGGCGGTGATTCCATGTCACATGACTGCGCGGTCATGATTCCAAATCCGCAGCAGCCAGAAAAAAGGTAGGGCTGGGCCGCCGCGCCCGGCCCACTTGTCGCCATCGGCGCGAAAGGCGAATGAAACCGCCAAAGCTGCAATCCGAAGAATCGGTGAACACTCCATAAACTGAGCAGTGGAATCCAGAATTTGACAACGGTGGGATTTCCCACCATGCTTCCCGCATGAAAACCGCGACCCGCAAACTATCGGAAATCACGAGGAACATCACCGTCGTCAATGACTACGATGTCGCGGCCGATGCGAAAAACCGCATCAGTTTGCGCGGAGCCAAGGCGAAATACTTTCATGTCAAAGCACTTTCCAACGGAACCTACGTGCTCGAACCACGGGTTCTGGTGCCGCCCGATGCGATTCCCGCCAAGACGCTGAAAATGCTCAATCGTTCCGTCGCCAACCTCAAAAAGGGCAAGGTTTCCGCGCCCATTGACCTGTCACTCCATCAGGAAGGCTGACGCGCATTATGCCATTCCAAATCCGCATGGGAGTCCCCGAGATGGAGCAGCTTTGGCTGGACCTCTCGACCCGCAGTCTTCAGGGCGGGCTGGACAAGGAGGAGCGGAAATTCTTCAAGAAACTCGTCAAAACACTCGGCCACCTTGCATCGGACCCGAGGCACAACAGCCTCGCCTCTCATGAAATCCAGGATCTGAGCCGGAAACACGGCATGAAGATTTTCCAGTCCTATCTGGAAAACAACACCCCCGGTGCCGGACGCTTGTTCTGGGCCTATGGACCGGGCAAAGCCGACATCACAATCCTCGCTATCGAACCCCACCCCGAGGACTACAAACGCGGTGCCTACGAGCGAATCAAGTTGTCCAAAATCCCCCCTGCGAAAAGCGGCAAGAGCGGAACGAAGTGATGAGCAGTATGCGCACTTCGACCAAATTCCATCTCAGGTTTCCCCGTTGACCGGTCGCCCATGAGCGGGTATAGACCAGCTATGACAACGACTTTATTCACGAATGGCCGCTCGCAGGCGGTGAGAATCCCAAAGGAACTGCGGTTCGAAGGCCGGGAAGTCTCGATCCGCCGGATGGGCGATGGGGTGCTGTTGGTGCCGGTCAAGGCCTCCACCTGGCCGGAAGGGTTCTTCGAGAGCATCCGCATCGACGACGCCAATTTCACCCGCCCCGAGCAAGGGGAACTCCCACCTGTCGTGGAACTCACCCGATGACCTACCTGCTCGATACCAACGTCTGCATCGCCGCCATGCGTGGAAATCCCGTGGTGGTGCAGGCACTTGCCACCCGCAGTCCCGAGGATTGCGCCGTTTCGATGGTGAGCGTCTTCGAGCTGTTCGCCGGAGTCTTCCGATGCAATGACCCAGAGCGGGAGGGACTAAAAGTCTCCACCTTTCTGGAGCCGTTCCACCTCCTGCCCTTCGATTGGGACTCCGCCCTGAAAACTGCCGAAATCCGATTCCAGCTTGAGAAAAAC
>RPOS01000220.1 GCA_003820635.1 Verrucomicrobiaceae bacterium | reverse complement strand
ATGCAGTGGGGAATCGTGGCGCGGGCGTCTCGCCCGCCGCCTTCCTTTCAAAATTCCTTTATCATTCCATCACATCCGGAAAACCAATGGGTGAAGCTGATGCCCCCCATAGCCGTTTGAGACACCTTGAGCGCAGGTCCGGCGCGCCGATGGTGGCTAAACGGAAGGTTGTTGGATTTTTTGAAATTTCCGCTGCCCGCCGCCCGGAAATCCGCTGTTAGATGCGGAATTTGAAATTTCCGGGTCCGGAATCGCCTTCTCCGACCCCGCGAACGAGTTCTCCGACTTGGCGAACGAGTTCTCCGACCCCGCGAACTTGTTCGCGGAGTCCGCGCACGGCTTCTCCGGCCTTCCGAACGGGTTCTCCGACCTGTTTCCGCCGTTCTCCGGCCCGGAGAACGCCTTCCCGGGCCTGCCGCACGCGCTCTCCTTTCAAATTCCCGCGTTCTCCGGGTCCAAACTCTAAAAACTTCCTTATGCGCACAAGTTCTCCGACTCGGAGAACTTGTTCTCCAAGTTCAAAATCCCGTGCTCCGGGTCCGGGCGTGGCCGGAACCTCCTGTTCCGGCATGTCGCGGTTCCAACGGTAGGGCGCGCCCGGCCCGATCCGCCGACTTTCATCTGTAGCGTCGCTCTGCGAGCGTCGCTCATTGCCGGCCTTCATGATCCCATCGCGCCCCATTCTACCAGAAATCCGGCTTTCCATCCGGATGAGGATGGGCTGAGATGGCGTTGTGAGAGGTTGATTGCGTAATATCTCACCTTTTGAGTTCTACCCAACATCCGTTAGTCACTCATGGCCGCCGAAAACCACTCCCAAATCGCCAGCTTCATCTGGAGCATCTGCAACCTGCTCCGCGGCCCCTACAAACGGAACGAATACCGCAAGGTCATCTTGCCGCTCACGGTCCTCCGCCGTTTCGATTGCATCCTCGCGCCGACCAAGTCCGCGGCGCTCAAGGCGCATGCCGAGGTGAAGGCGAAGGGCGAGAACATCATTCGCCATCGGCTTTCGCAGGTGACCGGCGTGCCGTTCTACAATCTCTCCAAATTCACCATCGGCACGCCTGCCAAGGGCAGCAGGCTCAATGGCCTGCTCGACGATCCCAACCAACTCGCGCCCAACCTCAACAGCTACATCAACGGCTTCTCGCCCAACGTCCGCTCCATCATGGAGCGCTTCAAGTTCGGCGAGCAGATCTCCAAGATGGCGGACAAAGACTTGCTCTATCTCGTCATCCAGAAGTTCGCCGCCATCGATCTCTCTCCCGAGCGCGTGGACAATGTGCAGATGGGTTACGTGTTCGAGGAACTCATCCGGATCGGCGCGGAGCAGTCGAACGAGGAGGCCGGGGAGCACTTCACGCCGCGCGAGGTGATCAAGCTCATGGTCAACCTGCTGCTCGCCCCCGAGAAGGACCTCGCCCGCAGCCACGTCGTCAAAACCATCTACGACCCCGCCTGCGGCACCGGCGGCATGTTGTCCGTCGCCGAGAAATACATCCGCGATCTCAATGCCGACGCCCAGCCGAAGCTCTACGGCCAGGACTGGAACGACGAGGCCTGGGCGGTCTGCAAGTCCGACATGCTGATCAAGGGCGAGGATGCGGACAACATCATCCAAGGCGACTCCTTCACCAAGGACGGCTTCGATCGCGATGCCGAGGGCCGGAAATGGACCTTCGACTACATGCTCGCCAATCCGCCCTTCGGCGTGGAGTGGAAACAGCAGCAACGCTACATCGAACACGAAAAGGACACGCTCGGTTTCAGCGGTCGCTTTGGCGCGGGCACTCCGCGGGTGAACGACGGCGCGCTGCTCTTCCTCCAGCACATGCTGGCCAAGATGCGCGCGCCCAAGGACGGGGGCAGCCGCCTCGCCATCGTCTTCAATGGCTCGCCCCTTTTCACCGGCGACGCCGGCGGTGGCGAGAGCGAGATTCGCCGATGGATCATCGAGAACGACTGGCTGGAGGCCATCGTCGCCCTGCCCGAGCAGCTTTTCTACAACACCGGCATCTCCACCTACCTCTGGGTGCTCACGAATCGGAAGGAAAAGCCTCGCAAGGGCAAGGTCCAGCTCATCGACGCCCGCCCGTTCTGGGTGCAGATGGAGAAAAGCCTCGGCAACAAACGCCGCCGCATCGGCGATCCCTCCGACAAGGAAAAGGACCCCGACCACATCGGCGACCTCACGAAAATCTTCGGCGGCTACAAGGATGGCGAAACCCGCACCTTCACCGAGGAAGACCCCATCACCCACCTGCCGGTGAAGAAGAAGCGCGTGATCAGCAAGATCTTCGACAACGAGGACTTCGGCTATCACAAAATCACCGTCGAGCGCCCGCTGCGGCTCAGCTTCCAAGCCAGCGCCGAACGCATCGCACGTCTGGAGGACGAGAGCGCCTTCCGCAATCTCGCCATCAGCAAGAAAAAGGCCGGAGCCGCGCACAACGCCGAGGTGACCGCAGGCAAGGCGCGGCAGGAGGAAATCCGTAAGCTGCTGCGAGAGTTCGCCAAGGCCACCAAGGAATCCGTCTTCAAGGACCGCAAGGCCTTCCTCACCCGGCTCCGCGAAATCGACCACAAACTCGGCGTCCGCCTCAGTGCGCCGGAAATCAAGGCCGTGATGGCTGCCCTCGGCGAACGCGACGAAACCGCCGAAATCTGCACCGACCGCAACGGCCAGCCCGAACCCGACGCCGACCTCCGCGACACCGAAACCGTGCCTCTCAAGGAAAGCATCGAAGCCTACTTCAAACGCGAAGTCCTGCCCCACGTCCCGGATGCGTGGATCGACACCACCAAAACCAGGATCGGCTACGAAATCCCGCTCAACCGCCACTTCTACCGCTACGAGCCGCCGCGCCCGCTGGAAGTCATTGAGACCGACATCAAGCGCCTCGAAGACGATATCATGAAAATGCTCAAGGAGGTCACGGCATGAAACTCCCGGTCTACCAGCGCACCAAACCCAGCCGCGTCGAATGGCTCGGCGACGTGCCGGAGCATTGGGCCGCGCAAGGAGTGAAGTTCTGCTTCTCAATTCAACTTGGGAAGATGCTCCAGCCTGAGCCGGCGAGCCCAACCGATGAAGAGACGCCCTATCT
>RPOS01000219.1 GCA_003820635.1 Verrucomicrobiaceae bacterium | reverse complement strand
GGAAATGTAGGGATCGATCACCGCTAAATCATCAGTTTCAGGCAGGCGGACGACGTTTTCATCGTGCAAGTCATGGGTGAGTATGCCTGTGACAGGGTGGAGGTAGGCGAAATAACCGTCATCGAGCAGGCCATCATGGATCATCTGGACGGGGGCGAAACCCATCGCGGCCAGGAGATCGTCGGTTTCCGACTTGGTAACCAACGGACGGGAGGTGTCCACCTCGACGTGTGGCTGGGAAACCACAGGGGCCAGTTCCTTATTCCTGGCGTTGATGGTGAATCCTTCAAGCCGATAGGCAGTCTCGGGAAAAAGCACGGCATGGAGCCGCATCCGAACGAGGTAATCGCCAAGTGTGCTGAAATTCACGCCGTGGTAGAGGCGCTTGATCCATCTCCCCGTTTCCTGATCGTGGTAAACCTGATGTTCGGCTCCACCCCGGTTTCCTTGAGCTTCCCAGTGGCGCCGAAACCGATCTTCGTCGAACACATGGCCGTGCTCTTCAGCCCATTTTCTAATAGCTTTGCGTCCGGCCCGATCTACGGGTCCGAGACGGGACAGCTCCCGGAGCTGCTGCGGGAGCTGCGGTATTTCAGGTAATCGTAACCCTTGAGTGCCTGCTCTGTAGTGAGCTTCGGCCTGCTCAAAACCAGAGCCGCCGTGGCCTTCTTCGCCGGGGATTTCGGCTTCGGCACGGTGATATTGAAAAGCGGCTTCGACTGGGTGAAGTGCATAACGATACTGTGAACGTAATTGAAAGGCTTGTAATGTCAAGTCCGCCAGTTTCTCGCCGGAGCCCACACCACCAAGTCCGACCGGTGTGACGTCAGGGGAAGAATCGCGCTGTGGAAGTTCGGGAGGATGCATGGGATTCAGTGATCCGGTTGACACTGCGTGGCTCGGTTGCGCCAGCGGCGCGCGGTTGCCGCTTCGCGGCACGGTTGCCTTTGGCTCGGTTGCCGCTTCGCGGCTCAGTGTTTCGGTGAACCGGTCTCAGAAAAGAGAAAGAATCGGTCGCTACGCACCGCACCTTTCGCCAAACCGAAACACCGGGACATCAGCGCATGCGCCTCAAGCGTTCGAGTTCCTGGCGGAGTGGTGCCCAGTAAGCTCTATCCGCTGCCACTTCGGCGCGGCGCTCTTGTTCCAAGTGTTCCTCAACGACTTCCAGGTCGTTGGCAAGTGCGGATGCCACGGCCGGCCGGGCGGATTGGACTGCGGCTGATTGGGCGGGAAACAAGGTCGCCAATTCGATTAGAATCTCCGCGGTGCGGCATTCCCGCAGCCAGAAATCGATGCGCTCCGGGGTGGGTTCGGAGCGGTTTTGAAACCAGTGGGCTTCGACCAATCGCGCAAGCATTGGCCAGTCTTTCGCACGCTGGGTCTTTTTCGCTTTGACGAGATCCGGCAGGGAGAGGAGATCCGCTTCGCTATCGTCGATGGCAATGGTGGTTCTTCGCTCCCAGAGTTCCGGGAATGGATCGACGCCGCGCATGACCGTCATCACATCGACTCGCAGACCTTCGACGCCGGGGGCCTGACAACGGAAATGAACCGCCAGGCCACGATGAAGGAAGGATTCCTCGAATGCGGGCACGGCAATCACCTCGGCCTCCAGTTCTTGAAGCGCGGCTTGGAGGCGTCGCAGATTCTCCGGTTCGGCGTGGATGGCGAAGTCCACGTCGCGGCTAAATTCCGCAGCGCCGTAGAACACGCAGGCCTGGCCGCCCATGAGCAGGCAGCGGACGCCATGACGGTGCATCGAAGAAAGGACTGTCAGTGTCGGGTTCGGGTTCAAGAGAGCCTCCGAGTAAAAGGAAAGTTGCCCACATGCGTCCGGACTCTTGCCAGCGCTCCTGCGGGGTTAGGGAATACCAATCAAGCCATTCGGGCGAAATGTTGGGGATGTCCTTCACGAAGGCTCAGATAACACACGCACGAATGGAAGAAAACCTGAATTTGGAAAGGGAACTTGGTGAAATTGGGGGGCTTGGGATGAGGTGAGTCAGCGGGACAAGAGAAAGAACGGCCGCCAACGCACGGTCTCTTTCACCCCACTGATTCACCGCGCGCCACAGGCGCGGTTGCGGCGTTGCCGAATGGCGGTGAGAATGCGTGGAAAAACGGTAGGGACCGACCGCCGTGGCGGTCCCACTTATCCGCCCGCATGGGCGGTGAGAATGCGTGGTGTTTGGGAAGAGAAGAAATGTGCGAAGCATTCACGTTGCACAGGCAAACCCAGCCTCAGGGGAAAGTGGGCGGGGCGAGGCCGCCTCGCCCTACCGGTTTAAAAATCTCAAAATCCCCTTCTTCAGCCGGTAAACATGATACAGCACCCCCTCCACAATCCCGTTGAGCATCTCGTCCTCGAACAAGCGTACTCCGTACACCCGCCGGATGGCGCGCGACTCGGCGAGTTGCTTCTGGTGCGCCAGCACGCTGTCGATGTCTTTCTTGCCGATGTTGCGCTGGCTGATGCTTCGATCGTGCAGGCGGAAATCCGCAAGCGCCAATGGCAGATATGCGAAGCGCTTGCCTGCCGCCGACAGCCGGCAGAAATACTCGCCGTCCATCACCGAGCGGAAGGCGATATTGAGCAGGTGGCCTTCGTCGATGGTGGTCGAGCGGCGGAAAAACGTCGCGGTCGAGGCGATGTAACAGCCGTGATTGGCGATCATCCCGCGGTCAAAAGGGAAGACGGTCATCTTGCGGCGCTTGCAACAATTGTGTAAAAACCATCAGACACTCTTATGTGACTGGAATAGAGAGATAAATTTTGACCATCCCTTGTCCATAAGAACCTGCCCACGCAAAACACGTCGAATCACATGTTGAACGATGGGTATGTTCTTTCCCGACTTGGAGCCTGATGGGGCGTTGTAGCATGGATAACGTTGGTTCAAGATCTCTCGCTCATGCGCATGCCGCGGCGTGATGCCGCCTGTCTGGATGTTCCCTGAAGTCTTGTTGTCGGCTGTTACCCGGAAAGCCACGGACTTCCTCCGCAGTCGATGGACTCGCAGGTCGCGTCCATTCCGCAGATTCCATTCGGAGTCCATGATCATGTGGAAATCAATATCAAGTGGAGCCTTCCTGAGCAGGTCGGCTCGATACAAAGTGCCGGTGGATGGCAGCCCGTACACACCAAACCACATCATCCAGTAGTTCCACTTTGGCTGGAGTATGGTTCTGATCTCATCTCCCATCTCATTCACAAAGACCATGTGACCGTAAAGGACATCGAATCCCCCATGATTTTGAATCTCCTTCAAATAGGCTTGCATGACTCCGGGAAGCATGAAGTCATCGGCATTCAGCCATAATATCCATTCCCCCCGGGCCATAGCCACTCCCTTGTTGAAAGCATCGCATTGTCCGCGATCCGGTTCGACCAGCACGCGCAGGTGCTTGAACTCCTTCAGGACATCAACCGTTTCGTCGGT
>RPOS01000218.1 GCA_003820635.1 Verrucomicrobiaceae bacterium | reverse complement strand
GGGGAAGAGCACCAGCGAACCGACTTGCATCGAGACATCATAGTGCTCTTTTTCATAGCCGAAGGAACCGGCCATGCCGCAGCAGCCCGAGGGGATTTCATGCACGGTGAAATTCTCCGGCAGAGAGAGCATGCGCAGCGTCGGCGCGATCGAGGCGAGCGCCTTCTGGTGGCAGTGGCCATGGACGTGGATGGTCTTCGCCTCGCGGATGAAACAGGAGGCGTCGATGCGCCCGGCGGAAGCCTCGCGGTCGATGAATTCGTCGAGCGTCAGGCAGTGTGGCGCGAGCTTGCGGGCGGCTTCCCGCAGCGAGGGATCGACCAGCGCCGGATACTCGTCGCGGAAGCCGAGGATGGCCGAGGGTTCGATGCCGATGAGCGGCTCGTCCGCGGAAATCAAAGGTGCGAGCAGGCTGACGTTTTCCTCTGCGAAACGTTTCGCCCTGCGGACAAGCCCCTTGGAAAACGAAGCGCGGCCGCTTTCCACGTGGCGCGGCAGGCTCACCTCCCAGCCTAACAACTCAAGCAGTTCGACCGTGGCGATGCCCGCGTCGAGGTCGTTGAAATCGGTGAACTCATCGCAGAACAGATGGACACGGCCGAGGCGATTCCCGCGCAGCGGGGAGAGAGGCTTCCTGCGGGCGAACCACTTGTGCAGCGGCGTGCGGTTGAGCCGGGGCATCGTGCGGTCCGGATGGAAACCCAGCAGGCGGTTGGCAATGCGGCGCAGGGTGGGGGTTTGGAGGATCGCGTTGTAGAGTCGAGGCGCGAGGGAGGCGAGACGCGCGCTCTCGGCGAAGCGCGAGACGACCCATGAACGGAATGGCACGCCGTGCGCGTCGTGATGGTGTTGGAGGAACTCAGCCTTGAGTTTGGCGATGTCCACACTCGACGGGCACTCGGACTTGCAGGCCTTGCAGGACAGGCAGAGGTCCATCACCTCCTTGACCTCGCTGCTGTCGAAGGGACGGCTTTTGTCGCGCGGATCATTGAGCATTTGCCGCAGGATGTTGGCGCGGGCGCGGGTCGTGTGTTTCTCCTCGCGGGTGGCCATGTAGCTCGGGCACATGGTGCCGCCGGCCAGCGGGCCCTTCCGGCAGTCGCCCGAGCCGTTGCATTTCTCGGCGGCCCTGACCACGCCACCCACATCGGTGAAATCGAAGTGGGTTTCATACTCCGGCGTGAGATGGCCGGGTGTGTGCCGCAGCGAGCTGTCCATCGGCGGGGTATCCACGATTTTGCCGGGATTGAAGATTCCGTTAGGATCGAACAACGCCTTCACCCGCCGCATGAGCTGATAGCAATGGTCACCGACCATCAGCGGGATGAACTCCCCGCGCAGGCGGCCGTCGCCGTGCTCACCGCTCAGCGAGCCACGGTATTTTTTCACCAGATGGGCGATGTCGGTGGCCACATCGCGGAACATTTTGAGGCCCTCCGGAGTTTTGAGATCGAACAACGGACGGGTGTGCAACTCACCGGAGCCGGCATGGGCGTAATAGACGCAGCCGATGCCGTGTTTGTCGCGCATCAACGCGTCGAACTCCGCGATGTAGGCTGGCAGATCGCGCACGTCCACGGCCGTGTCCTCGACCACTTCGCGTGGTTTCGCATCGCCGGGCACGTTGCTCATCAGTCCCTGTCCCGCGCGGCGCAGTTCCCAAACCTTGTTGCCCTCGTTTCCCCACAGGACCGGGGCGGCGTAGCCGTAGCCGGCGTTCTGCCAGTCGTTGGTGAGTGAAGCCACTGCGGCCGCGGCCTCCTCGCGCGTGTCACGCCTGATCTCGACCACCAGAATGGCCCCCGGATCACCGACGACGAAGTCGCGGTTGCGTTGTTGCGCGAGGTTCGACTTGGTGCATTCGAGAATGTGGCGGTCGATCAGTTCGCAGGCGCTGGGGCCATGCGGCAGGGCCAGCAGGTTGGCGTGCAGCGATTCATCGACGCTGCGGAAATGCCCGCAGACCAGCGCCGCATGGGGCGGGGGAAGCGGCGAGCAGTCGAGCTCGATCTCCGTGGCGAAAAACAGCGTGCCTTCCGAGCCGGCGATGAGCTTGCAGAGATTGAAGGGCTGGTCCGAGGCCGGATCGAACACGTCGGCATCCATCAGCAAATCCAGCGCGTAGCCGGTGTTGCGGCGCGGGATGGAGGCGAGCGGGAAGTTTCCGGTGATCTGGCGGCGGTTCTCGGAATCGGAGAGTAGCGCGTGCAGCTCCTGATAGATCCGGGTTTCCAGGGAGGCGGGGCCGGCGCACTTGGCTTCGAACTCATCGCGGGTGAGGGGACCGAAGGTGGCCTCCGAGCCGTCGCTGAGAAATCCGCGCACCGAGACGAGGTGCTCGCGGGTGCTGGCGTAAACGATCGAGTTGGAGCCGCAGGAGTTGTTGCCCACCATGCCGCCGATCATCGCGCGGTTGGCGGTGGAGGTTTCCGGCCCGAAGAGCATCCCGTGTGGAGCGAGCGCGTGGTTCAATTCATTCCTGACAACGCCGGGTTGCACGATGACACGGCGCTTCTCCGGGTCGATGGCGAGGGTGGCGGTCAGATGTTTCGAGACATCCACCACCAGCCCGTTGCCGACGCATTGGCCGGCCAGGGAAGTGCCCGCCGCCCGTGGGATCAGTCCGATCCGGTTTTCCGCGGCGAAGCGGATGATCTCGCGAATGTCCTCCGCGTTCTTGGGGAAAACCACACCCGCGGGCATTTCCTGATACTCGGAAGCGTCCGTGGCATAGAGGCGGCGCAAGGTTTCCCCGGTGTGCAAATCACCGGAGATTCGAGAGGCGAGTCGGGCGAGGTGATTCATTTCGGGGTCGGCATGTTCAGAGTGTTCCGGCCGCCCATTGTCTCAAAAACGCGACCAACTCCTGATGGGTGGCGCTACGGGCGTTCCGCACGAAGAATCCGGAAACGGCACACCCGAGAACAAGCGAATTCGCATCGTCGAGATGATGGGCGAGGCCGAGACAGTAGCCCGCGTTGAAGCGATCGCCCGCGCCGGTGCTTTTCTTCGGGTTCGCACAATACGGGCCGGTTTGCATCACACCGCCCCCGGCGCTTGCGCTCACCGCGAAGCGGGTCCAGTGAATCACCACCCGGCTGATGCCCAGGATGTCCCGCAGCGCGAAGGCCTGCGCCAGCGTTTCCTCCGGAGCGGAATCCGCGGCCACGGGAGGCAAATCATGCAGGCGGCACAGGATGTTCGCCTCGTTGCCGTTCAGACCGAGGGTCACGGGGCCCGCTGGTTCGAAGCCGCGGAGAATGCGAGTCATGTCGAGAATGTCCTCCGCCGACCTGCTGGATGGATCCACCAGATCGATGAAGAAACGGGGGCGGTGTTCCAGTTTCGGGAAGACCTCGGTTTGCAGCATTTTCCACACGGCGGTCATGTGCGGATAGAGCGTCCAATCGGTCAGCGCGATCACATCCGCGCCACGGCAGGCTGCCAGATATTTCCCGTCC
>RPOS01000217.1 GCA_003820635.1 Verrucomicrobiaceae bacterium | reverse complement strand
GGGACATCCACTCGGCGGTGCGGATCGGGTTGCGCTCCAGGCAGGCGGGATCGCAGAGGCTGACAAGCTTGCGAAGTTCCGTCAGGGCGGCGGCGAGGACGTCATCCGGAGCCACGCAATCACCGGTGAACGGCGCGTGGCCGAGTGCCGCGCAGAACGTGTAACCGTGCATCAGCATGTCGATGGGAAACGCGGACACGGTGACGAAGCCGTGTTTGGCCAAATCTAGCACTTCTTCCCAAGTCTGCGGCAAGGCAAGCCCGTGTGCTTCCAACAAGTCCGGGCGCCAGGTGGCGATGGGGGCTGCAGCATCGGTGGCGAGTGTCCATTGCTTGTTTTGGAAACGATAGCTTTCATGTGAACCGCCGACCGAGTTCGCCGCTTGGTCCGCCAGAAACTCCGCTGACAGCCAATCCTCGTAGGGGAGAAGCAGCCCATCGGTCGCCGCGAGCGCGGTGTGCGGGTGGTCCATGACGATCAGGTCGTAGGCTGCCGAGAGCTCCGCCAATGACGCGTCGGCAAAGGCTTGCAGCGAGCGCTTCTCCCAGACGATTGTGACGTCCGGATGGAGTTCTTCAAAGCGTTGTGCGCAGGCAACGACGGACACGAAACCGCGCGTGTGGTTCCAGGCTATTCCTTTGAGGGTGGTCATGAGGGCAATGAAAATTCGGTGGGTTTCACCCCGCCACGGGCGGACGAGGCGTAGGCGGCTTCCACCGCTTCCATGGTGTGGATGACATCCGACACATCGGTGAGCATGTGAGCAAGCGAACCTTCCTTGTGGCACTGGACCTGGGCCATCGAGCCGATGAACGCTTCGGGAAACCATGAACCTTCCAGAGTGAGGCTTTGCCACTCCCCGGGGTTGCCGGCATCATCCAGCAGGCAGTATTCAAACAGGTCTCCCACACCGTGCGGGTAGTTCATCAGCAGCCCCACCCGCGCCTTGATCGCGCCTTTGGTGCCTTCCCATTTCAGGTAGCTTTCCTGATGTTTCGGCCCGAAGCGGTGGAGGTGGTTGGTGGTGATGGTGGCACGGACGGGATCAGGATAATCGAGGATGATGGAACTGCTCACCGAGGCGAGCTGCGGGTGCTGCGGATGGGACACGGTGCGGGCGTGGATGCTTCGCGGGTCACCGAGAAACGAGCGCATGAGGTCGATGTAATGCACGCTGTGATAGACAATCTCCACCCGCGGCAGGCCGTTGAGAAAGGGGAATAGCTCCCATGGAGTCATGGTGGTGAGGCGCATCTCCATGTCGATGATATCGCCGATCATCCCTTGGGCGATGATGTTTCGCGCTGCGGTGACAAAGGGCGCGAAACGGAGTTGGCAGTTGATGGCCGCGTGCAACCCAAGCTCGCCACAGACTTCCAGCACCTCGCGGGCCTGCTCCAGATTCTCACCCATGGGTTTTTGGATCAGCACATGAGAGCCGCGGGGCAGGCGGCGGAGGGTTTCCGCAAACAGCGATGCGGGCAGTGCGAGATCGAATATCACGTTCTCCGGCGCGGCGGCGATGGCGGCATCAAGATCATCGAAGACATTGGCGATGCCATATTCGGCGGCCAGCGCATCAGCACGCGGGCGTGTGCGGTTGTAGATGCCCCATACGGGAAATCCGGCGATGCGGTAGGCCGGCAGATGGGCGTCTTTGACAATGCCGCCCGTGCCAATGATGAGAATCGGAAACGGGGTCGCCGGAAGCCGTGGCGCTGTTGCGGTGAGCGGTGGAAAGATGGTTTTCATGTGTCACAAAGAATTTCATTGGCAAAATGGTGTTTCATATGCGAACGTCAAGCGCATTGTCCGTCGGGTAGAAAAAAACCTATGAGCGCCAAATCACCGAGCTATTCCGTCCCGGCCCTTGAGAAGGGATTGGATATTCTGGAGGCCTTGGCGGCCTCGCCCTCGCCGCTCTCGCTGGCCGAGCTCGCCCGTGACCTGAACCGGGGCAGCGCGGAGATTTTCCGCATGTTGGTCTGTCTCGAACGGCGTTTCTATCTGCGGCGCGATGTGGTTTCGGGAAAATACATGCCCACCCTGCGTCTGTTCGAACTCGCGCACGCCCACTCGCCGCTCAAGACGCTGCTCGATGTGGCCCGCGAACCGATGCGGCTGGTGACCGCCGAGCTGGGCGAGAGCTGCCACCTGAGCGTCATCGAACGCGGGAAGTTGCTGGTGATTGCCCGCGAGGACAGCCCGGAAAGTATCCGCCTGACCATCGAGGTGGGCAGCCGCTTTGAACCGAAAAACACCGCCTCCGGGCGCTTGTTGTTGGCACCCGGACTCGAATCCGTCTCCGCTCGCGATGAGACGATCGAAGGCGTGGACGACGTGGCGTTGCGCATCGGATCTCCTGATGCCGCGGTCCATGCCGCGCTGGCGGTATCCTGGTTGCGAAGCCGGAAAGGTGCGAAAAAACCAGCCATCATACTCGCCGCGTTGAAATCGGCGGGCAAAAGCATCCATCAATCCCTAGGAATCGAATCATGAAGGAAATCCCGTTTGAAGAGTTTGAAATCGGCGCCAATCGCACCAGCGGCGGGCGGACCATCACCGAAACCGACATCGTGTTGCACGCCGGTCAGAGCGGGGATTTCTATCCCCACCACATGGACGCGGAGTGGTGTGCGAACCAGCCGTTCAAGCAACGGATCGCGCACGGCACGCTCATCTTCACCATCGGCGTCGGCCAGACGGCGGGGGAAATCAATCCGCTGGCGATGACCTATGGCTACGAGAGGCTGCGTTTTCCCAAGCCCGTGTTCATTGGAGACACGATCCGGACGAAAGTCACCATTGCGGAAAAGCGCGACCACAAGCGCCCGGACTACGGCATCGTCGTGGAGAAACTCGAAGTGCTCAACCAGCGTGACGAATGCGTGATGGCCTGTGAGCACCTGCTATTGGTGAAGCGTTGAGGCGCTTGCCTCGCACGTTCGGTGCGGCGGGGTTGAACGCGTGGTTCTATTTTAAATGCAACAAAAAATAGTGTTGCATGAATCAAGGTAACCGTATTTGGATCTTTGCATGGCACCCGAACTTCTGATCCTTGCCGCCGGAATGGGCAGCCGCTACGGCGGTCTCAAGCAACTTGAAATTGTCGGTCCTTCCGGGGAAACGCTTCTCGACTACTCGGTATTCGATGCGATACGCGCCGGGTTTGAGCGGGTGGTTTTTGTCATCCGCCGGGATTTCGAGCAGGAGTTTCGCGAACGTATCGGCCGGCGTTACGAGCAGCGGGTGGATGTGGATTATGTGTTCCAGTCGATGGATGATGTGCCGGCCGGACATGCGGTGCCTGCGACGCGCAGCAAGCCGTTAGGGACTGGACATGCGATCTGGTGCGCCCGTGAGAAAGTGAAAGCGCCGTTTGCGGCGATCAACGCGGATGACTTTTACGGGGCGTATGCCTACCGGGAGTTGGCCCGTTTTTTTGCGAATCCAACATTGGGACAAGCAACACCTGAGTTTG
>RPOS01000216.1 GCA_003820635.1 Verrucomicrobiaceae bacterium | reverse complement strand
CCGCGGTGGAAGAGCGCGCCGGTCGGGCAGGATTGCACGCACTTGCCACAGAGCGTGCAGGTTTCGGATTCGCCCCAATCCTGATTGAGGTCGGTGATGATATGAGATCGCGGGCCGCGGCCCGAGACGTTCCTGGTGCCGGCACCCTCGACGTGCCAGCAGACGCGGACGCAGCGGGTGCAGAGGATGCAGCGGTTGTGGTCCATGCCGAACAACGGGTGCGTGGCATCGACGCCCCATTTCGGATAGCGGTATTGGTAGCGGACGTGGTCCATGCCCTGGTCGTAGGCAAGCGTTTGCAACTCGCAATGACCGTTGGCGACACAGACCGAGCAGACATGATTTCGCTCCGCGAAGAGCAGTTCGAGAATCATCCGCCGGTAGGCGCGGAGCTTGGAGGTATCGGTATTCACCTGCATGCCCTCGGCCACCCGGGTGGTGCAGGCGGGCAGCAGTTTCGGGTTGCCGACAACCTCCACGAGACACAGGCGGCAGGCCCCCACGTCATCAAGACCCTCCATGTGGCACAAGGTGGGGATTTCCACACCGGCTTCCTTGGCGGCATCAAGAATGCTCGCGCTGCTTTCAACGCTGACCGCCTTGTCATCAATGGTGAGTGTCAGGACAGACATGGCAAAACTGGGGTTCGGATGTTCATTCCTGTTTCAGACGATCCTCGTATTCCTTGCGGAAATAGCGAAGGGTGCTGAGAACCGGGTTGGGTGCGGTCATGCCGAGGCCGCAGAGGCTGGTGTTCTTGACAAGATCGCAGAGTTCCTCGAGTTGGGCGAGGTCGCGTTGGCTGGCCTTGCGCTGGATGATCTTGTCGAGAAGATGATACATCTGTACGGTGCCGGCGCGGCAGGGCACGCACTTGCCGCAGGATTCATCCATGCAGAACTCCATGAAGAAACGCGCCACATCGACCATGTCGGTATCCTGATCCATGACGATCATGCCACCCGAGCCCATGATGGAACCGAGATGGGTAAGGGATTCGTAATCGACCGGCGTGTCGAGATGTTCTGCCGGGATGCAGCCACCGGACGGACCGCCGGTTTGCACGGCCTTGACCGAGTTTCCATCCGGCGCGCCGCCACCCATTTCCTCCACGATGATGCGCAAGCGCGTGCCCATCGGGACTTCGATCAGGCCGGTGTTGGTGATTTTCCCGGCGAGCGCGAAAACCTTGGTGCCCTTGCTTTTTCCGGTGCCAATGTTGGCGAACCACTCGGCACCGTTCTGGATGATGGGCGCCACGTTGGCAAAGGTCTCGACGTTGTTGATCAACGTGGGACAACCCCACAACCCGCTCTCCGCCGGATAGGGCGGGCGCGGGCGCGGTGTGCCGCGCTTGCCTTCGATGGATGCCATCAGCGCGGTTTCCTCACCGCAAACGAAGGCACCCGCGCCGATGCGCAGATCGACGGAGAAATGGAACGGGCTGTCAAAAATGCCGCTGCCCAGCAGGCCGAAGCGTTTCGCCTCGCGGATGGCATTCTGCAGGCGCTCGATGGCGAGCGGATACTCCGCGCGGACATAGATGAACCCCTGGTCGGCACCCACGGCATAGGCCGCGATGGCCATGCCCTCAAGCACGCGGTGGGGATCGCTCTCGAGCACACTGCGGTCCATGAACGCACCGGGATCGCCTTCATCGGCATTGCAGATGACATATTTCTTTTCACCCGCCGCCTTGGCCACGGTGGTCCATTTCAAGCCGGTGGGATAGCCGCCGCCGCCGCGGCCGCGCAGACCGCTGGCCTGGATGGCATCGAGCACCTCTTTGGCAGTCATTTCACGCAGGGCGTGATGGAGGGCGAGATATCCATCGGCGGCGATGTAGGACTCGATGCGCTCGGGATCGATGACTCCGCTGTTGGACAGCACGATGGAGAATTGGTTTTTGAAAAACGCATGGTGCGGGTCGCCCCGGCGGGCCTTGGATTCGCCACCGTCCAGCGCGCTGATGATCGATGCGGCTTCAAGTGGAGCCACTTTTTCAAACAGCGCGTCGTGCGGGTCCACCGCCACCAGCGGCCCCTGGCAGCAAAGGCGCATGCAGCCGACGCCGCGCACTTCAACCTCGCCGGCCAGGCCTGCGTCCTGGACGGCTTTTTCCAAGGCCGCTTTCACTTCGCCACTCTGCGACGACAAGCAGCCGGCGGCCATGCAGCAACGGATAGTCACTTTCTTGCGGGATGAGATTTCCCGTTTGGCAATCGCTTCAAGGTCAGGCAACAACATGGCGGATCCATCCTTTCACTTGTTCGAGAGCCGACTCGGGTGTTTGGCGACCGGTGACCTTGCCGTCATAAACGACGGCCGGAGCGAGACCACAGGCGCCGATGCAGCGAGCGGTGACCAGCGAGAGGTTCTCATCGGGCGTCGTTTCCCCCGCGCGGATGCCGGCTGATTTCTCGACTGCGGAGAGGACATGCGCCGCGCCTTTGACATAACACGCGGTGCCGAGGCACACCACGCACGAGTGGCGGCCCTTCGGCTTGAGGGTGAAAAAATGATAGAAAGTGGCCACACCATACACCCGGCTGGGCGGGAGTTTCAGGCGGTTGGCGACAAACAACAGCAGATCGTCCTCCAGATAACCGAAGAGTTCCTGCGCCTTGTGCAGCACTTCAATGAGCGCATCGGCGCGGTATTGATGACGCTTGATGTGGGTTTCGAGAATCTTGAAACGCTTGTCGCCATCGGCACGTTCGAGGAATTCCCCGACGCGTTTCCTTCGGTTGCTGCGCGGTTGGCGGATCATGGCATCAGGTTGGGTTTGGAACCAAAAAAACACGGACTAAGCAGCATGCGTGGATCGACTCCTTCTGCTGCGTCGCACACCAGAGCACCAATGGCTGACCACCGCAGGCCGGACAAACCGGCGGTTCTTACACACAAGCGATGACTCGCCCTGATGGAATCTTGTTTCACGGCTATATGCCGGCATTCACTCCGGCGATTCCTTTGTGTGAAATGTAGCCAGTCTCTTGTGCTTGCCAACTCAAAAAGCAAGAAATACGGAGTTGTTCCGAGCAGGAAATCAAACCCATGTCATTTTCCACCCGCAACCCACGGTGGCCTTACATTCAGGTCCTGACGATAGTCAGGATAATCATCTCGTTGCCTCCCGGCGCTTGCGCTAGGAACCCGCCGCCACAGACACATACTTGTTTCTGTTTGCCGCAGCTAAAGCGGATCTCCCTTTACGAACTCACGCTTCGTGCTTCGAAATGAATGGCGCGCATGGTCACCGCACTGTGGAACCTGGTCAGCCGCGCGCGGAAACTCATGGCAGGTTCGTTCATATTCGTCGAGGCCGCCGCATTCCACGGCATCGGCGGTTTCAGCCACGATTGGTTTGCCGGAGAGGAATTGGAATTTTTGCCAGCGACTCAAGAAACTGGCGCGTAAAACCAAGCGGCAGATCGTCATCCTGCATCGACATCCGCTCCAGACCTCCGGGCGCAAGATCGATCTCT
>RPOS01000215.1 GCA_003820635.1 Verrucomicrobiaceae bacterium | reverse complement strand
GACTTGAGGGCGTCAGGGTTGCCGGTATCGCCCATGGCCAGTGAGCCGACGGCCACGGAAAGGCCGAGCACGGTGCCGATGAAGCCGAGGATGGGGATGGCCCAGAGGAACACTTTGAGCAGTGAGTAGGAGCCTGAGGAGCGGTTTGCATCGATGTCGGACTGGGTGCTCAGGAAGGTGGCGATTTCGGAATTGTCCGGGCGGGATTCGAACAGCTCGAGTGCCTTGCGGATGCGGTTGACGATCAGGCTGTCGCGAAGCGTGATGGGAACGTGGTAGATGTTGTCGATGAAGGCGCCGACGGTGTCCGAGTTGATCTCGCGCCCGAGTCTGGCGGGAAACAGCTCGATCATGGTGGCGCGCTGCTGGTGCTGGATCATGCGCCATTTCATCACCAGGATGGTCATGCCCCAGCAGAATAGGAAGGTTTCCGCGTAGTTGACCCAGCCGCGGTTGAGGAACAGGGCGCCGATGCCGCTGCGGAAGGGCACCATCAGCAACATGAAGCCGATGGTGATGCCGGTGCCGATGGCGAGGCTTTTGACGAAGTTGACGTTCGCGTGGTCCTTTTCCTCCCAGCCCTTGCGCTCCGGGTGCTGGTTGGCGGCTGAATCCGCGAAACCTGCGGGGATTTTGAGTTTGCCGTTGCAGGCCGGGCATTGGACGGTTTGGCCAGCATGCTCGGGGGCGACGTCGAGGCTGGTCTGGCAGTGTGGGCAGGTAAAGAGCATGGCAGTGGGAGTGGGTTTCGGAAATGTGCTCTAAGGCTGAGGCGCGTGTATCCGCGCCGTCCGGGCAGGGCAAGCATTTCCCGGGAAAGGCTCATTCAGGATTTCCATCGCGCGGCAGAATGAGGCAGACTCCCCGGCGTGAGCAACGAAACGGACACGCTGGGCTTTCTGCGCAACCTGCCGCCGCCGGAAGCGCCGCGTTTCTGGGAAACGGGCGACGGCCGGCTCTTGGCGTGGAATGAATACGGCGATCCCGCCGGGCGGCCGATGTTCTACTATCATGGCTGGCCGAGCTCGCGCTTGCAGGCGCGGCTGCTGCACCACCTCGCCCGCGAGCGCGGCCTGCGCGTGCTGGCGCTCGACCGCCCCGGCATGGGCCACTCGACGCACGAGCCGGGGCGCACGTTGAAGTCTTGGCCGGCACTGGTGGCGGCGTTTGCGGATGCGCAGGGGATCGGGCGCTTCGCGCAGCTCGGAGTTTCCGGCGGCGGGCCATACGTGCTGGCCTGCGCGGCCGTGCTGCCGGAGCGGGTGACGGCATCCGCCGTGCTTTGCGGCGCGGTGCCGTTGTGGAATGCCGACCGCAAGGGGCTTCATCCGGCGTATCGCATCATCATTCCATTGCTCAATCTGCCCAGAAGCTGGTTCTCGCCATTCTTACGCACGGCCACCCGCCACTCCACCGGCCCGCCCGAACGGCCGCCTGTCTCATGGATCCTGCGCATGCTGCCGGAGCCGGACCGCAGGATCATGTTGGAAAACCCGGATACCCGCATGATATTTGCCGAAAGCTTCAACGAAGGCGTGCGGCAGGGCGGGCGCTGCGTGATGGATGACGGGGAAATCTATCTGCATGACTGGGAAATCCCGCTGGAGGAAATCCGCCATCCCATCCACTACTGGCACGGCGGCCAGGACCGCCACATTTCCGCCGCCATGGCGCAGCGGTTCGTTTCCCAAGTCGCGGGCGCGGTTCTAACCGTCGATCCGCAAGAAGGACATTTCTCGCTCGCCATCCATCGTGCAACCGATGCGATGGATCATCTCGCCAGTCACCGCTGAACCCGTTTTTTTCATTATGGATCAACCGCATCATTCATCCGCGCCGGACTGGGTGCCCGAGGGCATGGAGGACGACCCGCGCTTCGCCTGCCGGCTGATGCCCGGCGTGATCACACCGCCGCCGGACATGCCGCTGCGCAAACCCGCCAAGCGCCGCAAGCTCACGCTCGATGATTACGAGCGCGGCGTGCTGGCGGGAGACACCGCCATCCTCTCGCGCGCCATCACGCTGGTGGAGAGCAATCATCCCGCACATGAAGCGCTGGCGCAGGAGCTCCTCACCCGCCTGCTGCCGCAAACCGGCCGCTCCATCCGCGTCGGCATCACCGGCGTGCCCGGCGCGGGAAAAAGCACGCTCATCGAGTCACTCGGCTGCCAACTCTGCGCACAAGGCCACCACGTCGCCGTGCTCGCCGTGGACCCCAGCAGCAGCGTCACCGGCGGCAGCATCCTCGGCGACAAGACCCGCATGCAGCACCTCGTGCGCGAGCCGGGAGCCTACATCCGCCCGTCGCCCTCCGGCGGCTCGCTTGGCGGTGTCGGCCGCAAAAGCCGCGAGACCATGCTGCTCTGCGAAGCCGCCGGATATGATATCATCCTCGTGGAGACCGTCGGCGTCGGCCAAAACGAAGTCACCGTGCGCTCGATGGTGGATTTCTTCCTACTGATCATGATTGCCGGCGCGGGCGACGAACTCCAGGGCATGAAGAAGGGCGTCATCGAAATCGCCGATCTGTTAGCAGTGAACAAGGCGGACGGCGACAACATCCCTCGCGCCAAGCTGGCCTGTACCGAATACAGCCGCGTGCTCAATTTCCTCCAGCCCGCCACGCCCGGCTGGAAAACCCGCTGCATCACCTGCTCCGCATTGATCCCGGAAACCCTGGCCGGGCTGTGGCAGGTTGTTGAAAAATTCGCGGTGGCCACCCGCGAGTCCGGCGCGCTGGAAAAACGCCGCAAGCACCAGTCCATCGAGTGGATGCACGCCATGATCGAGGAGGAACTCCGCCACCGCTTCTTCCGCAACGAACGCGTGCGCTCGCTGCTGCCGGAGATCGAGAAGAAAGTCGCCGGTCAAACACTGCCCGCCGCCACCGCGGTGAGGAGGATCATGGCGGGCTTCGCCGGCGGATGAACCCGCGCTACCGCTGCCTGTGCCTTGTCACCGCGCCGTCTTCAAGACCTTGCGCGGTTACCGGGATGCCCGTAGTCCAGAATGTCCGTGCGATACCACTGCCGCTTGATGGCCGGAAGGTTCTTGGTCGGATAAAGCCCTGCCACGCCTGCCTCGCATCTGGTAAAATAGGCATTGCGCAATGCGGTGGCGCGGGTTTGTCTCTCGCCGCTGTCAGGGGCCGTGGAGGTCCGGCAGGCGAACCCCGCCAGGCCTTGATCGGAGCAACGGTAGTTTGTCCGGACTTGCCGCGGATTCCCTGGCAGCACCTCCCCCTGCTGTGGCTGTGGCGTCTCGCCGCAGGCCGTCCAAGGAGCGTCTCGCTCCAACTCTTTCACTAAAGCGCTAAAGCGGCACCTCCCCCGCCAGCTCCCGCACTCCCCCGCCACGCGGTCGGAAAATCCCAGCAGGGATGATCCGCAGATCCTACAATATCCCAGACAAAAAGTAGAGAATCCTCTTGCCATGGGGATTGGCGGGTGTAGAAGGGGGGCGTGAGCAGCAAGCGGTGGTTGGCGCCTTGGAAGGATTCGGCGGGCAAGCCGGCGATTTACCACTGCATTTCGCGGGTGGT
>RPOS01000214.1 GCA_003820635.1 Verrucomicrobiaceae bacterium | reverse complement strand
TCTCGGCGCTTTCATTGGCGGCGATGCTGCCGACGAGGCCGACGGTTTCCCGCAGGTTCATCACGGTGATTTCCATCACTTCCACCGGTTGCTCGCGGTCCATCGGATTGGGAGCACCAGCCGGACCTGCGATGTCTTTTTTTCCGCAGGCGGAAAGAAGCAGACATAACACGCAAGAATGCAAAGCAGGCAGCAGGAGGATTCTGGTCATGATAAGTTTCTTCATCTTGCGTCTTGTGTCTTGAAGTCTTGGGTCTTGGGTCTTGGGTCTTGGGTCTTGCCTACCACTCTCCGCCGAGTGCCTTGATGAGGGAAACGGTGACGGCGAGGCGTTCGGCGCGGATGGCGTTGGCGGCGCGCTCGGCATCGAGGCGGGTGCGCTCGGCATCCACCACGTCGAGGAAACTGACGAGGCCCTGGTCGAAGCGTTTCACGGAGAGATCGAAGGTCTTGCGGGCGGCGGCGAGCGCCTGGTCCTGGGCGGCCTGACGCCGTGCGAGGATGGCCGTGCCCTGCAGCGCGTTTTCCACCTCACGGATCGACTCCAGCACCGTCTGGCGGTAATCCGCGCTGGCCGCCTCGTGCGCGGCGATGGCACCGCGGCGCTGGGCGCGGAGGAATTTCTGGCTGCTGAGTGGCGTCATGGCGCTGGCTCCCAGCGACCAGACAAGGGCGGTGGAGTCGAAGAGATTTCTGGCGATGGCCGTATCGAAGCCGCTGGAGGCATCGATCACGAACGAGGGATAAAACGCTGCGGTTGCCACGCCGATCTCGGCATTGGCGGCGGCGACGTTGCGCTCGGCGGCGCGGATGTCCGGCCGCTGGCGGAGCAGCTCGGACGGCACGGAAACGGGCACGGACGGCGGCTGTGGCAGCTCGGTTTTCTCCGCCACGGAAGAACCGGTGGCGGCGGATCCTGTTAGAACGGCGAGCGCGTTGACGAGCTCCACGCGCGTCTGGTCGAGCTGGATGCGGTCGGCCTCGGCGGAGGCGACTTCGGTCTCGGCGCGGGCGAGGTCGAGCCCGCTGATGCTGCCGGCGTCACGGCGCTTGGTGAGCAGGTCGAGGGCCTTGCGGCGGATTTGCAAGGTGCGGTCGAGCACGGCGCGGTTGGCATCCACGGCCCGCAGCGCCCAGTAGGTCTGCGCCACTTCGCCGGCCACGCTGAGGCGCAGCGCGTTGAGCATTTCCTGTGCGGCGGTTTCCGAGGCGGTGGCGCTTTCCACCTGGCGGCGGACTTTTCCCCACATGTCGATCTCGTAGCGGAAATCCACCGGCACGGTGAAGCTCTCGAGCGTGCTGGAGCCGCCGCCGGGGCCGCGGTAGCGGAATTTCGAGCGCTCGGCTGTGATGCCGATGTCCACCGCTGGGAAAAAGCGCGAGCGCGCGGCATCGCTCAAGGCGCGGGCTTGGCGCAACCGCGCGGCGGAGGCGGTGATTTCCTGGTTTGCGGCCAGCGAGCGCTCGACGAGCGAGGTGAGTGCCGGTTCACGGAACAATTTCCACCACGCTTGAGGCGCGGGCAGCGTGTCGGGCGAATGGCGCTTCCAGTCCACGCCGCCGGAGGAAAACGAAGCCGGCAGCTTCATTTCCGGCACCTCGTGATCCGGCCCCATCGGCGCGCAGGCCGCCACTGCTAACAGCGGAACGCAGATCAACAAACGGCGGGTGCGGGGACGGCTCGGCATGGGCGAAGGGATTGAAGCGGGATTTTTCTTGCGTGCAAGCGATTACTTGCAAAATCTCCCGGCCGTGAGCACCGCACGATCGAAAAAAAACCTGTCCGAGCAGCCTGGCACGCACCGGCGGCTGCTGGATGCGGCGCGGGCGGAATTTGGCGAGAAGGGGATCGAGGCGGCCACCACGCGGGGCATTGCCGAGCGTGCGGGCTGCAATGAGGTGACGTTGTTCCGGCATTTTGAGTCGAAGCAAAAACTGCTGGCCGCCGTGGTGCAGGAAACTTCGGAGCAGTTTCTGGCATTCTGCGAGTGCCAGGGGGACTTCAGCGGGAATCCGCGCGAGGATCTGGCGCGGTTCGCACGGGTTTACAGCGAATCACTCGAGCGCTGCGAAGGCATGGCGCGCGCTTTGATCGGCGAAGGGCGGCGGCGGCCGACGCTGGTGAAGGAGCTCATCGGCGACGTGCTGGAGCCGTTTCACCGCAGCATCGCAAGCTATCTGGATTTGCGGAAAAAGGACGGGCTCGTCCGTGAATCGCTCGATACCATGGCATTTGCCGAGGTTTTCACCTCCACGCTGATGGGCGGCCTGCTGCGGCGCAGCTCAGGCTTGTCGGGGCTGGACCGGGAGGGCTGGATCCGGGAAACGGTGGACATCCTCGTCTGCGGCATCGGCTGATAGATGATGCGGGCGGCGGCTATTGACTCACATGGAGCGGCCGCTAAGGTCCGGCGCATGGAGAACACCGCACAAGTCGGCATCGTCATGGGCAGTGCTTCGGACTGGTCGGTCATGCAGCACGCGGCAAGCACGCTGCGCGATTTCGGCATCCCGTGGCAGGCGGAAGTGGCCAGCGCCCACCGCTCGCTCGACAAGCTCCAGGCATTCGCCGGCCCGGCCCGTCAGAACGGGCTCAAGGCGATCATCGCCGGAGCCGGAGCGGCCGCGCACCTCGCCGGGGTCACCGCCGCCATCACGGACGTTCCGGTGCTTGCCGTGCCGATTGATTCAACTTCGCTCAAGGGTCTCGATGCGCTGCTCGCCATGGTCCAGATGCCCGGCGGCATTCCGGTGGCCACCTTCGCCATCGGCAAGGCCGGCGCGGTGAACGCCGCGCTTTTCGCCGTGGCCATGCTCGCCAATGAAGACCCACAGATGGCGGAAAAACTCGCCGCTTTCCGCAAGAAACAAAGCGACAAGGTAAAGGCCGCCACGCTGCCGCCGCTGGATCCGCCCGCAACAACAAACATCCACTGAATCATGGGAAGAGCCTTTGAATGCCGCCGCCGTGCCAAGGAATCGCGTTGGGCCACGATGTCCAAAGTGTTTCCGAAGCTCGCCAAGTCCATCACGCTCGCCGCGAAAAACGGCGGGCCGGACCCCGAGACCAACGCGCCGCTGCGGGTGGCCATCGCCAATGCCAAGGCGCAGAACCTCTCGCGCGAAAACATCGAGGCCGCCATCAAGCGCGCCGCCGGCAAGGACGCCTCCGAGATCACCGAGGTGAGCTACGAGGGCAAGGGTCCGCACGGCTCGCAGTTCTTCATCGAGTGCGCCACGGACAACTCGAACCGCTCGGTCACCAACATCAAGACCATCTTCAACAAGAACGGCGGCCAGCTCCTCAACTCCGGCTCGCTCGACTTCATGTTCTCGCGCAAGACGGTCATCGAGTTTCCCGTGCCCGAGGGCAAAAACCTCGAGGAAATCGAGCTGGAACTCATCGACTCCGGGCTGGAGGAAATGCACGTCGACGACGGCGTGGTCTCGGTGATCGGCGACTACACCGCCTTCGCGCAGCTCTCGCAGGCGGTCGAGGCACTCGGCATTTCCGCCACCAAGTCCGGCCTGCAGCGCGTGCCCAACCAGCCCATCGAGCTCACCGAGGAGCAAATGGTGGAGGTGGAGGCCATCGTCGACAAGCTTGA
>RPOS01000213.1 GCA_003820635.1 Verrucomicrobiaceae bacterium | reverse complement strand
TCGAAGACCATGCGGCAGGGATCTTCCTTGCCGCCGATGCCGAGCGGGTGGATTTCGATCTTCGGAACTTCCGAGGCGATCGACGGGCAGATTTCCAGCATGTGCGCGCCGAGGATGAGCGGGTTCTTCGGATCGAGGTGATAGGTGTAGTCCTCCATGAACGAGGTGCCGCCCGCGAGGCCGTGGGCCATGGCCTTCATGATGCGGACGAGCGCGGCAGTTTTCCAGTCCCCTTCCCCGGCGAAGCCGTAGCCATCTTCCATCAGGCGCTGCACCGCGAGACCGGGCAGTTGCTTCATGCCGTGCAGGTCTTCAAACGTGGTGGTGAACGCGGTGAAGCCGCCTTCCTCTAACAAGGCGCGCAGGCCGAGCTCGATGGCCGCCGAATCACGCAGCGATTCGTGGCGCGCGCCGCCTTTTTTCAACTCGGGAGCGACGCGGTATTTCTCCTCATAAAGAGCGCAGAGCTTGTCGATCTTCGCCTTGGGCTGCGCGTTGATCTTCGCCACAAGGTCGCCGATGCCGAAGGTGTTCACTTCCCAGCCAAAGCGGATTTGCGCGGAAACCTTGTCGCCTTCCGTGACGGAAACGTGGCGCATGTTGTCGCCGATGCGGGCGAGCTTGAGATTGCGGGAAACATGCCAGCCGCGGGCGGCGCACGCCCAGGCGGCAAGACGCTCGTGGACTTCCGGATCCTGCCAATGGCCGACGACCACCTTGCGCGGCAGACGCAGGCGCGCGCCGATATGGCCGAACTCGCGACCGCCGTGGGCGGTCTGGTTCAGGTTCATGAAATCCATGTCGATCGCGTCCCACGGGATGTCCCGGTTGAACTGCGTGTGCAGGTCTGCAAGCGGCTTGCGGAGGATTTGCAGGCCCTCGATCCACATTTTCGCAGGCGAGAACGTGTGCATCCAGGCGATGATGCCGATGCAGTTTTTCTCCGAGTTCGCATCGATGGCGAATTGGGTGATTTCCGCGGAGGATTTGAGAACCGGTTTGAAAACCACCTTGTGCGGCAGCGTGCCGGCGGCGTTGAGGGCTTTGACGACGGCTTTTGAATGCTCATCGACCTTCTTGAGTGCCTCGGGGCCGTAGAGGTGTTGCGAACCGGTGACGAACCAGATTTCGAGGTTCTTGAATTTGTTGATGTCGGACATGGATTTGTTAGCGGGATTGGCGGGACTTGATGGCGAGCAGGTCTTTCATGACATGGCCGAGGTCGGCGGATTTGGAAACGCCGCCGAAGGCGTCGTGAAGCTCGCGGTAGAGCGTGTAGAGTCGCTGATAGATGGCCTGGTTTTCCGGGATAGGTTTGTACGAAACCTCTTTCAGCCCGGTCATGGCGGCCTGGGCGGTCTTAAAATCCGGATGGACCCCGGCGACGACGGCCGCACCGATGGCGGAGCCGAGAGCGCAGGATTGCGATGAGCGCGAAACCCGCATTTCGCAGCCAGTCACGTCCGCGTAGATCTGCATCAACAGCGGGTTTTTCTCGGCGATGCCGCCGGAGCAGACGATGCGCTCGACCGGCACGCCGTATTCGCGGATGCGGTCCACGATGGCACGGGCTCCGAAGGCGGTGGCCTCGATGAGCGCGCGGTAGATCTCGCCTTTAGTGGTGTAGAGCGTCTGGCCTAACAGCAGCCCGGTGAGCAGTTGATCGACGAGAATGGTGCGGTTGCCGTTGTTCCAATCCAGCGCGAGCAATCCGGACTGACCGGGTTTCAAGATGGCGGCTTCATCCGTAAGCGATGCGTGGAGCGCGGCATCGCCGAGAACACCCTCGACAAACCATTTGAAAATGTCGCCCACGGCGGACTGGCCGGCTTCGATGCCGAAGTATCCCGGAAGGATCGCACCTTTCACGATGCCGCAGATGCCGGGGATGTCCGCCACGGATTTTTCAGCGGAAACCACCGCGCAATCGCAGGTGGAGGTGCCGATCACCTTGACGAGCGTGCCCTCGTCCACGCCGCAGCCGATGGCGCCGTAGTGGACGTCCATTTCGCCGATGGCGATCGGGATGCCGGCGGGCAGGCCGAGTTTCGCCGCCCATTCCGGGCAGAGGTTTCCGGCGGAAACGGAGGCGTCGTGTGCCTTGTCGTAGAGACGCTCGCGCAGATCGGCGAGCTTCGGATCGAGGGTTGTTAGAAACTCCTTGTCGGGCAGGCCGCCCCAGTCGTCGGCATAGAGCGCCTTGTGACCGGCCATGCAGACACCGCGCATGATGCGGCGCGGATCGGTGACTCCCGCGAGCACTGCCGGGATGAAATCCGAGAGCTCAACCCAGGAAAACGCCGCATCGAAGACCGCGGGGTCGACCTTGAGGCAGTGCCAAATTTTGGCCCAGAACCACTCGGAGGAATAGGTGCCGCCGATTTTCGCGAGATACTGCGGGCGGAGTTTGGCGGCGGTTGCGGTGATGGCGGCGGCTTCGGGAATGCCGGTGTGGTCCTTCCAAAGCCAGCACTGTGCGCTCGGGGTTTCCGCAAAGCGGGGATCGAATGCGAGCGGCACATTATGCGCATCCACTGGAATCGGGCTGGATCCCGTGCCATCCATGCCGATGCCGGTGACCTGCGTTCTGGAAAATGCGGGCTCGGATGCTTCCGCAGCTTCAAGCGCCTGCAAGGTGGCCTTTTCCAGAGCGAAAAGATAGTCCGCCGGGTTCTGCCGGGCGAGATGGTGGTCGCTGGGATTGAGTAGGATTCCCTGCTGGCCCGATGGGTAATCGACCACTGCGGTGCCGATCTCCCGGCCGTTTGAGCAATCCACCACCAGGGCGCGCGCGGAGTTGGTGCCGTAGTCCAGACCGATCGTGTATGCCATGACGCGTGACTTCTCGCAGAGGCCGGCGAAGCGCGGAAAGTTTCAATTCGTATGACAGTCATATTTCAGGCTGGACCGGGTGGCGGCACTGAGCCAAACCAAGCCATGACCCAACCGACGATGGCGGAGGTGGCAAAGGCAACCGGCGTTTCCAAAAACACCGTGAGCCTGGCCTTGCGGGGGAGCCCGCGGGTTTCGGAGGAAACGCGGCGTCGCATCGCCAAGACGGCGCAAGCCATGGGCTATCGGCTGAACCCCACGGTGGCCCACCTGATGGCGCAGCTGCGGCAAAACCGCTCGCCCGGTTTCCACGCCACACTGGCCATGATCAATGCCCACGAGGCGGCGGACGCATTCACCGCCCACCCGACCATTCCGCGCTATGTCCATGGCTGCCGCGAGCGCGCGCGGCAACTCGGCTACCAGCTTGATGAATTCTGGCTGCACGAGCCGGAGATGCCGCTCGGCCGCTGGCAGTCGATTTTCCGCGCCCGCAACATCCGCGGCATCGTGATCCTCGGGCTGATGCAGCACAACCGGCTGCCCGCGCGGCTCAGCCCTCTGTGGGATGAATTTCCCTCCGTGGTGACCGGTGCGCGCACCCGCGATCCGGCGCTTTCCTTCGCGTGCAGCGACCAGCACGCGCTGGCTCTGGAAGCCTTCGAAAAAGCCATCGAACTCGGCTACCGCCGCCCGGCTCTGCTCCTCGACGGGGTGATCGACGCGCTGATCGAGGGGCGCTTCACCGCCGGTTTTCTAACAGGCCAAAGCCGCCTGCTGCCTGCCGCCCAGCGGACGCAGCCATTTTACGAAGTGGCCGCCGCCCGGAACGACCGCGCGGTGTTTGCCGAATGG
>RPOS01000212.1 GCA_003820635.1 Verrucomicrobiaceae bacterium | reverse complement strand
TAGGGGCTAGGGGCTAGGGGCTAGGGGCTAGGGGCTAGGGGACACAGGGGACAGGGGACAGGGGACAGGGGACAGGGGACAGGGGACAGGGGACAAGGGCTAGGGGCTAGGGGACAGGGGCTAGGGGACAGGGGCCTCTTCCTCTTCGACTTTCAGACCTTCAGACCTTCAGACCTTCAGATTCAGACCTTCAGACCTTCAGACCTTCAGACCTTCAGACCTCTTCCGCCTCTCCCTCTTCTCCGACCTTCCGTCTTGCCTCCATTGTTCTTCTACATTAAGGTTCCATTCATGAAACTGATGTCGGAAATCACCAAAGACTGCCTCGAACTGCCTGCCGCGCAGCGGCTCAAACTCGCCCGTATTCTCATGACCGCTTCGGAACCGGAACAGGACTTCTCTCCGGAGGTGGAAACCGCTTGGGAACAGGAAATCGTCGCACGCTTGCAGGCTGTCCAAAACGGCACAGCCCGCTCCCGTCCCATGGCGGATGTCTTCGCTCGCCTCGATCAACTCTACCCGGCGTGAACCTTCGGATTTTGGAAGAGGCGGAGGTTGAGCTCACCGATGCCATTGCCCGCTACCAATCCATGGAATTGGGCTTGGGCGTCCGTCTGAAAGAAGAGGTCAAATCCACCCTTGCCTGGATAGCCGGCCATCCCGAGACACCCCGGCTTCGTTTTTTGGGCTATCGTCGTATCAATCTCAAGGTCTTCCCTTATTACGTCGCCTACACCATCCAAGCCGACACCGTTTGGGTTTTGGCAATCGCTCATTCCGCCAGACGCCCCGAGTATTGGATCCGCCGTTCAGTTCCCCGCTAAGTCCGGGTCCATAGCTCCGTGCGGCTCTCGCCACGACCATCAAGAACGTCTGTACCCCGCATTAGGGATTAGGGATCAATTCGCAGCCCTTCCGACCTCTCCCCGAAGAAGTCTAAAAGTCCGAAAGTCTCAAAGGCCCAAAGTCCCGGAAAAGCGAATGCCCCGCGCTAAGCCCTCTTCCTCTTCGACTTTAAGACCTTCAGACTTTAAGACCTTCCGACCTCTTCCCGAAGAAGTCTGAAAGTCTCAAAGTCCTGGAAGCGAAAGCCTCGCGCGAAGCTCACTGATCACTCGGCACTTCTCCCCACTTTCCCTCTCCTCCCCAATCACCCACCCTCACATTTCCAACGCCTTCCTTGCCATTCCACTCATTACCTTCTACGTTCATCCCCATGAACCAACACCAGTTGCTCGAGCGAATCACCTGCAATCCGGAAATCTTCGCAGGCAAGCCGATCATCCGGGGCCGGCGTTTGGCCGTGGAACACATTCTTGACATGCTTGCCGCCGGCGACTCCGCGGAAACCATCCTTCAGGGATACCCATGGCTGGAACCCGAGGACATCCAAGCCTGCCTCATCTATGCCTCCCGGCTGGCGCGTCATGAAAGGATTGAACTCTTTCCCACCGCTTTGGCTTCCTGATGCCGGCCATCTTTCTCGATTCTTGCGTCTGGGGAGGCACTCTGCCCGTCCTCATCCATCTCGGCCACGACGTCGTTTGGTCGGGAGCATGGCCGCAGGATCCCGGTGATTCTGCCATTCTCGCCGCCGCCCACTCGGAACAGCGGATTCTCATCACCTTGGACAAGGATTTCGGAGAGCTGGCCATTGTAAAAGGCTTCCCGCACTCCGGAATCGTCCGGCTCACCGGTTTCAGAGCCGCACAAATGGCCAGCGCCATCCACCACGTCGTCACCTGCTACCAGCACGAACTCCTTGCCGGCGCCATCATCACCGCAGACCCCGAGCGGATTCGCATACGCCCCTTGTGATCTCACTTCTCACTCGGCACTTCTCCCACCCTTGCTCTCTACCACCGCCCACTGGTCACAGCTTTACAAGCATACAGGCAGATGGTTTGCTGTAGTTCATGAAAGCAACGCTTGATTTGCCCGATGATCTCTATCGCGAAGTAAAAGCGCGGGCCGCACGTGAAGGCGGCACCGTGCGCGAAGTGGCTGTGCGCTTGTTCTCCCGTTGGCTCGAACGGGAAGACGCCCCGGGTTCTTCGCTGCCCAAGGTCGACTGGCGCCAGCACCGCGCACCCCTTGGACATCTGGTCGATCCCTCGGTCAACGACCACACCATGGGAACCATCCGCGCAAACATCACCCGCAACTGGAATGAATGAGGTGCATGCAGGCTTGGACACCTCGGTCTTGCTGCGCTTGTTGATGGGGTAAAGGCAGGGTGCACGCGCCGTGACCGCCGGCGAGAAAGGTAGGGCGGTCTCGCCGAGACCGCTTGCCAATGAACCGTGAAAGCCGGATGCCAAGAACCGCCGGAACGCTACCGCTTTGGTCCATCCTTTCCCATCTTATTGGCCCGTTTCCAAGCTGCATCCCAGCCAATGCACCGCTTGAAGATCCCTCCAATTGACCCCCTCCGTTCCCTCCTGCTCAAAATCCAAACCCTCTCTTCCTCTGCGTCCCCTTTGCGGCCTTCGCGCCTTTGCGGTTCAATCTCTTCTCTTCCCGAAGAAGTCTCAAAGTCTCAAAGTCCCGGAGAAGCGAAAGCCCCCGCGCGAAGCCCCCACGCGCCGCGAACATCGAACGCCGAACGTCCAACATCGAACGTCGAAAAAAGAATGCCCCGCCCAGGCCTGGCAAAACCCCCCGCGCGAAGCCCCACTTCGATGTTCAATGTTCGATGTTGGACGTTCGATGTTCCTCTTCCTTAACCCTTCCCAAACCATCCCCTCCGCAACAATTCCGCCACATTCCCCCGCCTCTTCCCTCTCTTCCGTTCAATGTTTCATGTTTCATGTTTCATGTTCATTCCCCCACCCAACCCCCTCATTTCCTCTTTCCCACCGCCCCCATCCACCGTATCTGTCGGGCCCATCCTTGACATGACAAAGTCACATGATAGCCTTCCTCGTATGAACGATTCCGTCCTCACCACCCGCGGCCAGGTTTCTGTGCCTGCCAGTCTCCGCAGGGCCATGGGAATGCGTGCCGGGCAGAGCCTGCACTGGGAGCAAGTCTCCGCCCACGAAATCCGCGTCTCGCTGCCCGCCGACAAGCCTCCTGGCCCTCTCGCCATGCTTGGCCATGCCCGCCGCCTCCGCGAAACTCCGCCCCGCCGCACTGCCGACTGGATGCGCATCCTCCGCGAAGGCGAATGACCTGGATCGTCGATACCTGCGTCGTCATCGACCTCCTCGAAAACGACCCCGCCTTCGGCCTGCCCTCCGCACGCCTGCTGGAAACGCGTCTTGCCGAGGGGCTCGCAGTCTGTCCGGTCACACAGATCGAACTCGCGCCCGCATTTGATGGCGATCTGGCCGAACAAAACTCCTTTCTCACCCAAGCCGGCATTCTTCACCACCTCGGCTGGACCTTGGCCGATACCGAGGCCGCGCACCGCGCCTGGCACCACCATATCGCCGGCCGTCGCAACGGCACTCTCCCCAAGCGCCCCATTGCCGACTTGCTCATCGGAGCCTATGCCGCCAACCGCCGCGGCCTCATCACCCGCAATCCCGACGACTTCCGCAAAAACTTTCCTGATCTCACCATCCTCGAACCCTGAACTCCGCCAGGGATCAGGGATCGGGGATCAGGGATCAGGGATCAGGGATCAGGGATCAGGGATCAGGGATCGGGGATCAGGGATCAGGGATCAGGGATCAGGGATCAGGGATCAGGGATCGGGGATCAGGGATCAGGGATCAGGGATCAGGGATCAGG
>RPOS01000211.1 GCA_003820635.1 Verrucomicrobiaceae bacterium | reverse complement strand
ATCAGTCATAACAGACTGATTCCAAATGGCTCCGGCGGTTGGGATCGAACCAACGACCTAGTGATTAACAGTCACCCGCTCTGCCGCTGAGCTACGCCGGAATTGCCTCCTTGCGGACGCGGGCGGACGATGGGATTCGCGGGCGCTTGGTGGCAAGGTAAAAATTTCCCCGTCTTTGAAAATGATGCGGCTTGCGGACGTGTCATCCGCCGGCGGCGAGGGTGACGATTTCCACCCGCGCGCCGTCCCGGATGAGGGTGTGCGGGTGGTTGCGGGGAAAGACGGCCCGGCCGTCGAGCTCGACGACGACCGGCTTGCCGGCGAGGCCGAGTTTTTCCAGCAGGAGCGCGAGGGTGGTTTCGCCGGCGATGGGATGAGGCGAGCCGTTGAGGGTGATGGTCATTTCCACTGCAGCAGTTGTTCGGGGAAGGGGCAGTCGTGGCAATCAGAGAAATCCTCGAGGCAGAAATCCTGATAGATCTGCAGCAGCGCCTGGTGGTGGCAGACGCGGCGCGTCCACGGCGTGGCGGCCTTGAGCGAGCCGAAGAGCCGGATGGCGCAGCGCTTGACCTTGTCGTTGGGCGCGGAGTTACGCAGTTTCTGATAGGATCGGAACGTCATGCGGTCCTCGCGCATGGCGAGCGGCGCGAGGTGGTTGGCGACGAGTTCCAGCGCGTGGTTGCGGCCGAAGAGCGAGATCCGGCCGGGCGTGGCGGCGGAGGTGAGCGTGTGGCGGTGTGGCCAGAACGGGTGGTCGAGTGCGTGGAGGAAATCGACCAGCGGCTTGTGGGAAAACGGCTTTGCCAGCGCGAGGCGGCGGTATTGCGGCCAGACCTTGACGAGCGCGGCCAGTGCGCCCACCCGGCGGTGCGGGTGGTTGGCCGGGCGCTGGCCGTGGGTTTTCCATGGGATGGCGCGGCTGCCGGTGGCCTCGAAGCGGGCGCGGCTTTTCCACCAGGCGTCCCACAGGCCGCGCAGGTAGTCGCGGGTGTCGGGCGGGGCCTGCTCGTGGAGTTGCGGCGCGAGGAAGCCGGCGGTGCCGAAAAGCACGGCCTCTGCGGCGGGGCCTTCCGCCTTGAGCAGGTCGAGCGGCGCGCGCTGGGCGAGCAGGCGCATGGCCAGCGCGTTGCCGCGGTAGCCGAGCGTCTCGGCGGTGGCCTGGAACAAGGCGGCGTCCCGCCCGTGAACATCCTCGGTTTTCAACCAGCGTCCGGCCTTGAGGTTGGCGCGGTAAACCGCGGCCTCGTCCAGCAGGCTGGAAACCGCGCCGGTTGTTAGATTTTTGAGCGGATGGACGCAGCGGCCGGGATGGGCGATGGCCACCTCGCGCTGTGGGCGGTTGAGCGCATCGGAGAGCTGAATTTCGGTGATGAGCACTTGCGGCACCTCGCGGTGGTCGCAGGTGCGGATGAAATTGCCGCGCGTGTTGGCTTGGAAAACGACGTGCAGCACCACATCCCGGAAGGCGGGATTGGTGGCGTGGCCGTGGGCCTCCCAGGCGGCCGAATCCGGGTCCAGCTCCAGCGGGCCGCTGCGCAGTTCTCCACCGATCTCCACGGCGGCCTGGATGAAATCCGGACCCGCGCCGCGGTTCCACTCGCCGAACTGGACGATCCTGACAGGCTTGCCGCAGGGCGTGCGGAAATCCCTGCCAAAGGCTCCGGCGAACCACAGCGCCTGGAGCTCAAGCTCCGATGGCAGCGGGGCCGCCGCGGTTTCTGCAAACAGCAGGGGCGGGTGCCAGACGGATTCTAACAAAAACTCGTAAGTCATTTCGGTGAACGGATGTGCGTCGTCATTTCCGCGCGGCGGGTGTTTGTCCGGGATCGGGCTTGCCGTTGTTCACGGCGGGGGCGGCAGGCGGCGGGGGCGGGGGATCGAGAATGTTGAGCCATGCGGCGAGTGACTCGGCCTCGGGGATGGCGCCGTAGCGGGCCTGGGCATCGCGCAGGCCGCGGATGGCCAGTTCCTTGCGTCCGGCGGCGCGGTCCATGGCGATGAGGTGGAAGTCCTGGCGCAGCTTGTCCTCGGTGCGGATGTGGAATTGCTTGGCCTGGCGGAAACGCACGACGGCCTCGGCGCTGAGGCCCTGTGCGAGGAGTTCGAGGCCCACGGCCTCGGCGAGCACGCCGCTGTTGATGCGCGTGGCGGCCTGGTCGATCTGGGCGCGGCGCTTGGCGGGCGAATCCGGCCACTGCAGGGTGGCGGCCCGCAGCGCGCGGAATTCCCGGTCCTCCTTGTTGCGGATGCCGGTGCCGGCGAGGTGTTTGAACGGTTGATAGAGCGGATCGCCCAGCACCACGCCCTGCCACGAGGTGGCGGGCATGGCCATCCAGCAGGCCTCCACCCAGGAGTGGCCTTCCAGCAGGTATTGGTGGAGCAGGCCAAGATCATGGGTGAGGTGGAGGTAGGGTTCGAAGACGTTGCCCACGGTCACCGCGGCACCGCGCTCCAGCAGCGGTGCGCTCCAGTTTTTGTGAGGATTGCCGAGTTGCTCCGCGCTGAACGAGTGCAGGTGCACGGCCACCGCGCCCTTGCGGAACTTGAAGCGCGGGTTGAGGAATGGGCCGCTCACGTTCCAGTCATACCAACCGAAATAGAGCGCCGTGTTTTCCAGCGGGTAGTTCTTGGGCAGGGTTTCGTTGAAGCGGTCCACCACCGTCGGGATGCCGGTGGCGGCGTTGCTCTTGACGACGGCCTCCAGCCACTGGTCGCCTTGCGGGAATTTGTTGGCGATGTCCACATAGGCCATGCCCCACAGGCCGGATGTTTCCGTCTCCACCGCATCACGGATCATGCGCTGGCAGGTGGCGTGTGACGGCGCGTCGATCCGGGCTGTTAGAACGAGAAACGGCAGCCTGGCCTCGCTGAATTTCCGGCCCGCCTTGTAATACTTGTTTTGCAGCAATCCCTCGGTGGGCACGCCCTCGACGCCGAACATCGCCAGTTCGGAATCCACCGCCGCCTCGTCGTGGCCGGCCATCGGATCCTTGGGCGGGGCTGGCGCGGGTTGTGCCGCTCCGTTTGCCGGCGATGCGGGATCGGCCGGTTTCGGCGTTTGCCGGATGCGCAGGGGCACGCCGCGCAGGGTGACCAGCAACTGGATGTCATTGACCACCGGCATGGTCACGCCGTTGCGGTCGCGGCCTCGTTTCCACCAGCCGCGGCGGTCGAATTCCGCGCGCAGCGGTTTGGCGATGGTATCCTCGTATTGTTGACGGGAAACATCGGCCGTGACCGGCATTTGCAGGCCGATGAGGTTTTCCGGCGGGATGCCGCGGGCATCGCGGTAGAACTCCGCGAGCTGGCGGGATTCCGGCACGGCGGCGTTGTAGAGAATGGCCACCGATCCGGGCGCGGGCACGGCTTTTGCCAACGGGACCAACCCCGCCAGCAGAGAGAAAACCATGGCCGCCGCGCGCATGGCCGTGAACATGGCGGGCCAATGGGCGACATGCAAGAACCGCGAGCGCCGGAGGCCAAAGCGGCGCTGCCTCAATAGCCGTTGGCGAGGGCGGAAACCAGGGCTTCGCTGGCGCGGTCGAGCGCCTCGGGCAGGGCGTTGTTGCGAGCCGTCTGGAGGTTGGCTGAGACGAAGAGCTGGCTGGTGCCTTGGGAGGAGCCGGCGGCGAGCACTTTGGTGGGATCCCGGGCATCGCGCAGGGTCCACTCGAGGGTGACGGTGTTGGCGAGTTCTTCGGGGTAGAGCGAATCGAAGCGGGAGCCGCGGATGCTGCGGTATTCGATGCGCTTGAGTTCTCCTTCAAGCACGGCGTCCGCCTGGTCGCGATTGGCGATGCGGTAGGTGCCATCCTGGATCATGGCGTTGGCGACCGAAGAGGTGGCCAGGACCGAGGCGCGCGGGTGCTGGGTGGTGTTGGCAAACATCGGCACGGCGATGGTTTTCACGTTGGCCAGCGCGGCCGGCTTGGTGCCGCCGAGATGGTAGCCGGCGCAGGAGGACAGCGCGAGAAGCGTT
>RPOS01000210.1 GCA_003820635.1 Verrucomicrobiaceae bacterium | reverse complement strand
CACCACCAGAGTCGGCACGAGTGCCCGTTCCGCAGTGCGCTCGGAGACGCTGCCAAGCAACCAGCGTTGTGGCGCGCGCTTGCCGAGTGAGGAAACCACCACCATCCGGCAGGACTTGGGCTTCGCCAGTTTCACCAGCTCTTCGTCTGCATTGCCTTCCACGATGGATTCGCGGACATCCGCCCCCTGTTGCCGCAATCGATCCGCCTCCGCGCTCAATTGTGCAAGCGTCGGCGAATAGGAAGGAAGCGCGCTGGCATGCACCAAATCAAGCGGACAGCTCATTCGCCGTGCCAAGGCGGCCGCCGTATCCGCCGCATGACCGGCGGCGGGAGTGAAGTCGGTTCCACAGACGACGGCGGGATGAACTTTATCTAACTTTTTGGTTTTCATGGTTTGTGTGGGTTGAAGTTACTGCAAGCCATTAGCCGGGATGCTGTCGAGAAGTCCGGTGGCTTGTTCTGACGGAAGTTCGTGCCAGTTGGCTTGGGCGAAAGCGTTCATTCGCTTGGTGCGCTGCGGGTTTCCAGCACATGCAACATAGGCCGGATAGCGCCTTGAAGCAAAGCGGAAGCCGTGTTTTCTTCCGCATTTTATGATGGTGGTGAATTCGAGGCGTTGCAGCGTGAGATGGACATGAGCTGCCGCACCGCATCCGCGGCGGAATCGGCGAAGGAGGATGGGGGAAATCTCGCTGAAGATGATTTTCCATGTGGCTACGAACCGCCAAATGAAATCGCCGACGACGAATATCGCCCGCGCCATGGCTTTTGATTGCGCGATCAAGCGATCAGGCCGCATCCTGCCTATGAGCAGATGATCGACGAACTGTTTTCCCAAAGCTTTGGCATCATTGTGGTTTCGGCCGCAGTGCTGGTCATGCTCGGGCGATTGATCCGCATGCCTGCCATCGTCGTCTATTTGCTCTGCGGCGTGCTCATCGGCCCTGTGCTCGGGTGGGTGGAAATGAGCGGAGCCCTCGAACTCATCTCGGAAACCGGCATCGCCCTCCTCCTGTTCCTCGTCGGCCTCGAACTCAGCTTCCACAAAATCCGCGACGTGGGAAAGGTCGCCATCGCCGCCGGTCTGGGTCAGGTGATTTTCACGGCTGTCGGTGGATACGGTCTCTGCTGGCTGCTCGGATTCTCGGTGATGGAAGGGCTCTTCCTCGCCACCGCACTCACCTTCAGCAGCACGGTCGTGGTGGTAAAACTCCTCGATGAAAAAGGCGAACTCGACAGCCTCTACGGCCGCATCGCCGTGGGCATTTTCCTTGTCCAGGATCTCGTCGTTATCCTCATCCTCACCTTCCTCGCCGGATTGCAAGGCGGCGAGAGCATGGATGCGGGCAAAATCACCCTCGGTCTCGCCAAGGCATTCGGTGGCATGTCGCTGCTTCTGGTCCTCTCTCTGCTTGCCTCGCGCTACCTCCTCCCCCGCCCGTTCCACTGGGCCGCGCGCTCGCCGGACATGCTGCTCGTCTGGGCTCTCACCTGGTGCTTCCTGCTCGTGCTCGCCGCCCATTGGTTTCACCTCTCCCTCGAAATCGGGGCCTTCCTCGCCGGGCTCAGCCTCGCCCAGCTCCCTTACAACGACGATCTCCGCCGCCGCGTGCACCCGCTGATGAATCTGTTCATCGCCGTGTTCTTCGTTTCCCTCGGCGTGAAAATGGACGCCAGCGGCGCGACGACCCACTGGTGGCCCACCCTCGTGCTCATCCTCTTCGTCCTCATCGGAAATCCGTTCATCTTCATCCTCATCATCACCCGCATGGGCTACACGGCGCGCACTTCGTTTCTAACAAGCGTTACCGTCGCACAGATCAGCGAGTTCTCGTTCATCTTCGCCGGCTTGGGCATGGCCAGTGGGCTCATCGGACCGGAAATCCTCTCCATCATCGCACTCGTCGGTGTGGCCACCATCGCCGTTTCCGCCTACATGATTCTCTACAACCACGGGCTGTTCGCATTCTGCGAGCGCTTCGGCTTGCTCCGTTGGCGGATCTTCCGCACCACCGGCATGGCCGACCAAGCCAAATCCGCAGACCACCACCTCCGCCTCTCGCAGCACGTCATCGTCGTCGGCATGAACACCCTCGGGCGCGACATCGTCCGGCGTCTTTGCCAACGCGGGGAAACGGTCATCGCCATCGATACGGATCCCATGAAACTCAAAGATCTGCCCTGCCGCACCCTGCACGGCAGCGTGGAATATCTAACGGTGCTCGAAGAAGCCGGCTACGACCGCGCCAAGCTCCTGATTTCCGCCCTGAGCATCGAGCATGTGAACGACATCCTCGCCCACCGCTGCCAACTCGCCAAGGTGCCCTGCGCCGTCCACGTCGTCGATGTCTCCGTGGCGGATAGCTTGCTGGATCTCGGTGCCGCCTACCTGATGATTCCGAAGGTCGATGGTTTGAAAGCCCAAGTCAGGAAACTCAAGGAAATGGGGGTGATCCCGTCATGAATTTCTTCGCCCTCCTGCTGCTCGCCGCCTCCTGCGCCTACGTGTTATCGCGCTGGCTCAAGCTTCCGTCCCTCCCTGTTCTCATCGCCTCGGGCATGGCGCTGAACCTTTCCGGCCTGCTCCCCGCCGATGTCGGACCAGGTGCCGCGACCACTGGCGGCGACGACCATGCCAACGCCGCGATGCGCATGCTTGAGTTCGGCTTGCTCTTCCTCGTCTTCGCTTCCGGCGTGGAACTCGCCCCGCGCCGGTTCTCCAGCCACACCCGCACCGTCGGCTGGGTCGCCGCCATTCAATTCAGTGCCTCCGCCCTTATCGGCATCGCCACCTCACATTGGTTGGTCGGCTTGCCATGGCTGGAGTCCTGCTACCTCGGCTTCGGCCTCGCCGCCAGTTCCACGCTCGTCGTGCTGCGCCAACTCCGCGTCCGCAAAGCGATGTTCGAACCCTTCGGTCGCGTGCTCACCGGCGTCCTTCTCCTGCAAGACGTGGCACTCATTGCCGTCATCGTCGTTCTCTCCCGCGTTTCCAGTGGAAACACCCATACCGGCCTTGGCAACATCAGCCTCGGCCTTGGGGAAACCGTCCTCCTTGGGGCCGCAGCATGGGTCGCCCAACGCCACATCATCCCCGCCCTCATCCGCCGCATGAAACCCGACGAGGAATCCCTCCTCCTCTGGCTCGTCGCCACGCTCTTCTGTTTTCTCGGCATCGCCCAGGTGCTACGCCTTCCGCTCATCGTCGGCGCATTTGCCGGCGGCTTCGTATTTTCCGCCTTCCCCCTCAGCGGACTCGTCCGCGGCCAGATCTCCTCTCTTACGGATTTCTTCCTCGCCCTGTTCTTCGTCGCGCTCGGCGTGCTGGTCGGCGTGCCGGCTGCCGCTCACTGGTGGAGCGCCGTGCAGCTTTCCCTGATCGTCATTGTTTTCACCCCACCCCTCGTCACCGCCATCGCCGAGTGGCGCGGCATGAACACCCGTGCCTCCATCGAAACCGGCCTACTCCTCGCCCAAACCAGCGAGTTTTCCCTCCTCCTCGGTCTCAGCGGCCTCGCCATCGGCCATGTCTCCATCGCCGGATTCGAAATCCTCGCGCTCACCACCATCATCACGATGACCCTCACGCCCTTCATCGGCCGCGAAAACGTCGCCCGTTTCCTCCTCCCTTTCCACCCGCTGCGCCGCAAAATCCACGCGCCCGGCTCCCCCGAAGGCCACATCCTCGTCCTGGGCTGCGGCAAGGCCGGAATGTGGACCGTGAAGCATCTCCGCAAAGCCAGTGAAAACATCCTCGTCGTCGACGACGACGCCATCGTCTGTAGCGAACTCGCCCGCCTCGGCATCAATGTCCTGCGTGGCGATGCCGCCGACGAACACCTCCTCGAACGCGCCGGAGCCGGCAAAGCGAAACTGATCATCTGCTCCATGCGCCGCGTGGGCGATGCCATCAAGGTCCTCCAATCCCTGAAAAACGTCCCCGTCCTCGTCCGCGTCTTCGAAGAATCCGAAGCCCGCGCCGTGGAAAAAGCAGGCGGGATCCCCATCGAAACCGCCGCAGCCT
>RPOS01000209.1 GCA_003820635.1 Verrucomicrobiaceae bacterium | reverse complement strand
CCCGCGTCCGCAAGGAGGCAATTCCGGCGTAGCTCAGCGGCAGAGCGGGTGACTGTTAATCACTAGGTCGTTGGTTCGATCCCAACCGCCGGAGCCATTTGGAATCAGTCTGTTATGACTGATGGTTGAGGGCGGAGAATCCGCCGTAGACACAAACCGTAGACACTTTGCTGTAGCTGGTCCCCTGCCCTACTCAAGGATCATACCGATCGTTGAACGCTGGGCCGGTCCTTTCCTCTTCAGGCACGGCGGTGAAGTGGCCGCCGAGGGCAAAGGCAATGTAGATGAGCGCGATGACGGTGATGGAAAACTCACCGGGAACCTGCTCTCTCCTCGCGGTTTCGGCCACGTCCTTGTTGGCGACGGCTCCCATGAATTGGTAAATCATCACGGCGATGAACAGGCTGGCTCCCAATGCGCTGGGCAGCCTGCCGCGTTGAGTGCGGGATCGATGTGTTCTGCGCGGGTCTCGGCTTCGTTCATGCGATTTTGCGTTTAAAGAAGAAACTCATTGAAAATGAGTGGATTTGGAAATGTTGCGGTGGCTTGCCGGGTTTGGTTTTAAGGAATAATCAGGCCCAGAATGGCGCATAGCTCCGGTAGCGGGTTCATTCATGGCTGCTCCTTGCCGTCCTCCAGGGCTTTTTTGATGTGACGGTCAAAGTCCGACTCGAACAGCCGATCCTGCACGATCCGGTATTTCTCAAATTCACTTTCCGCAAATGCCTTCGCCACCGCCTGACTCACCTTGCCGGGATGATCGAGAATGTCCCGCTCATTGAACTTCAGGAACGCGTTCAACTTGCCCGCCCAATCCTGCATCGTCATGGGAATTTTCCTTTCCGCCTGATCCTCCGCGTAATCCAGATACATGGTCACGAAGCGGTCCAACGACTTCAGCTCCTTTTCCGTGAGATAGTTTTTAGCCACGACCACATCCGGCTTGATGATCTTCCCGTGCGGCGCGTTCTTCCAAGTCGTCAGGCCCATCCGCTCCTTCTTGCTGTCCGCCCGCTCCACGATCAATTCGGCGGCGGTCCGGCCATGAATGGCAAAATGCAGCTTGTTCTGAACCGTGGCGAAAAACGTCTGCGTCGTCTCCGCGTCCGGGCTGTAATCCATCGCCGTCGCGTAAATGTCGGTGATCTTCTGGTAGAACTTCCGCTCGCTGGAACGGATTTCACGAATCTCGGCCAGCAGGTTTTCGTAATACTCCTTGCTCAGGAACGCCCCATTCTTCAGCCGCTCCTTGTCCAGCACGTAGCCGCGAATGGCATAATCCCGCAGCACGCCCGTGGCCCATTGCCGAAACTGGGTGGCGCGGGTGGAGTTCACCCGGAAGCCGACAGCGATGATGGCGTCCAGATTGTAGAACCGGGTCGTGTAATTCTTGCCGTCCTCGGCAGTATGTCGGAAATCCCGACACACTGCTTTTTCTTCAAGCTCACCGGTCGCGAAAATGTTTTTCAGATGCTCCGTGATCGTACTGCGACCCTTGTCGAACAGCACGCTGATCAACTTCTGCGTCAGCCAGACCGTCTCGCCTTCCACGCGCACTTCGATGCCGTCCTCACCCGCCTGCCGGGTGAAGATGAGAAATTCGGCGGTGCTGTTGCGGATTTGGAGTTTCTTTTCTTTGCTCATGGCGTGTCTCCTAAAGTTCTCCGCTGAAGGCTTGGTGGAGCAGGGATTTTTTCAACGCCTCCAGCGCGGCGAGCTTTTGCTGGTAGATGGCGGCGAGGCGGGTGGTTTCTTCCCGCACAGAGTCCATCGTGGAAACCATGCGTTGCTGTTCGGTAAGACTCGGTAGCTCGATTTCCAAATCCTTGATCATTCCCAATTTCAGGAACTTCGTCCCGGCACCAACTGACTGGGCTTTGAATTTCTTCAAGCTCTTGAGCATTTGAAAATAGAGAAAGCGGTAGAGCACCCGATTTTTCTCGTTCACCGTGATGACGTAAGTGCGCTGGTAAGCATTAAACTTGCCTTTGTAGTGCTTCACATTGAAATCTCCGACGGCGTTGTTGCCCGCTAAAAGGATTGCCTCGCAATCGAAGGCGTAGGTGTCGATCGCGAAAATGTCCCTTGAACAAGTGAAGAAAGGAAACTTACCACCTTCAACGGCGGCATTCGCATCGAGCTTTCCGGTTTTGATATTCACCAAATCTCCAAGCATGGCCTTTTCGGTATGTGCGACATGGAGGTGGCTTTCGAAGAGGGCGCGGGCGTTTTGGAGGTTCTTTTCGGCATTGGCTTTGGCTGTGGCGAGGCCCGAGAACGCTTCGTCGAGGATGCCGACGATGCGGTGTTGCTCGGTGCGTGGGGCAAACGCGAGCGGCAACGCTTCGATTTCGGCTTTGTTGATTGAGGCGAAGACCGCGCCTTCACGGCCTGCGATCTCCGGTTGCAGATGCCAGAGTTGGTAAAACAAGAAATCACGATTCAACTCATCGCTGCTGCGTATCGCGGCCAATCCTCGGCCAATGCAAACCTCGTCCGTTGCGAAATTCACTGGCCCCACTGGTGCGCGGACGGACATTAGGATGTCGCCCTCCTTGGCAATCTTCGTGGTCTGAGTCGTCCAAGTTGTCGGCGCTTCGATGAACTTGTCGCCAAAATCTTTCTTTCCTTGGTAGAAGGGCATTCCTTTGCCTTCGGCATTGTAGAACTTGCCCTCCGGTGACTGGCCCGCGATGACCTCGCACACGTCGCCCAGCGTCTTTGTCCGCCATCCTTTTTTCATAGCAGCGCCTTGATGGATTTCAGGACCTTTAGGCTTGGAATGTGGTTTCGTTTTAAAGTGTTTCATTTGCCACCTCCCGCTTCATTGCCCCATTCGATGAGCTTGCGTTGCAGCTCTTCTTTGCTCGGCAGATAGAGTTGGTATTCGCTGGCGTGGATGTTGGTGCCTTTGGGCAGGGTGATCTCGACGATGGCTTTGTTTTTCTGGCGGCAGAGGACGATGCCGATGGTGGGGTTTTCCTCCGGCAGCTTGATCTCGCGGTCGAAGGTATTCACATACATGAGCATCTGGCCAAGGTTCTGGTGGGTGAGGCGGCCGAGCTTGAGGTCGATGAGGACATAGCAGCGCAAGAGGCGGTTGTAGAAGACGAGATCGACGAAGAAGTGCTCGCCATCAAACGTGAAGCGGCGCTGGCGGGACTCAAAGAGAAAGCCTTTGCCCAGCTCCAGCAGGAAATGTTCGAGGTAGTCGATGAGAGCGGTTTCGAGGTCGCTCTCGCTGTAACGATGGCTCTCGTGCAGGCCGAGGAATTCGAGTACGAGTGGTTCTTTGAGAATGTCGGCCGGGTTGGCGATGATCTGGCCTTCCTTCGCCAGCCTGCGGATGCCTTTTTTGTCCCGGCTGAGGGCGAGACGCTCATAGAGGCTGCTGTCGAACTGGCGCTTCAATTCCTTAAGCGTCCAATCTTGGCTGGCGGACTCGATCTCGTAGAAGCTGCGTTCGTCGGGGTTCTTGATGCTGAGAAGGAATACGTAGTGCGACCAACTCAGACTGAATGGGCGGGGGGTAGATCCCAATTGTGCAGACAGCGTCTGCACAATTGGTGACTGGGATTTCCCGACTGGCTTCAATTTTGCAGACGGCGTCTGCAAAATTGGCCGTCGCTCCTGATACTGGAGATAAAACGCCTTCATCGATGCTAGGTTTCTCGCGGAGAAACCCATGCCAAACTCCTCTGTCAGCCGTTCCGCCAGCGCCTTGATCACCTCCTGCCCATACTCGGCGCGGCCCTTTCCTTTCTGCTCTTGCTCCACGATGCGCCACCCGATCTCGAAATTCGTATAGACCTGCACCAGGTCCACTCCCCGGGCGACGGTGGCGCGGGCGGAGTGGATGAGGTCTTTGATTTCCTCGAAAAAGGCTTTGGTGATTTTCATAACAGCGCCTTGATGGATTTCAGGATCTTCGCGCTTTCGGCATCCAGCTCGGCGATTTCCTTCATGATGTCTGCCGGGCTGCGGTGGGTGATTTCCTCGCCGCCGTCGGGGTTTTTCACGGAGAGATCGAAGGTGGATTTGTCGATGT
>RPOS01000208.1 GCA_003820635.1 Verrucomicrobiaceae bacterium | reverse complement strand
GTCGGGGCGGCCAGATTCGAACTGACGACTTCCTGCTCCCAAAGCAGGCGCTCTACCAGGCTGAGCTACGCCCCGTGCGGGGGCGGACCCTTGGCGAATCTCCGGCCGAACGCAAGGATTTCTTTGAGAACAATCATTTGGTCTGATGCGCTGCGGCATCCATGTGGCGCTGGCGGCGCATCGCACCGGGTGTGGAGCTGAAGGCCTTGCGGAAAACCCGGTGGAATTGCGAGAGCGACTGAAAACCGGATTCGTAGGCGATTTCCGTAACCCCTCTCGGGGTGCTGAGCAGCAGGGCCTTGGCGTGCTCGACGCGCACCTGCGCCACATATTCGCGGAACGTCAGCCCCGTTGCGTGGTGGAACATGCGGGAAAGGTGGCCCTCGGACACGGCGCAGTGGCGCGCCACAAGCGCCAGCGAGATGTCGTCCACCAAGCCCCGCGCGCGGATGAAACCACAGGCTTTGAGCACCGCAGGCGGCATTTGCGCTTCCGGATCGGCGAGTTGGTCGGTCACCTTCAGCGCGATCTGCTTGGCCGCCAGATGCGCGATCCGTTGATAGGCCTCGAGTTTCTCGCGAGACAGCACCGGCGAGGCATCGAGCAGTTGGTCGAGCGCGGCATCGTCGATTTCCACCCCGGCCTTGCGCAACAAGTGGCGCGATTTGTGCCGGGAGGGCGGGTTCGGTGTCTCGACCGCAACCCCGCCGAAAACGAAAAATCCCGCCGGAATGCCGCTGATGCGCACGGGAACGACTACTTCGGCAAGGCCCGAGTCGCACATCGCGCAGGCGGGATGTTCGGTGGCATCCGCGAACAATCCATGGCGCAGCCGGGAGCATGCGGCGCGGCCTGCGGCGGATTCCTTCATGGCGGCACACAAGGGCGAAGCCTCGGCGGCGCAGTCGTCGCCGAGGCCCAGCTCGTCCACAAAGGTCAGTTTCAGCCCGCTGAGGAGTTCGAAATCGCGTTGAAAATCCTGCATTTCCGGCAGTTCACGCAGTTTCTGATACAGGGCGAGGCGGATGATCCGTGGCATGTGTGTGTGAGCGAAATGTCACATTTCCGCATTTCATGACATCATAAAATGCGAATGAAAACACATTAGCTGCGACGCAAGCCCTCTCGGAACGGCGCAGTCTCGCCACATCGGTGCTGCAAATACCCGCACCCACAACCATCAAACCACAGACCAACGCATGAAAAAGAATTCCCAACACGTATCCTGCAACGCCTTGTCGTTTTTGGTGCCTGTCGAAGCGGCCGCCGTGCTGGATGCCGCTCCCTCGGTGACCGTGGCGACGTCCACCAGCCAATTGGTGGAGCTTGCCGTTCGCGACCAGGTCAACGGCTGGCATGAAGTCGCCTATGACGTGCCCGGCAAGGGCCGGGTGGTGGAGGCCCGGGTTTGCCGCACCAAGAACGGCATCAACGCCAACTATCTCGAGCCCTACATGCGCCGCCGCGATCCGGACTGCATGGTCATCGGTGACGACCGGCCCACCGACAAACCGACTTTTCATGAGCGCTTCGGTGATGGATTCGGAAGTTTGCGTGAGGAAACCTTCGCGTGGCTCAAGACGCAGGATCTGGCGGTGTTTCCGTTTCACGCGGGTATGGAAGGAAAGGGCACCGACGCGCTGGTGATCGCCCCGGCCAATGCCGGCTTCTTCGCGCTCGGGCTTGCCATGTTGCAAGGCATTCTGGCTACCGATGAGATTCCGGAAAACTTTGCGCCGCGCGCGGTGATCTATGTCGCCCCGCCTTTCCGCCACACTCACTTCAAAGGTCGTCAGTTGGTGGTGCACAACCGTCTGGATACTGCCCACGAGCTTTTCAGTTACAACCTCTATCCCGGTCCCAGTGCCAAGAAGGGCATCTATGGCGTGCTGCTCAACATCGGCGAAGCGGAGCACTGGGTCACCATGCACTGCTCGACGGTGCAGGTCATCACGCCTTATGATAACAAGATCATCATCTCCCATGAAGGTGCCAGTGGCGGCGGAAAAAGCGAGATGCTCGAGCAGCCGCACCGTCTCTCCGATGGTTCGCTCCTGATCGGCAAGAATCTGGTGACGGGTGACAAGCGCTACCTCACACTTCCCCGCACTTGTGATCTGCGCCCGGTGACCGACGACATGGCGCTGTGCCATCCCGCCTTGGAAAAAGGCCGGGGCAAGCTCAGCCTTGTGGATGCGGAGGATGCTTGGTTCGTGCGCGTCAATCACATCGAGAAATACGGTGTGGATCCTCACTTGGAGAAGCTCACCATCCATCCGCCCGAGCCGCTGTTGTTCTTGAACATCCAGGGCCAGCCCGGAGCGACCTCGCTAATCTGGGAGCACACCGAGGATGAACCCGGCCAGCCGTGCCCGAATCCCCGCGTCATCATTCCGCGCAGCATCGTGCCGGGTGTGATCAAGGGTGCGGTGGATGTGGACATCCGCAGCATGGGCGTGCGCACCCCCCCATGCACGGCGGACATGCCGACCTATGGCATCGTGGGAATTTTCCACGTGTTGCCGCCCGCGCTTGCCTGGTTGTGGCGTTTGGTTGCCCCGCGTGGCCATGCCAACCCGAGCATCGTGGCCACCGAAGGCATGTCATCCGAGGGTGTGGGCTCCTACTGGCCGTTCGCTACGGGCCGCCGCGTCGATCACGCCAACCTGCTGCTCAACCAGATCATCGAAACCCCGGAAGTCCGCTACATCCTCACGCCCAACCAAAACGTCGGCGCCTGGGAAACCGGCTTCATGCCGCAGTGGATCACCCGCGAATACCTCGCCCGCCGGGGTGGCGCGCGTTTCACCGACAAGCAGATGAAACCCTCGCGTTGCCCCTTGCTCGGCTACACGCCCAGCAGCATTGTCATGGAAGGACGGACGGTCGGCATCTGGTTCTTCGAGGTGGACCAGCAACCGGAAGTCGGCCCCGCCGCCTACGACCGCGGCGCGGAAATCCTTGATGAATTCTTCCATCAGGAGTTGCCGCAGTTCCTAGTGCCCGACCTGCTGCCCACCGGCCGCAAAATCATCGAATGCTGCCTCTCCGGCGGCACTCTCGAGGACTACGAGAAACTGCTCGGCATGCAGACGCTGGAAACCGCCTGACCTGTTCCCATGGAAGGCTTCGACCCCACCCTTGGCCGTGGACTCAAACCGGACTTCGATGAAGCGCCGGCGCGCTTCCACCGCCGCATCGGCGGGGTCGATTACCTTCACCTCAGGGGGCGGCAGAATGGCGATCTTTTCTTCACACGCCACGGTTGGCCCTTCGCCGCCTCCCTGCTTCCGGAACGCTGGTTTACCGGTGAGCAGTTTCGCAAGCCCGGCCAGGCGCTCGCCGGTGCCACCGGTGCCGTTTACCGGGTGCCCGTAGCCCATCCTGTCCGAAGCCGTTTCGCGCTGGTCGTGAAATTCAGCCGCTTCGGGCAGGATGTCGGCATCACGGTGGCCGATGAATTGATCTCCAACCGCCAGTTCATGGCCCAAGTGGACCAGGCCGAGTTCCTGCCACCCTTCGAGGAATTCGCCAACATTGAACGGCTGCGCGACCAGTGCCGTGGCATTTTTGCCACCAAGGCGCCGCTCGCCATCTACTCGCCACCCACCCGCTACCTCGCCTGGCAACTCGGCCGCAAAAACCACCTGCAGTGGACCTACCGCCGCCAGCTCAGCGCCAGCCAGAACGACGATACGGAGCCCAAGGTGGAATACGACTGGGAGCGCATCTACATCCTCCTCTACCGCTGGATGGACGGCATCGACCTCGAACAGGCGCACGCTGCCGGGATTGTTTCCGAAAAGCAGATGATCGAATGGACCCGCCACTCCGCCGAGCAGTTGCTGGACCTCGGCTGGATGGTCCTCGATCACAAACCCCGCCACCTGATCGTCCGCCCCAGACGCGGCCGCGGCATCCTCCGGCGCCACGAGCAACCAGTGCGCGGTCTTGTCGACTACGAATTGCTGGTGCGGACGGCAGCCGCAACCCGCGCCTGAGGAAATCCGCAGGGCCGCTTGACAGGGCGCGAAGCCCCCTGAATGCTAGTGC
>RPOS01000207.1 GCA_003820635.1 Verrucomicrobiaceae bacterium | reverse complement strand
GAACGCGCCGGAAGGAAGCTGCTTCTTGATCTTGCTGAAGCCGGGCATCATGCCTAACAGGCCTTCGAGCGGGCCGAGGTTCTGGATCATCTTCATTTGGTCCAGGAAGTCGGTGAAATCGAATTTCCCCTGCTGCATGCGCTTCATCGAGCGCATGGCATCCTCTTCGTTCACCTTGCCGGCTACCTGCTCGACCATGCCGACGATATCGCCCATGCCGAGGATGCGGTCGGCCATGCGGTCCGGGTGGAACTCGAAAAGCTGGTCGAGTTTTTCGCCCTCGCCGGCGTATTTGATCGGCTTGCCGGTGACGGCGCGCATCGAGAGCGCCGCACCGCCGCGGGCGTCTCCATCGAGTTTGGTGAGAATGATGCCGGTGATGCCGACTGCGTCATCGAAGTGTTTGGCGACGGACACCGCCTGCTGGCCGGTGGCCGAGTCCGCGACCAACAGGGTTTCCTTGGGCTTTACGAAGTCATGCAGGCGCTTGAGTTCGGCGATGAGACGCTCGTCGATTTCCTGGCGGCCGGCGGTGTCGAAGATGAGCACCGTGCCGTTCTGCTTCTCGGCCCAGACGAGGGCATCCTTGGCCACCTTGACGACATCGGTTTCACCCGCTTCTGGGGTGTAGCAGGGAACATCGACTTGTTTGGCCAGCATCGCCAGCTGGTCGATGGCCGCCGGCCGGTAGAGGTCGCAGGCGATGAGCAGCGGGCGGCGCCCTTCCTTTTTCAGGCGACTTGCGAGCTTGGCGGAGGTGGTGGTTTTGCCCGCGCCGTTGAGACCGCAGATCAGGATGCGGGCGGGTGGGTTGAGATCGAGCGGTGCCTGGTCGCCACCTAACAATGCGGCGAGCTCGTCGTGGAAGATCTTGACGATCTGTTCGCCGGGCTTGATCGACTTGAGCACGTCCTCGCCCATGGATTTTTCCTTCACCCGGGCGATGAAGTCCTTGGCGATGGAGAACTCGACATCGGCCTCGAGCAGGGCGATGCGGATCTCGCGCAGCGCGTCGGTGATGTTTTTTTCGGAGATTTTTCCGACTCCGCGGAGATTGCGGAAGGTTTTGTCGAGGCTGTCGGCGAGCGAGGAGAACATGTTGGGTAAAAGCTGAAATGCTGAAATGCTGAAAATCTGAAATCTACTCGCCGTCCGGGAGGTAGGCGGAGTCGCGGTCGATTTGGAAGGTCCAGCGGAGCGGGTTTTCGGGCGGTTTGCCGGCGGCGTTCTTCCAACTCACGGAGACCTTGCAGGTGGATTGGCGGAGGCGGCGGTTGACCTGCCATGAATACTTGCCGGTTTCAGGCGAGTAGCTGGCGGGCACCTCGCCGAAGCCGGAGACCTTCATGACGAGGGTGGCGGGGTCGAAGTCAGTCACCTTGGAGAGGTCTGCGGAGATTTCCGGCAGGCGCGAGTTGATGATGGCACCGGCTTCGGGAGTGACCGGGTGGGGCGTGGTCTGGATCAAGCCGACGATGGCGCCTTCCGGCTGCGAGGCCGGACTGCCGGACTCGCGGAAGGTGGTGGCGAATTCGAAAATCTTATCATAATTTCCAAGAATCATGTAGCGAGGAACCGTTTCATTGGGAGTCGCGCGCGTCACTTTTCCGGGAATCACGGTGAACATGTGGCTGTAGCCGAACTCGTTTCCAAGCGCGAGCATCTCGTCCGTGTGGAAACCGCCGGGGTAGGCATAAGTGGTGATCTTCACATTGAACCTGGATTCCAGAAAGCGTTTGGACTCGCCCATTTCCTTGCGGAGGAAGGCATCGTAGGCTTCGGGGCCTTTCTTGAGATGGCTTTTGACGGTGGCCGGATAGGGATGGCTGACCGAGTGACTGCCGATGGTGGCTCCGGCGGCGATCATCTCACGGATCATTCCGGAGGTGAGCGCCTTTTTGCCGCCATCCACGTAGTTCTTGTAAAGATAGAGCGTGAAGGGATAGCCGAACTCACGAAGGATGGGAAAGGCATCGGTGTAAACGGATTTCCAGCCGTCATCGAGGGTGATGAGGGCGGATTTCGCCGGGATTTCCCGCTCACCGTTTTTCCATGCCATGAAGTCGTCGAGCGAGATCACGGTGATGCCGAGCTGGCGGATGGCCTCCATCTGCATGCGGAACTTGGAGGTGCGGATGCGCATCGCGGTTTCCGGCTCGGTTTCAGAAAAATCGTGGTAGCCAAGGATGGCGACGCGCACGCCGTCATCGGGAATTGCCACCGGCGGCGCTTCCACCGGCGGGGCGGGGATGGGGGCATCCTGCGCCCACAGGCAGGTGCCCGCCAGCAAGCCGAGAAACAGGATGAATACTTTCATGTGCGGCGGGAAACTAGCCCGGAAGGGGATTTTGGAAAGGAAGAAGAATGCCGCCTGGCCATGATCTCGTATTACCCTAAATCCCGAAATGCAAACCACGAAACCCACGAAAAAGCACGAAAGGAGAGAGATTTGCGGATGATTGGGCTTTCACTCACAGGGTGAACGGCATTATCGCTTCAACTCTTTGAATTTCGTGAACTTTGGTGTTTTTCGTGGCTTCTATTTTCCTTTGTAGAACAAAATGTTCCAGCCACCATGATGCAAAAAGCCGCTTTCCACGGAATGGAAAGCGGCTTTTGGGAAATGGGGGGAGGGGGAAGGATGGGTGCCGGGCTCAGGGAGTCGGCACTTGGGCGATGGTCTTGAGAATCCGCGAGGCAATCTGATACGGGTCACCTTGGGAGTTCGGACGGCGGTCTTCGAGGTATCCCTTGTAGCCGTTGTTCACGAAGCTGTGCGGAATGCGGATCGAGGAACCGCGGTCGGCGATGCCGTAGGTGAACTTGTCGATAGACTGGGTCTCGTGGAGGCCGGTCAGGCGCATGTGGTTGTCCGGACCATAGACGGCGATGTGCTCTTCCATGTTCTCGGCGAACGCGGCCATGAGATTCTCGAAGTATTCCTTGCCGCCGACTTCACGCAGATGCTTGGTGGAGAAGTTGGCGTGCATGCCGGAGCCGTTCCAGTCGCCCTTGATCGGCTTGCAGTGGTATTCGACGTCCACGCCGTATTTTTCGCAAAGGCGGTTGAGGATGTAGCGTGCCACCCAGATCTGGTCGGCGGCGGACTTGGAGCCTTTGCCGAAGATTTGGAATTCCCACTGGCCGGTGGCCACCTCGGCATTGATGCCTTCGTGGTTGATACCGGCGTCGAGGCAGAGGTCGAGGTGTTCCTCGACGATCTGGCGGGCCATTTCGCCGACGTTCTTGTAGCCGACGCCGCAGTAGTATTCGCCTTGGGGGGCGGCGTAGCCTTTCTCGGGGAATCCGAGGGGGCGGCCGTCCTGGAAAAGGAAGTATTCCTGCTCAAAGCCGAACCATGCGTCCGGATCGTCAAGAATGGTGGCACGGCCGTTGGTCGGATGCGGGGTGCCGTCTGGCAAGAGGACCTCGCACATCACGAGAGCGCCATTGCGGCGGGTGCTGTCCGGGAAAACCGCCACCGGCTTGAGCACGCAGTCCGAGCTGCCGCCGGGAGCCTGCTTGGTGGAGGATCCGTCGAAGTTCCACTGCGGGAGTTGTTCAAGGGCCGGGAAGCTGTCGAATTCCTTGACTTGGGTTTTGCTGCGAAGGTTCGGAACGGGCGTGTAACCGTCGAGCCAGATGTATTCCAATTTGTATTTGGCCATGTTGGTCGTTTTGTTCTTTGGTTGTGGGGTGAGAGGGTTTTAGCGGGGGTGGAATGGGTTCCGGGCCGCCTTCCCGCGCCATGAAAAGCGGGATGCGTGCCAAGTTTCCAATATTTTTCAGTTTTTTGCCCCCCTGATGAAACCTCAGGCTTCGCCAGGGACGGAGAGGCTTTTAGCGGAGATTGCGGGCTTGTCGATGGCGCGGCACCGGGTTGGCGAAACTATTTTTCAGCCGAGCGCTCCCATGCCCGGTGGGGGCCGAGCTGGATGTTGAGCACCATGGCTGCGGAGGTTTTGGCGCGGCTTTCCGCCGGCAAGCGTGGATCTGCGACCACGAGCGGCACGCGGATGGATTCCTCATAGGGCGGCCATTTGCCATAAAACCCGTGCTCGCCGCGCATCATGCCGTTGTCCGGGGTGAAAATGATCACCGTGTTTTCCGCCAGGCCGCGGCTCTGGAGGTCGCGCAGCAACTGGCCGATAGCCTCGTCCATGCCCTCCACCAGGCGGAAGTAATCGCGCAACAGCTTGTGCAATTCGCCCTCGGGTTCCTGATCGTGGACAAGGCGCCAGCCGCGCGGGTTTTCCAGCGACTCACGGAGAAAG
>RPOS01000206.1 GCA_003820635.1 Verrucomicrobiaceae bacterium | reverse complement strand
GGCCGGGACCGCGAGTCTGTGACTCGCATGCCAATGAGCAGACAATGAAAAGCGAAAGGAACGCCCATAGGGCATTTCTTTCGCCAATCATTGTCAGGCGGGTTTGGAAACCCGCGGTCCCGGCTTGCCGGTTACTTCTTCTTCGCCTTGGGCGCGGGAGCCTTGGCGGCTTCCTCGATGGCAGCCTGGGCTGCGGCGAGGCGGGCGACCGGCACGCGGTAGGGCGAGCAGGACACGTAGTTGAGGCCGAGCTTGTGGCAGAACTTCACCGAATCCGGATCACCGCCGTGCTCGCCGCAGATGCCGAGCTTGATGCCCGGGCGGGTGCTGCGGCCCTTGGCCACGGCGATTTCCATGAGTTGGCCGACGCCGGTGGTGTCGAGGGTGGCGAAGGGGTTCTTCTTGAACACCTCGGCCTCGGTGTAGGGCATGAGGAACGCGCCCATGTCGTCACGGCTGATGCCGAGCGCGGTCTGGGTGAGGTCGTTGGTGCCGAAGCTGAAGAACTCGGCGCCCTTGGCGATCTCGTCGGCGGTGAGCGCGCCGCGCGGGACTTCGATCATGGTGCCGACCTGATAGTCGAACTTCACCTTCTTCTCAGTCATCACTTCCTTGGCGACGCGGTGGACGATTTCCGCCTGGAGATCGAACTCCTTGCTGAAGCCGACCAGCGGGATCATGACCTCGGGTTTCACCGGGATCTTCTTCTTCGCCACGTCAGCGGCGGCCTCGAAGATGGCGCGGGCCTGCATCTCGGTGATTTCCGGATAGGCGACGCCGAGACGGCAGCCGCGGTGACCGAGCATCGGGTTGAACTCGTGGAGTTCGGCCACGCGCTGGATGATGGTTTCCACCTTGATGCCGATCTTCTTCGCGAGGTCGAGCTGCTGCTCCTTGGTGTGGGGCAGGAATTCGTGAAGCGGCGGGTCGAGCAGGCGGATGGTGGCCGGGAAGCCCTTGAGCTCCTTGAAGATGCCGGTGAAGTCCTCGCGCTGATAGGGCAGCAGCTTGGCCAGCGCGGTCTTGCGGGCTTCCAGCGTAGTGGCGAGAATCATCTCGCGCATTGCGTCGATGCGGTCGCCCTCGAAGAACATGTGCTCGGTGCGGGTGAGGCCGATGCCGGTCGCGCCGAAGGCCACCGCGATGCGGGTCTGCTCCGGGGTGTCGGCATTGGTGCGGACTGCGAGCTTGGTGGTCTTGGCGCACCACTCCATGAGTTGGAGGAAGCTTTTGAACTTCTCGGTCTTCCGAGCGGCCTTGTCGTTGCTGACGATGCCGGTGATGATTTCCGAAGGAGCGGTCTTGATCTGGCCGCCGTAAACGATGCCCGAAGTTCCATCAATGGACATGTAGTCGCCCTCCTTGAAGGTCACGCCGGAGGCGGAGACGGTGAGCTTGTCGTAGTCGATCTCCACGGCGGAAGCGCCGCAGACGCAGACCTTGCCCATCTGGCGGGCGACGAGCGCGGCGTGCGAGGAAACCCCGCCTTTGGCGGTGAGGATGCCTTCGGCGGCGATCATGCCGCGGAGGTCTTCCGGTGAGGTTTCGTTGCGGACGAGCAGGACTTTTTCACCCTTGGCTTCGGCAGCGGCAGCGCGGTCGGCATTCAGATAGATTTTTCCTGAAGCTGCGCCAGGACCGGCGGGGAGACCAGTGGCCAGCGCCTTGGCCTTCTTCACCTCGGCGGTGTCGAAGATCGGGGCGAGGAGCTGGTCGAGCTGGTCGGCCGGGTTGCGGAGCACGGCGGTCTTCCAGTCGATGAGCTTCTCCTTGACCATGTCCATGGAGAACTTGAGCGCGGCGGCGGCGGTGCGCTTGCCGTTGCGCGTCTGGAGCATGAACAGCCTGCCTTCCTGGATGGTGAACTCGACGTCCTGCACGTCCTTGAAGTGTTTTTCAAGGATCTGGCGGACTTTCATCAGCTCGGCATAGCTCTTCGGCATGGCCTTCTTGAGCTTGGCGACAGGCTCGGGGGTGCGGACACCGGCGACGACGTCCTCGCCCTGCGCATTGATGAGGAACTCACCATAGAACTCATTCGCGCCGTTGGCGGGGTTGCGGGTGAAGGCGACGCCGGAACCGGAGGTCTTGCCGGTGTTGCCGTAAACCATGGCCTGCACGTTGACGGCGGTGCCCCACTCGGCGGGGATGTTATACTTGCGGCGGTAAACGATCGCGCGGTCGTTCATCCAGGAACTGAACACGGCACCGGCGGCACCACGGAGCTGGTCCCACGGATCGTTCGGGAAGGTCTTGCCGGTGCGCTCCTTGACGAGCGCCTTGAAGCGCTTGACGAGCTCCTGTTGGTCGGCGGCGGTGAGATCCGAGTCAACGATGTCCTTGTGATACTTTTCGTGTTTGAAGGTTTCGATCACCACTTCGAAGGGCTCGTGATCCTCGCCTTCGCGCTTCTGCACGCCGAGCACCACGTCACCATACATCTGGACGAAGCGGCGGTAGCAGTCCCACGCGAAGCGCTCGTTCTTGGTGGCGGCGGCCAGCGAGAGGACGGTCTGGTCGTTGAGGCCGAGGTTGAGGATGGTGTCCATCATGCCGGGCATCGAGTCGCGCGCGCCGGAGCGCACGGCGACGAGGAGCGGCATGCCTTTGGCATCGCCGAACTTGCAGCCCATGATTTTTTCCATGTTGGCCACGCCGGCTTCCATCTGTGCCTGGAGCACGGTTGGATAGGTTTTTTTGTTGGCGTAGAAATAGGTGCAGACCTCGGTGGTGATGGTGAATCCCGGAGGCACCGGCAGGCCGATGCGGGTCATTTCCGCGAGGTTCGCGCCCTTGCCGCCGAGCAGTGCCTTCATGCCGCCGTCACCGTCGGCCTTGCCGGCTCCCCAGGTGTAAACGTATTTCGCTCCTTTGTTAGAGGCTGATTTCTTGGCCGAGCTTTTTTTTGCGGCGGACTTGGGGGTGCTTTTCTTGGCTGCGGGTTTCGCAGTCTTCTTTTTGGTAGCCATCGTTTGGTTGGATATGGTGGGGTTCAACGGAAGACGCCGGAAAACGCGGAAAACAAAGCACCGCCCGGCGAAAGGCGCGGGAAACTAGGCGGGACCGCGCCCCCCTGTCAATCGGCAGTTTGGGGCGCTCGGTCATCACCGGCTATTTAGCCAAGGCAAGGTGCGGAACACTGGATTTGCGAAAAAATTTCCGACCGCCTGCGGGGAGCCTTTAGCGACACAACAAGATCGCGAAGCGCATCCCGGTTGGCCGAAGGCAAATTTCATCCGCCATGCCCAATCTTGCAAATGCACGCCCGCTCCAGTCTGAGGTCTCTGCTTTGATCTTGGGCTTGGCGGTTGAAAACCGCCGCCACATTTCACCGCAGCCCTCGCAGCAGCAGCTCGGCGTTGGTCTTGGTGGCCTTGAGGTTGGTGAGCAGTGTCTCGATGGCATCGCCGATGGGCAGGCCGGCGAGTTGCTTGCGCACGTCCACCACCTTGAGGAACTCGTCCGGGTGATAGAGCCGGTCGTCGTTGCGGGTGCCGGACTGGGGGATGTGAATGGCGGGGAAGACGCGGCGCTCGGCGAGTTCGCGGTCGAGGCGGACCTCCATGTTGCCGGTGCCCTTGAACTCCTCGAAAACGACGTCATCCAGGCGGCTCTCGGTTTCCACCAAGGCGGTGGCGAGAATGGTCAGCGAGCCGCCTTCCTCCACGTTGCGGGCGGTGCCGAAAAACTTGCGGGACTTCTGCAAGGCGACGGGACTCACGCCACCGGAGCCGATCGGGCCGCTGCCCTGCATCGCCGAGTTGTGGCCGCGGGCGAGACGGGTGAGGCTGTCTAACAGAAGAATCACATCCTTGCCCATTTCCACCAAGCGCTTGGCGCGCTCGATGACCAGATCCGCCACTTGGGAATGGCGGCGCGGCGATTCATCGAAGGTCGAGGCATACACCCGCGAGCCGACGGTTTCCTCGAAATCCGTCACTTCCTCCGGCCGCTCGTCGAGCAGCAGGATGATGAGTTCCGCATCCGGATGATTGAGGCGGATGGAGCGGGCGATCTGCTTGAGAAGGATGGTTTTGCCACCGCGCGGCGGGGCGACGATGATGCCGCGCTGGCCCTTGCCGAGCGGGGCGATGAGGTCGATCACCCGCACGCCGAGGAAATCCGGGCCTTCGCCTTCGAGGTGGATGCGCTGGTCCGGAAACAAGGGGGTGAGGCGGTCGAACTCCTTTGGTGCCTGATAGTCGGCGATGGGGATGCCCTCGACTTCCAGCACCTCGACGGCGGAGAGATACTTGTCCCGCTCGCGTGGGGCGCGGACGCGGACCTTGACCATTTGGCCGACGCGCAGGCCGAGATCCCG
>RPOS01000205.1 GCA_003820635.1 Verrucomicrobiaceae bacterium | reverse complement strand
GTCAATGTGAGACGGTGCGCGTGCGGGAGTTTGGGGAGATGCTCACGCACAGCCCGGCGGTCGATTGGGTGTCGATCACCGACAACGCGGGGGGCAATCCCCAACTCGCGCCGATCGCACTGGGCACACCGATTCTCTATGCGGGCAAGGAGGTCGTCATTCACCTTACCTGCAAGGATTTAAACCGCCATGGCCTGGAGAGCCAGTTGTGGCTGCTGGCCAGCCAGGGATTCCACAACGTGCTGGCGATGACCGGCGACTATCCGATGGAGAGTTTCCACGGGCGGGCCAAGCCGGTCTTCGATATCGATTCGGTGGCCCTTCTCGAAATGATCACCCGGATGAATGATGGGATCGAGGTGGCTGGCAGGAAACCGGAGAGCGCATCCCGCAGGCTGGATGGCACGCATTTCCACGCGGGAGCCGTCACCAGCAGCTTCAAGGCGCAGGAAAACACGCTGCTGCCCCAGTATTACAAGCTGGAAAAAAAAATCGCCGGTGGCGCGAAGTTCATCATTAACCAGATCGGCTTCGATGCGCGCAAGAGCCACGAGTTGCTCGCCTACATGCAGTGGCGCGGGCTGGGAACCATTCCGCTGGTCGGCAATGTCTACCTGCTTTCCCTGCCGGTGGCCGGACTCTTCCACCGCCGGAAAATCCCGGGCATCGTCCTCACCGACGCGCTGCTGGAGATCTGCAAGCGGCAAGCCGCCTCCCCCGACAAGGGCCGTGGCTTCTTCATCGAGTTCGCCGCCAAACAAGTCGCGATCTATCGCGGGCTTGGTTATCGCGCCGTTTATCTCGGCGGAGTTCACTCTCCGGCGGATCTTGAGAAGATTCTGCAAACCGAGCGGACATTCGCCCCGGAGGATTGGCGCGAATTCGCGCGGGAAACCGGGTTTTCGCAGCCCGGAGAGTTTTTCCTGTTCGAGCCAGATGACGGCACCGGCCTTTGCCGGCCGGGCGTGGCGAATCCGGAATGGACGAAGTCCCTCCACAGTCGGGAGCGCAGCCATAATGTCACCCCGCTTTACACGCTCTCGAAGGCCTTCCACTCGTTGATGTTCGATGCCGGCCGCGGCCTTGCTCCGCTGGGCGCGAAACTCTGCGCCTCCGCACTCGATCCCGTGCAGGGTCCCGCGTGGCTGCGGGCGGTGGAACGCGTCTCCAAATCCCTGCTCTATCAGTGCCGCGATTGCGGCGATTGTTCGCTGTCCGAAACCGCCTTCCTCTGCCCGGAATCCCAATGCGCGAAAAACCAGCGCAACGGTCCCTGCGGCGGCACGCGCGACGGCCTTTGCGAGGTGCATGACTACGAATGCATCTGGGCCCGCGCCTATGATCGGCTCAAGTATGAAGGCCGCTCGCACGAACTCCTCGCCCACGCCCCGGTCGTGCAAAACCAAGGTCTGCGCGACACCTCCGCATGGGCGAATTTCTGGCTCGACCGCGATCACACTTCCAAACCTAACACCCCGAACAACAACCAAAACAACAACAACCCATGAAACCCGCCACCAAGCCCCTCGTCATCGGCGAGTTGATGAACAACTCCTATGCCCGCGCTCGCCGCGCATGGCTGGCCCGCGATCTTGATGGCTATCGCCAGCTTGCCAGCGCCCAGGCCGCTCTCGGGGCCTCGTTCCTCACCTTCAATGTGGACGGCACCCAGCAACTCAGCGTGACGCTCGTTGAAATGCTCGCGTTCCTTCCCAAGGTGATCCCCGCGATTCAGGAAGTCACCGATCTACCGATCAGCTTCGACAACCCGGACCTCGCCTTCCACCTCGAGGCGGTGAAACATTTCGACCGCTCGAAAAGCCGCGGTCGCCCGATCCTTAACTCGCTGTCAGTCACGCGCCAGGATGTCGATGCCATGATTCGCGTGGCTGCGGAAAACGACATGGACGTGATCGTGATGGCGTCCGAATGCCATGACGGCAAGGGCGGCCACCGTGCTGCGGAAACCCCCGATGACATTCTGCGCACCGCGCTTGAGTTCTCGCGTCTTCTCCATGAGCGTGCCGGCATCGATCCTTCGCGCATCATCATCGATCCCGGGCTTTGCCCGCTCGCCTCGGACACCGTCGGCGGCGTCAATCTCTGCCTCGACGCCATCCGCGCCATCCGCAATCACCCGGAGCTTGAGGGAGTGCATATCTCGGTGGGGCTCTCGAACTTCTCCATCGGCACACCCAAGGAACTGCGCATTCCGCTCGAACGCGCGATCCTGCGCATCGCCCTCGACGCCGGCCTCGACTACGCCCTCGCCAATCCCGAAAAAAACACCGCCCCGATGCCTGCCGAAGATGAGATGGTTTCCAAGCTCCGCGCGATTCTCGATGAAGGGCGCATCCGCGATGGTGAGACCGCCGAAGACGCCGGATACCGCCAACTTGACGCGCTCATGGAGCTCTGGCCTTCCTAACCCATCACGGCCATGTTCCTCGCCAGCAACATTCGGCAACTCATCCCGGTTCGCCAAAATAACCAGCCCGTGTGGCTCCGTGTCGGCAAGCTGCTAGACGCGCGGCGGAAACGGATCATTGAAAACGCGCACCTGGTTTACGATGGATCGGGAATTCTTCACATCGGAACCACTCCGCCGTCTGAAGAAATCCTCCGCTGTGCGGCGATGGTGGATCTTCCCGATGTTGCGGCCATCCCGCCGCTCTTCGATGCCCACACGCACATCAGCCTCTGCGGCTCGGAACTCGATGCGGATCAGCGCTCCATCGCCCAGAAGCGCGCACCGGAAGCGATTCTCGCCGAGGCGGAAACGCGCGCCCGGGCACTTCTTGCCCGTGGCGTGATCGGCATGCGCGACGGTGGCGACAAGGACGGCGCGGGCCTGGAGCTATCAGAAAAATCGCAGGCCGCCGCCGAAGCCTGCGGCCTGCCGCGCGTTCTCTCTCCGGGTCCGGGTATCCACCGCAAGGGACGCTATGGCAGCTTCTTTTGCCAGCCTCTCGATGATCATTCTTCGATCCATGATTGTGTGGCGCACCGTGTGCAATCCGGGGCGGATCACATCAAGATTGTGCCCACCGGCATCATCAACTTCGCCAAGGGTGCCGTCACCGCGTCGCCCCAGTTAACCACGGAGGAAGTCCGGGAACTGGTCACGGCGTCCAAGCCCCACACCCGCATGGTCATGGCCCACGCCTCGGGAAGCGAAGGTATCCAGAATGCCATCGACGGCGGCGTGGATACCATCGAACACGGCTATTTCATCAGCCGAGATCAACTCGCCGCCATGCGCGATCGCGGCATCGCCTGGGTTCCGACCTTCGCACCCGTTCACATGCAGATCGTCCATGCCGGCATCATGGGCTGGGACCCTACCGTGCTCGACCACCTCCGCCGCATTCTCGACGCGCACGCCGAAAGCCTGCGGCACGCGCTGCAAATCGGAGTCCGTATTCTCGTCGGCAGCGATGCGGGTTCCTATGGAGTTCCCCATGCCAGCGGACTGGTTGAGGAAATGCTCCTCATGGAGGCGGCTGGCATGACCACGCTCGACGTGCTGTGCGAGGTCGCTTTCGGTAATGCCAACACGCTCGCCCCATTGCTGCCGCACCGCCTGCTGGAGACGGGTTGCCCGGCCACCTTTCTCCTGGTCTCCGCCGCATCGTTCGACTCGATTCGATGTTTCGAAAACCCGATCGTCATCTTTGGCGGCAGCCCGCTCACTGCCGAAACCGCCTCCGACAGCCTGCTTTGAGCGTTGGCTCATCGGCCTTGATGCTTTCTTTTCTCCTCATGATCCCATTCCGCAAAGCGCTCGATCTGTTATTGAAACACACGCCGTTGCTGCCGGTTGAACGCTGCCGCATGCCCCCCCCATTTTTTCCCCGCCTGCGGTCCTCCCATGAGCTTTCTCAGCAGCCTTCATCTCAAAAGCAATTTCCTAGCACTCACCTTTCAGGAGCTCGTCCCGCACCTCATTGGAGACGTGTCGGCCTTCCCAACCCATCCCGCGTGTCAGCCCGGAGCATAGGGAACCGGCTCGCAGAGTGCCTTGAGGTTCTCCAAGGGAGTGCGGCTGGGAATCTCGCAACCGGCGTTGACCATGAACGGGTTTCCGGCACGGGCATAACAATCCAGAACCGCCCGGCGGATGGCGGCGGGGTTGGAGCGCATCACTCCGGTGACCGGGTCCAGATTGCCGGCGATCGCGGTGCGTGATCCCACGGCTTTGCGGACAGTGGCCAAATCGACCATGTGATCGACATCAAGCACGTCGATGCCGAGGGAGGCGATGCCGGGCAGCAGGTGAGTGATATTGCCGCAAATGTGGAGGCGGACCTTCGCGCCCATATCCTTGAGGCCGCGCACCAGGCGTTGTTCGCGGGACAGAATGAGGCGTTCATAAAGTCCGGCGGAAACCTG
>RPOS01000204.1 GCA_003820635.1 Verrucomicrobiaceae bacterium | reverse complement strand
GTTGCGCTCGATGTTGTAATGATAACCGAGTGAACCGGACTCCTGGCCGCTCATTTGCTCGACGGCGGCCGCGGGCAGCGAGAGGCGCGCCTTGACGCTGCGGCCGGTGGCCAGGAATGAGACCCGCGCTTCGATCTGCCAATCATGCACCTGCTCGCCTTTCCAGAAAGGAACGCCCAGTTTCAGCGTCTTGTAGGTGGCCACTCCGCCGCCTGACAAAACCAGCAGCGCCACGGCCACGATCAGTTTCCACCTTGCATTCATGACGGAGGATGGTGGCGGCAGCGGGAAGAATTCAGCGGAGAATCTTCTGGTCTGCCAGATGGGTGCGTGCCGGATCCACCCAGCCGAGATCCTTGAGGGTGCTGCGGCCGATGAGCACCGGGGCGAGCATGTTGTTGCGGTTGTTCAGTGTGAACTCGCCGCGCAGCTTGCGCTCGCCGATCTGAAATGACAGGCGCACCACCTCGCGCGGCACGGACTCGGCATTCGGCTCCTTGATCCGGGCGATGCGCACCAGTGGCGCCTCCAGCCGCGCACGGATCGGTTTTTCCGCCCGGGTGTCGGAAACGATGAAACGCACCCACTTCCTGCCGTCGCGCTCGAAGAGTTCCTTTTCCTCGGCGTGGATCGAACTGGTCAACGCACCGGTATCGAGCTTGGCGAGAAGTTTCGCCTTCATGCCATCGATCAGCACGTCCTCGCGCCAACCGTAAATCTGGACCGGCTCGGCATTCACCGGCAGGGCAACCGCCGCTTCGGCCGTCTCGGCGGCCGCCTCGTCATCGGGATCCGCCGCTGCCGGGGCATCGGCCTTGGCAGCGGCTTCCGTCGGCTTGGCCGTTTTGGCAGGCACGTCTGGTTTTTCCGCATCCTTGGCGGTGGGTTCCTGCGGCGAGGCCCCGGTGAAACCCGCCATCAGCAAAAGGAAGGCCGCCAAGACCGGAAGGCGAAGCGCGGAAATGATGGATCTGGAATGGCTCACGCGGGCCGACTATCACCACCGGATCCCGCTGAATGCAATGGAAAAGCCGGATGAAAACACAGGCGCCATCGCCGAACACCTCGGACGGCTCGGATTCGAAATGCAGGGCGGCCAGATCACCATCGACGGCAAGGCCCTGCGCGGCAGTCGCAGCGGCGAAACGACTCACCTGCACGCCGTGAGCGCCCGGGCCTGTGAGGCGGGCATCACCCTCGCCCAAGCGCGAGATTCGCGCCGCCCTCGATCCCGCTTACCTCGAAAGACTTCTCTCCCTGTTGTAACGCCCTGGGTTCACCAGCGGAAAAATCAAATCGACCCTCTGGAAAATCGCATTTAGCCTCCGCCTCAGTGCCTGACCATCACAGAGCCTGCAATGCCCATCACTCCGCCGTAGGCCGGCCATGGTGGTCGTGGCTGCGACTGCCGTGGGACATTCTCGCGATGGCGGCCGGACTGCTTTACTGGGCCGTCTTTGGCGGACTGATGACCTTGCTCGGCGGGCCCCTGCACCTCATCCTGCCACAGGAAAGCGGGCAGCGGCTCGGGCGTTTCCTGCTGCACCACTTGTTCCGCAGTTTCGTGGTGTATCTGCGGCTCTCGCAGTTGGTGCGGGTGGACAGCACGGCGCTGGAAGCGCTCGGGAAATCCTCCGGCGCGGCCATCATCGCCCCGAATCATGTCTCGCTGTGGGACGTGGTCTTCATCATCGCGCGCCTGCCCCGTGCGGTCTGCGTGATGAAGAAGTCGATCTTGCATAACCCAGTGCTCGGCGGCGGAGCGCGGCTCGCGGGATACATCGCCAACGATGGCATGACCCGCATGATCCGCAATGCCGCCCACGCGCTCACAGATCATGCGCAGTTGCTGTTGTTTCCGGAAGGCACCCGGACCAAGCCGGACGCGCGCTGGATCAATCCGCTGAAAGGCGGTTGCGCCATCATCGCCATGCGGGCGAATGTGCCGGTGCATCCGGTATTCATGCGCAGCGATACCCGCTATCTCGAAAAAGGCTGGCCGCTGTGGAAGCGCCCGGTGTTTCCCATCCATGTGCTCATCGAGGTGGGTCAGCCGCTGATCCCCGCGCCGGATGAAAGCTCGCAGGCATTCACCGCACGCCTGCAGTCGGTCTTCGAGGAGGAGCTCTCCAAACCCCATCCGCTGCGGCGCAAAGCAGTGACACCCGGCAACGCGGCTTCGTGACGCTTGCCCATTCCGCGCGCGCTGGCTAAGAACCAAATTCAGATGGCCGAAACGCGCCCCCTCATCCTCATCCCCAGCTACAACACCGGTCGCATCCTGCGCGAGACCGTAGCCGCTGTTCTAACAAGTTCGTGCCCGGTGTGGGTCGTCATCGATGGCTCCACCGACGGCTCGCCGGAAACGCTGCGCGATTTCGAATCGCCCGCAAACCCGGATTTCCGCCTGCTTTTCCTGCCGGAAAACTCCGGTAAGGGCGCGGCCGTGCTGCACGCGCTGCGGCAGGCGGTGAATGAAGGATTCACACATGTGCTCACCATGGATTCGGACGGCCAGCATCCGGCGGCATCCATTCCTGGTTTCCTGGAAACCTCCGCTGCCCATCCCGCGGCGGCGGTGTTCGGCAAGCCGATCTTCGACGCCTCCGCCCCGGCCATCCGCGTGAACGGCCGCAAGCTCTCCAACTTCTGGGCAAACCTCGAAACGCTCGGCTGGGGCATCGGCGATTCGCTCTTCGGCATGCGCCTCTACCCGGCGGCGGAACTGCTAGAGGTATTGGAATCCACCCGCCATGCCCGGCGTTTCGATTTCGAACCGGAAGTGGCCGTGCGCCTCGCGTGGCGAGGCGTGCCCATCATCAATCTGCCGACTCCGGTGCGCTACCCGCACAAGGACGATGGCGGCATCTCGCAGTTCCGTTATTTCCGCGACAACCGCCTGCTCGTCTGGATGCATCTGCGCCTGTTCACCGGCTTCCTGCTCCGGCTGCCAGGATTGCTATCCCGCGGTGGAAATCCGCTGCGCCAACTGAACCGCCAAGTATCATGAAAGATCCGTGCGACACCCGAATCGCGGAGCTCTTCGACGGGCATTGGAACCGCAACTACGCCGTTTCCAAACTCCGGACCGATCCACTCTACGCCGCTCTCGCCGCCGATCTGCGCGGCTCCACCCTGCCGCTGCTCGACATCGGCTGCGGCCTCGGGCTTTCCGCCTTCTATCTGCGCAGCCGGGGCATCGAGGTGCCCATCCTCGGGCTGGATTATGATCACCGCAAAATCGATGGAGCCCGCCGCGCCGCCATACGTGGCGGTTTCGGACAGCTGCAATTTTCCCAACACGACGCCCGCAGTGGTTTGCCCGCGCATCAGGGCAACGTCTGCATTCTGGACATCCTCCAGTTCTTCGATCCCGCCGCGCAGCAGGAACTGCTCCAATTGGCAGCCGCACGCGTCGCACCCGGCGGGCTGTTGCTCATCCGCTCCGGCATTCGTGATGATTCCTGGCGCTTCAGGATCACCGTGGCCGGAGACCTGCTCGCCAAAGCCACCCGCTGGATGAAAGCCGCGCCCACTCATTACCCCACGGCTGGCGACTTCGAGCGGATTCTAGCCCCGTTCGGCAGCCTGGAAATCTCCCCGCTATGGGGCCGCACGCCTTTCAACAACCATTGGATCAAGCTCCGCAAAACCTGAGCCTTTCCATGCTTGGCAGCCGGGAAATTCCACTCAAGACTCCGGCTATGCAGACTGCAGCCTTCCTCAAAGACCTCTTCGACCTGTCCGGAAAAACCGCCGTTGTCATCGGTGGCACCGGTGAACTCTGCGGCACCATGGCCGTCGGCCTCGCCCGCGCCGGGGCCGAGGTCGTGCTCGGTGGCCGCATTCCCGAGAAGGCGGAGAAGCGCCTTGAGGAAATCGAAAGCCACGGCGGCAAGGGCTACTTCGTGCCGGTGGATGTCACCTCGCGCGAGTCGCTCCACCAACTGCTCGAAACCGTGCTCAAGCGCTCCGGCCAGGTGGACATCCTGATCAACGGCGCGGGCACCAACTCCCCCACCCCGTTTCTGGAAATCCCGGAAGAGGAATACCAACGCATCATCGACACCAACCTATCAGCCGTCTTCCGCGCCTGTCAGGTTTTCGGCGAATACTTCGTGGAGGATGGCCGCGCCGCCTCCATCATCAACCTCGGCTCGATCTCCGGCCTCAATCCGCTCTCACGCGTCTTCACCTACTCGCTCTCGAAAGCCGCAGTCCACAATCTCACCCGCAACCTCGCCCGCGAGTGGGCCGACAAGGACATCCGCGTCAATACCCTGGTCCCCGGGTTTTTCCCCGCCGAGCAGAACCGCAAGGTGCTCGATGAATCCCGCGTGCTCGACATCCTGCGCCAGACGCCGGCTTCGCGCTTCGGAAATGCAGACGAATTGATCGGCGCCACGCTGTTGCT
>RPOS01000203.1 GCA_003820635.1 Verrucomicrobiaceae bacterium | reverse complement strand
CGTTTTCTCTGGAGTATTGGGTTGTTTCGAAGCCCGGGGTGGTTCGCCGCTCCGGGCTTTTTGCTCATTTGGGAAGCCCGGCGGAAATGGACTCCCAGCGCTTCGCAAAAGCGGGACTTCCCAGTGAAAGCCTGGCCGCGGCGGCCAGCGCGCGCTCGCGGTTGCCGGCCAGCCAGTCGAAGGCGATGGCACACTCGTGCCGCCGCAACCGCTCGATCTCGCTGGCCGGATTTTTCACCAACTCGCGGTGCATCGCGATCAGCGCATCCGGTGCAAAGTCACTCCATTGGCAGGGCTGCGTCCGGCCTGTTGCCGTGGTCGCGACAAGCCCGCCATCCGTGCCGGTCGCGACGCGCGTCACGGTGCCGCCGGACTTGAGTGGCAGTCTGCCGGCGAACGGCTCGCGCGCCAGATCCTCTCCGAGGTCTGTTAGAAAAACAGCGGCGGACTCCGCCAGGGCCAGCAACGCGGCCCGCGAGGCACCCGGTGGATCGCCCGGCAGTTCACGGAGCCAGGCTGCCGCTTCCGCAAAGCGGCAGCCGCCCGCGAACTCCGCAAGCCTGGCGAGCACCTCGCCGAGGGACGGTGCTGCGGGCTGCTGCGGCGGCGCGGGTTTGGCGGCGGCGGCTTCGAAAAGCTTCGTGCGGCGTTTCAAGTCCAGCTGCCATGCCCGCACGTTGAAGCGGGCGCGGCCGCTAGTTTTCAAGCTGGCGAGCGCCTCGTCGAGCCGCTCGATGGCCGTTTTGCATGACCCGGCATCCGCAGGCTCCGTGACAAACAACGGGCCTGTTAGAACCCGGTGGTCGTGGAGGTAATCACCGGCCAATTTCTGATAGACGGCGACCCATTGTTCATCCTGCGGCAGCTTGGCGGCCTCCGCCGCAGTGAAGCAGCCGGCCGCCTGGTCGAGCAGGCCCTGATCCCAGTTTTTCAAACCGGCGAGCATGGCGGCGATCATTGCAGAAGCGGAGGAGCCCGCCTTGGGTGCCTTTACCGGGCGGAGGTTTTCCAGCCCCTCCAGCAAGGCGCGCCACTCCGGGCCGGCCAGCGGGTGTGAGGCGGGCAGCGCCCGCACATGCCCGGCGAGGAGTCGGACATGCCGCATGGCCTCCGCCGGGCGGTCATCCAGAAACATCGCCAGCAGCGCCTCCACACCCACCCAGGTGCGGGTGGGTTCCTGCACCGCCGGATTGGCATGGAGCGCGCTGAACTCCTGCTGCGCCAATTTGAAATCCCCCGCCTCCACCGCCGCGCGTGCCGCACGGTAGCCGCGGGAAATTTCCGCGGATTGATCTGCATGCTCCGCTGCCGGTGGCGGTGCCGTGAGCGGCGGGCTGGAGGAAACAGGCGCTGCCACCGGGCGCTTGGCGAGCCACCAGGCAAGCGCCGCGCTGGAGGCCAAGGCGACGGCGGCCGCCAGATAGACCGGCGTCCGGCGTTTGGCGGTGCCCTTGGCCGTGGCGGTGGAACCCGCATGGCCGGATTTCACCAAGCCGAGCGCCGCCGTGAGAGCGGAAATCATTTCATCATACGAATCAAAACGACCGGTGGCATGATATGCCATCGCCCGCTCGACGATCCGGCAGGTCTCCGGAGAAATCGACGCGTCCACCGCGCTGAGTGGACGCACTTTTTTCTTCGCCTCGCGCAGGACATCGGTGGCCATGGACTGCTCGCCGCAGGGCGGTTTCCCGGACAAGGCATGATGCAGGGTGGCACCGAAGGCATAGATATCAGAGCGGAAATCCTCGGCATGGCCCTCCACCGTCTCCGGCGGCACATAGTAGGGCGTGGCCCAGAATTCTTCCGCGCGCGCCTTGCCGCCCTGCGTGACCAGCGCGAGGCCGAAGTCCACCAGTTTGGCATGGCCTGCGGCATCCAGCAGGATGTTGCCGGGCTTCACATCGCGGTGGATCAGCCCGGCGGTGTGCGCGGCTTTGAGGCCCCGCGCCACTTCGATGGCGATGGGCAGCAACTCCAGCTCCGGGATTTTTCCCAGCTCTTCGATCCGATGCTCCAAGTGCCCGCCGGGCACCAGCTCCATGGCGATGTAGAGCCTGCCGAAGGCGCGCCCGGTCGTGAAAACCCGCACCACATTGGGATGGCTGAAGGATGCGGTGAGGCGCGCTTCTTCCTCGAAGGCGGCGATCCGCCGTTCGTCCGCGGAATAGTCCTCGCTGAGAATCTTGATGGCCACCTCGCGGTCGAGCGTGGCGTCGTGCGCGGCGAAGACCATGCTCATGCCGCCCACCGCATGGCGGCGGACCAGCGTGTAGGGGCCGAACTGGCATTTCACCCGCGTGGACTGGACGCATTGCGGGCACTCGACCCTGGTGAAAGGAGCCAGCCCCGAGACATCCATCGCCACCGCGCAGGCGGGGCAGGGGACGATGGTTTCCGGAACTTCACTCACGGCCGTAGGCTAACAATACGCAACACCACCGGGCAAACTTCTAACCAACCCATGTGATCGCACGACATGCCATCGACCGGCACCTGGCGTGCGCTTCACTCCTCGCGGAGCCACAGATTGGCGAAATCAATCGCACTGCCGTGGTGCTGCAGGCCGATGGGACCCTCGGCGGGGATGCCGGGAAGCTCGGCGTTGTCGATGACGACGCGGCCGTTGAGCGAGACGGTGAGGCGGTCGCCCTTGAGGGTGATCATGGTGCGGTTCCACTCGCCGATGGGGCGGTCGGCGTGAACTTTCGGGGTGACACCGGTTTTCACCTCGGCAGGCATTTTCGGATCGGTGCGGTAGCCATAAACCTCGCCGGAGCCGCAATTCCAGTTCCAGAAGTTCACCTGACTCTTGGTGTTGCCACGCAGGTAGATGCCGCTGTCGAATTCCTCGATTTCCACCTCGCCGCTTTGTGAGCCATCGGGCTGGACGAGCGGGCGCTTGAGCAGCGGGCCGCGGCCGCTCCAGCGCCAATCGCAGACGAGGGTGAAGTCCTTGTAGGATTTTTCCGACCACAGATCCTTGATGGCTCCGGGCTGGCCGTTGTGCTTGAGGATGCCGTGGATGGCGTGCCAGTTGGTGGTGTCCGGCGTGTGTTTCCAGCCTTGCAGGGATTTGCCGTCGAAGATTTGGGTGAAACCGGCGGCTTTCACACCCTCTTCGTTGGCGACGGGTGGCAGCTCGCCGATGTGGATCTTGCGGAACGCGACGCGGTCGCCATGACCGAGAAACCCGATGTGGCCGGCGCGGCGTTTCACCCCGGCATGCTCCGGGTGGCGGGCGGCGAGGTCATCGAGATTGGCGCGCAGGATGATCTGGCCGTTGAGCTCCACCTTCAAGGCGGGGCCCATCACGGTGACGCGCTGCTGGTTCCACTCGCCCACCGGCTTGAGCGCGCCCTGCTTGGCGGCGGCCAGAGTGTAGAGGCCGCCGTGAAACTGATAGTCCTTGAGGTCTTTGTATTTCGGATGGGTGCTGTCGAGGATCTGAATCTCCATGCCGGTGAATGCGCCGTTGCCCGTGCCGGGATAGTGGATGGCGAGGCCGTTGTTCGCTCCGGGCGTGAGTTGGAATTCGAAATCGAGCACGTAGTTGGCGAAGGTTTCCCCGGTCATCAGGGTCTTGCCCTGCGGCGTGCAGACGATGGCGCCGTCTTCCACCACGTAGCCCTCGCCCTGCCAGCCGCTGAGGTCCTTGCCATTGAAGAGCGGCCGCACGGTCAATGCCTCGGCGGCGAATGCGGATGCGCTGCAGACCAGCGCGGCGACGAGGATGATGGCTTTCATGGTGGATATTTATGACTTAACTGTGGTTGGAAAAAATCCGGAGTTATGGTTCAGACATCGATCTTCCACGGCGCGCGCATCGGTTGGTCGATGAGCGCATTGGCGGCGGGGCCGTCGAAGCGCAGGGTCTTGGAATCGAACTTGAGGTTCTTGTTGAGGCGGTGCGCGGTGATGGCCATGTTGAGCATGGTGCACGACCAGAAGCGGTTCTGCTCGTGGAGCGCGAATTTTTTCCGCGTGCGCACGCTCTCGTGGAAGTCGGTGATTTGCGGCGCGGGATCCGGCAGGGCGTCGATCTCCACCGAGACGGGTGCCTGATCGTCCTTGTCGAGCAGGTATGGCACGGGATCGAGATAGTGCATGCCCATGTCGCCGAGACCGCCGCCGTCGTGCCACGTGGACGATGTCGGCGCGGGCGATCAACTCGCGGAAATCCCGGTAGCCCGTCACGCCCGCGGCTTCTCCGCCGGCTTCCCGCATGCGCTGGGCGAGGTGCTTGCTGTCCACATCGCAGAGCGCGAGCAGCTTGCCGGGCATGGTGAGGTGGGAACTGCTGATGCCACCACAGCCGATGATGCCCTTGGTCAATTCTTCCGACGGCGGCGTCTGGCCGTTGAGGCCCAGCGCGCGGCTGGGAACGATTTGCGCCGTCGCCATGGCGGCGAGGGTTTTGAGGGTTT
>RPOS01000202.1 GCA_003820635.1 Verrucomicrobiaceae bacterium | reverse complement strand
GGATCGAGACCTGTCGGTTCAGCTCAAATGGGGACTGCCGGCACGTGACGGTCGTCGAAATGATCCCCCTCTCCCATGCCTGTTCGTCCAATTCCCACGGCACGCTCCAGACTTCGCCATGGCATGGCAGTCGGCGACCTTGCCAGTCGCAGGCCTCGATGCTCGGGAAGCACTCGTCGAATCCGACATTCGGGCTCTCGGCAAATGAGTCGCCGTAGTCGTTCGCGAAGAGCTGCATGCTCTCATCCGGATGCCAGCACCACTCGCGGCCGGTGCGGACGTTTTTCAAACTCACGATGCGTGCGCCCAGTTCCGGCACGATTTCCACCGACAAAAAGGCGTTGGAAAGCCGCCGCGCGGGAAAGCCGGAGCGGGTCACCCGGTTTCTTGAAAGTTCGTGCGTCACGAGAAATCAGAACTTGATGCTCAGCCCGCCGTCAATGGTGAGTGTGACACCCGTGCAATAGGTGTTGCGCGGATTGGCAAAGAACAGGATCGCCTCGGCAATCTCCTCCGGCGTGCCCGGTCGGAGCAACGGGACGCGCGGGCGCTCCGGGTTGAGGAAAAACTGCTTGCACCACTCGCTTTCCAGCTCGTTCACGCCGGAGGCAAAACTCATCGGCGTCAGCACAAACCCAGGAGCCACGACATTGACCAAAATCCCATGCTCAGCCCATTCGCAGGCCAATTGCCGTGCAAGCTGGTTGATGGCGGCCTTGGCCATGCCGTAAGGCGTGCTGCCGGGCTCGGCCAGCTCGCCGAGAATCGAACTGACGATCACGATCCGTCCACCACGTCCGTCCCGGACCATTCGCTTCCCGGCTGCCCGGCAGGCGTTGACCGTCCCCCACAGGTTCACCTCGATCATTTTGCGCCACTGTTCGAGCGGATCGACCAGCGACTCAACCGCAAAGCTGACCGCCGCGTTGCTGACCAGCACATCCAGCGCGGGCATCGAATCGATAACCTCTTCCAACCGGGCGGCTTCGGTGACATCAGCCACCCGCACCGTGCATTTCGCCCCGATCATGGCGGCGGTCTCGTCCAACGTTTCGCGCGACCGGCCAGCCACCCACACATCGGCCCCCTCTTCGGCAAACCGCTGCGCCGTCGCCCGGCCAATACCGGTTCCACCACCAGTGATCAGAACTGTTTTTCCTGCAAGGATCATGATTCCTCATGATTCACTATTTACAGGAACTTGGAATAGCGTAACCTGCCTTACCCATGGCAATTCCTGCAAATGAGCCACCGATGCAACTCGGCGGGCACCTCGAGAAATCCAGGCAGAACCTGCAGGCCTGGCTGCACTCGGCCAATTCCGGAACCACGACGTTTGCCGTCACCCGCTGGTGGCAGTCCTGCTGGAAATGGTGGGTGCTGGATGTCACGCGCTCGGACCAACCGCAGCGCATCAATGGTGGCGCGGAATTCATCCGCAAGGCGGGGATGGTGGCCCTCTACCGTCCCAATCTGCGGTTTGAGGAATGGCAGAAAGAAGGTGGCTCGGCCCACGAATCATGGATCCTCTTTACGGCCAGCGGGCCGATGTTGCGTGCGCTGAATGCCCTCACCAACCCTCACGGCTACTGCCTCTTCGAAGATCCTGAATCGATCGCTCCCCAGCGCATCGGACAAATCAGCCGGGAGCTTTTTAGTCGGCAATCGGGCTTCGAGTGGCGCGCTCAGGCCGTCTTTCTCGACCTGCTGGCGGTGGTGGCTACGGCCAAACCCACCGCAACGCACCTGCACGTCATCCGCACCACCCAGGAAATCCCCGTAAAACCCGACCTCCAGTCCAAGGTGGAAAAACATATCCGCTCCCGCATCGCCGAGGTACTGACCGTGGAAGACCTTGCACGCCATGCCGGTCTCGGACTTTCCACCTTTGCCCACACCTATCGGAAACTTTCCGGTGAAACTCCTTATCAGACGATTGTCCGTCTGAAAATGGAAGCCGCCAAACGCCTGCTCCAGCAGGACGGCCTCTCCGTGAAGGAGACTGCCGCCCGGCTTGGCTTCTCTACCGAGTTTCAATTCTCCCGCTGTTTCAAGCGCATGGAAGGGCGCTCTCCCACCGCCCATGTGCGCGCCATGACGGAAAAAGGAGGAAGCGGCCCGGTCGTATCGAACCAGGACAAGTGACGGACTATTCTCCAGGCTGGATAGCCTGATCTAATCCACTGGCCGCGGGCTGGCGGCGAAGTGGGTGCTGCCCGGGCACCACTCGGCGAGGATGCGGTAGCTGGCCAGCCCGGTGGCAGTCGACTGGGTCGCGGCGAGCAGGCTCCTCGCCAGCGATTGACCGAAGCGGCGCGGGGAAATTTCCATCCGGCTCCAGTCCGCCATCGGGTGAGGAGCGCCCCCCTCGTTCCAATAGGTCACTACAGCCAAGTCCCGCCCCGGCACAATTCCGCGTTGTTCAAGCTGCTCCGCCACGTGCGGGAGCAGGGTGTCGTCGGCGACGTAGAGACCATCCGGAGGAGTGCCCGAATCAAGGAGCTCTGCCATGGCCCGCCGGACCTCCTTGCGATCCGCCTTGATAAAGCGCACCTCATGATAATCCGCCACCCCCGCCCCGCGCAGGGCCCGGGAATACTGGAACAACTCGAAGTCGCGGTCCCGGTCCTTGCCCGCGTAGGCCAGCATGGCCACCCGTCTGCACCCCCCCTCCAGCAGCGCCTGCGTGCCGCGTTCCACTGCCTCGAGGCAATCCAGAATCATGCCCGGATGATGTCGCAGGGGGCCGGAGAATCCAAAGCTGATCCACGGCTTGCCCATTTCGCTGAACTGCTGCTCGAAAACCTGATCAAACGGACCCATCACCCAGTAACCGTCGGCCGGCTCGTCCGCGAGACGCCGGGCGACCACTGCGGGATCCAGGGCGAGCCCCCGGGAATCGACGGCCGCGCACATCTGCATCCGGTGCCCTGCAGTATCCAAGACATCCTTGATCCCGGCGGCAATGGTTTCGAGCACGGGAAGCGCTGTCGAGGTATAGCTCCACATTTGAAAACTCAGGTTTCGCTGGCTTCGCAGCGGTTTGCGGCGTGAGGCAGCATCGTCCTCCAGGGCAAGAATGTCCCCGATCCGGATTTTCTTGAAGCCGGACAAGGCTCCCTGCATGGGCTTCGCCTGCGGCACGGTCCGGATGAAAGTGCCGCTGCCATGCCGCTTGATGAGAATCCCCTTCTCCTCCAACTCGTCGAGGGCCTCGCAGACCTTTCCCTTGTCCACCTTGAAAAGCAGGCCGAGTTCACGAACCGTCCGTAGCCGAAGCCCGGCACGGACATGACTGCTGGAGAGCAGGCAGAGAATACCGGCCGCCAGATCACTGGCGGAGATTGAGTGGTTGGGGGCCTCCGGCGCTCCCTGACTGGCTTTACGCACGCCCATGGCAGACACAAGAGGCTGACCTTCGCCGTGTATGGCTGTCGAGCCGAATGTGGAGCCTCGGGGCATGCCCGCGATCAGCCCATTTTCTATCACCGATCCTCGATACACCTCTCTCATGGCTCGGGAAGAAAAGGCGCCCGCCGAGTTCAACGACGGACGCATTTTGAATGAAAACACCCTCCAACACGCCGCGCTCAGACGCTACGGCGGCGGCGCAGGGTCAGGGCCCCGATGCCACCCAGAAGCATCGCAACGCTGGAAGGCTCGGGAATGGGGGTGAAATTGAGACGCACGTTGTCATAGGAGACGTTTTGGAAGGTGCCAGGAGTGGTGGTTTGGGCCTGCAGGAAGATGACAACAGCGTCACCGATGAAGTCTTCACTTCCGTCCAGGTTCAAGGTGTAGGTGTAGGCCAGGAGGTTGCCATTGTGTCCGGCAAGTGTGGCCGCGCTGACTGTCGTTGCCGCCGCACCAACCGAGTAATTGTAGGGAGGACTTCCGTCATAAGAGAGCAGTTGGAAGTTGGCGGTAGCATTTCCCCCAGCGGTGGCAAAACCCAAACCATACCCGATATCGACCGTCAGGGTATAAGTTCCCGCTGCGAATGCCGCGCCGGTATTCTGATAGACGTAGGAATTGCCGCCATCGGCATAGGGCTCAAAGAAGAGCGCCTGATTCCCGGTCACACCGCTCGTGAAGCTTACCAATCCGCCGTTCTTCACGACATAGGTGTTCACGGATGCTGGAGCAGACCAACCTGGCAATCCCCCGTTGATGTTCACATAATCCGAAGTCACGGGACTCTCGAAGCTGGAGTTTATCACCGCGATCGACGCGGCGTGAGTGGTGGATACGGTGCCAAGCAAGGCCGTGGCCAGTGCGATGGAACTCAACCGGGAATGGGAGTGTGTATTGATTTTCATGGTGTGTTGTTATGGTTTTTTGTTATAGTTGTTATTGATCATGGATGTTGGGAGATTGCATGATATCAGTTTGGTATCACCTTGAGGCGCGCGAATTTTTTGCCGGGACCGGTCAGGGTGTAGGCAACCGAACCGGGATTGTTCGCGAGATTGGCATCGCCACTGCCGGGAACG
>RPOS01000201.1 GCA_003820635.1 Verrucomicrobiaceae bacterium | reverse complement strand
TCCCGAATCGGCATGGTCCAAGGCGACTCACCCCCGCCGCAACCCGTGCCCTTGCCCGAACCGGGCCGCCCGTCCCTCAAGAGAAGTCCCGCTCACGAGGAATCCGACGGAAATGGTGATTCGTAAAAACACCCACCCTTACAACCAGCCATGAAAACCAGCCAACGTGCTGCCCTGCCGGCAGCCATCCTTGCCGCGTATGCCTGTGCGGCCTCCGTTTGCCTCGCCCAAGGCAATTCCAGGATACCATTGGAGCCCATAGGGGCCCTATCGGCATTCCCGACGATCGTCCAGACCGGAACCAAGCCCACCCTCACCTGGAGCATCTTGTATCCCAGCCGGGTGTCGGATCTCGCCATCATCACACCTCCGGGAACGATCACCATTGACCAGAACAACACCACGGTGACGGTGCAGCCCATCGGAACCGGGGTCACTGCCTGCGATCCAACCCAGGGTGTTGAACCGTTGAACGTCGATGCCCGCCTGAGCCTCAATGGATCTTCCTACCAGCAGATTTTTTACGGCACGCAGCTAAACATCAGTCCCTCATGGGTGCTGTATAGCAAGAAGCTGAATAAAGGCGACAAAATCGATTTCGGTGGACGCTTCGTGAAGTTCAACCAATGGAGCCCGCTCTACACGACGCGAAGCGCCAACTATCAGATCATCGCCCTGGTGGACGGTGACACTCCGCCCACCTCGTTCCAACTGCATAACTCGCCGATGCTGGCGAACTACCTCAAGCCCTATCTCGATGCTTCCGGCAAGGTGAACGTAGGACCGCTCAGCATCCTGCTTCTCATGGAACTCGGCCAGACGAACCGCAACCTTGATTGCTTCGACTATCAGGACATGGCCTTGCTGGTCACTTTCAATGGCAAGACCAACAACGGTCACGGCAACAACCTCGACGGCGTGGATGTTTCCAACCCCGGCGGTGGCGGTGGCGGCCCGAATGGAGAGATCGATCCATCCGGCGGCGTCGATGACGAACGCTGAGTCCTCACACCCACCATCCCATGAAAACAATCCCTTGCACTCTGTTTGTCTGTGCCGCGGCGCTTTTGTCCGCCAAGGCGCAGCCGGCGGTAGCCGCCATGCAAATGCGCGATGTTGCCAGCCAGGAAGAACTGCTGCTTGAGCGGCGCAAAGCCCTGCAGATCGACCCGATGAAACATCTGGCAACCGCTACGGGCGAAGATCCGTCAAAAGCCAACCAACCGACGGACATCCTGGCGGAATCCGACATCATCTCCTTCCGCGGACTGGCCACGCTGGTGCCCAAGCGGGCCATCCTGCAAACTCCGCAAAGCTACGCCGGCCATGTCAAAATGGAGCCGGGTGCCCGCTTTGTGAGTTGGCGTGAGTTCTACGCCCTCAACCGCGGCTGGATCACCACCGTGGAAGTCAGCCGCGAACAAGCCGAGGGCAACGCGCCATTCGCCGAGGAGACCCGGAAATTCCTCGGCACCAACCGCAACCTTGTGGTCGCGACATTCAAAGGCGGGCCGGTCTCGGTCTTGCCGCTCAAGGAGCCCGCTCCGGAAACCGCCATGCAAACTCCCACCCCTTGATATCATGAAATCACCCGCTATCCTTACCGCCTTATCCTTGTCCTTGCTGGCAGCCGATGCTGCGGCGCAAGAAGTCATCTACACCAACTTCATCCGCCAGTTCCAAACACCCACCAACGTCGTCTGGGATGCCTCCTCAGAAGTGTCTCCAGCCGACAGCAGGGAGTCTGATCTGGCGATCAACCCCGGCGGAGCGCGCTTTGAACTCTGGACCGTCGCCAACACCTCGCCACCGACCAGCCGCCTGCTTGATACCGCGTATGTCGGCACCTACGTGCCTGTGGCCACGGTCACGATCCGTTCGGAGGATCCATATATCATTCCCCGCACGCGGGTGGACCGGCCGTTCTATGTGGATATTGAAGTGACCGGACTGCTCAACGGCGCCAGCGATCCGGCGGCCTCCAAGGCTGTCAAACTGACACGCCACATGCAGTCGTATGGGGTTGGTGGCACCGGCATCAATCTCGACCGCACGCAGGCATCCCTGGTCTCCCAGTCTTTCATCACCACGAATGGGCCCCAAACAATCACGGTGCCGGCGATGGGCACGGCTGTCACCGGCCCGGGAAGCAAGATCCGCGGCGAGGAGCGCTTTACGATCTTCTCGATCGAGGACAGCCGCATTGCACCGGACGGCGTGACTTATGTCGTCCCCGAGACCCAGATCGCCTCGAAGCTGATCCAGATCTGGCCGATGGCCGATGGCTTCATCACCGGCATTTCGAGCAACCAACTCGTCCGCTACCAGTTGCCGCAGCTCACCCTCACGCTCAACGACCTCTATCCGAGCTCGACCACATACGTGCAGGTTTACATGGGTGAACCGCAACTTGGAACCCAGGGCCGCATCGTTCCCGGCTCCGCCATCACCATCAATGACTCGGTGCCGGTGAGCCGCGTGCTCGTCATCGACGATTACGACGAGGTCTTCGACGAGGATGGCCGCTGGACCATGGAACTGGTCACCGATACTCCCTTCGGAGTCGAGCGGCTGGCCTACGTCAGCTTCGATCTCGACCGCACGATCAAGGTGAACGGCTCATTCGTCACCATCGAGTGAGTCAGGGTTTCTTCAGTTCCTCCTCCAGTTCCTTCCTGAAATTGTCGTTCCGATAGATCAGCGAAAACCGCGCATCCTTCGATTTTCTCAAGAGATCCTCCACCTCGGTGTATGCCAGGAGCAGGAACAAACCCTTCACCGGCTCACGATGAAACGATTGCGTCCGCGTCACGAACTGGTCCTCCACGGCCCGCTGCTGCTGGTTGGCACGCAGCGCGCCGTGCTCGCTTGCGACCTGTTTGCGCAGTTCTTCGAAGCGGGCCTCCATCAGGTCCGCCGAGGCCTCGGGATCGAAGTAGTGGACCGTGAGCTCGTAAAGCCTGCCACCCAGAAAGCGCCCTTCCACCGCGCCCGCCTTGGTCTCCGGCAAAAAGCCCTTGCGGGGCTGGATTTTGAGCACCCGCAATCCTGGTTGATCCCCGGGAAGCGAAATGGTAAGGTCCAGCGAATGTCGGGATGCCCAAGTAATCAACTTTTCCGGAGAATCGCCCCAGCGCAGGCCGAAGGGCGGATTCAGGACGGCCTGGGCGGCGGCCTGCCCGGCTGCCACGCAGATCAGGATGGCCGCCAGAATCACTCCGTGAAATCGCCCGCGCATGGCGGCAGCTTTGGCACTTTCCGCCGGGATCGCAAGCTACGATGCGGATACCGTGGCATGGTGCTGCTGGAAGCGATGCTCTCGCTCTCCATCCTCACCTTGCTCGGCCTGCTGCTGCTCAAGCTCTCGCTCAACATCCTGCAACCGCGGCAGTGGGTGCTCCAACAAACCGTGACGGACGCCTACATGACTTATGAGCGGGCCTACGCCGAGCGGATCCCATTCGAAAGCCTGCTCGCCGCGGATTCTCCCTGGCCTGATTATCCGGCCACCAGCACCACCATGGTTGAAATCGGCCGTCTGCCGGGCAACCGCCTCATCATGGGCAACGTGACGCGCACCCGCATGCCGGATTCCGGAAATTTCCCAAGCGACGGTGGCAACGGCACGCTCACCAGCAATCCCGCCGCCATGAAGATCTGGAAGGCCCAGAGCGTGCTCACCTATCAGATTGGAGATCGCACCTACGCCAAATCCCGCACCGTCCTGCGCTCCCAATGAAAACGCTGCTCATCACCGCACGCCGGGGCTTCACCCTCATTGAGCTCTCCATCGCCATGGTCATGGGAATCGCCATCGGCGGCATGGTCATCGCCCTGTTCAACCAGCAGCTTGCCTTCCTGCGCCTCTACAAGACGCAGAACTTCCTCACCGAAGAGGCTCCCGTCATCAGCGTTTATATCAGCAAGCTCGTCGGCAAGGCGGACCGCTTCCGCCTGCATGATTCGGTGGACGACGCCCTCGCAGGCAGAAACCCCCGCCTGACGGCCTCGCCGGTGGTGCTGCTCAACTACCGCCAGCCGGATGGCACCATGCGCGCTTCGATTCTTTCGTTCGAAGACCGGGGCTCCGGCCCGGCGCTCTATCATTATGTGGTGCCCACCAATCAAGTGCTCGGCGAGCCGCAGTGGTTCGTTTCCAACAAGCCCGCCAATGTCTGGTTCGCCATGGAGGAAGGCGTTCTGCGCATGACCCTTACCGGCCCGGCCGGCGAGCAAATCACCTACTCCGGAACCATGCAGAAATGAAAACCGCCCCTTCCAGAACCGGCAAACCCGGCTTCGTCTCCTATGTCCTCGTGCTCTCCACGGGGGTCATCCTCACCCTGCTCTCGGTTTACACCTACCGGCGGGCGATGAACGCCCATACCGTGCAGTCCGCCGTCCAGATGCGCACGGATTACAGCGAAAAGGAAGAGGCCATCCTGCGCTCGATCGTGGCCATCACCCCCAACCGCGCCATCCGGGCGATGCAGC
>RPOS01000200.1 GCA_003820635.1 Verrucomicrobiaceae bacterium | reverse complement strand
GATTGTGGCGGCACCCCGACTCCGTCTCCACGGGCTCACACTCCGGCGCCGCAGCATCCGCGAAGCCAAAGAGATTGTGGCGGCCAAAGAGGGAGAGGTTGCCGTCCTCAATTATGGCATGCCGCAGCATCCGCGAAGCCAAAGAGATTGTGGCGGTCCTGACCTATTTTTGTCATGTCCTGAGTCTCAATCGCCGCAGCATCCGCGAAGCCAAAGAGATTGTGGCGGGCACATGGGTATGCTCGCCGCATTGAAACATTCTACGCCCTGGTCCACGGCACATCGCCGCTCCTGTAAACCTCCTCGCCGCCGCGAGGATCGCCCCGTTGCCAAGCGGCCACGGAGTCGAGGAGAAGGGAGCAATTTTTTGATCGGATTCCGGGAGTGCGGCCGGTAAGCAAGCGCCGTGGCCGTGCTGCTTGCGATCGAATCCTCCTGCGATGAAACCGCGGTGGCGATCGTGCGTGGCGAGGCGGGCCGCCGCACGGCGGTGCTGGCCTCGGAGATTTCCTCGCAGATCGAGCTCCACCGCGAATACGGCGGTGTGGTGCCGGAACTGGCCTCCCGCAATCACTCGCTGCGCCTCCGCGGGTTGGTGGAAGAGGCGCTGAGCGATGCCGGGGTGACGATGGCGGAAATCGACGCCTTCGCCGCGACCAGCGGGCCGGGGCTGGCCTCCTCGCTGTTGATCGGCAGCACGGCGGCCAAGGGCATGGCCTGCGCGCTGGGCCGGCCGTTTCTCGGGATCAACCATCTGGAAGGGCACCTGCTTTCGCCGTTTTTGGATCAGACCTCGGTGCCGCCGCACCTGGCCTTGATCGTTTCCGGCGGGCACACACTCCTGCTGGATGTGGAGGGGCCGGGGCGCTACCGCAAACTTGGCGGCACCCGCGATGACGCGGCGGGCGAGGCCTACGACAAGGTGGGCAAATTGCTCGGCCTGCCCTATCCCGGCGGGCCGGAGATCGAGAAGGCGGCCGCTTCCGGTAATCCGGCGGCCTATGATTTCCCGCGCTCGATGCTGCACGATCCTCATCTGGATTTCTCATTTTCCGGTCTGAAAACCGCCGTGCTCTACACGCTGCAGCGGGAGCAGGGAAACGTCTCCGTGGCTGATCTGGCCGCGTCGTTCCAGCAAGCGGTGATCGAGATTCTCGTCGGCAAGACACTGCAAGCGGCGTGGCAGACAGGCCGCCGGATGATCGCCATTTCCGGCGGCGTGAGTCTGAACCAGGCGTTGCGCGCGGCCATGCGCGAGGCTTGCGATAAAAACGGCTTCGAGCTGGTGACGGCCACCCCGGATTTCTGCACGGATAATGCGGCGATGATCGGCTTTGCCGCGCTGCTGCGCCATCTGGCGGGGGAAAGCACGCCGCTGGGCGGGGATATCCACCCGAATCTGCCCTTGGCAGGATGAGTCCACCGCCCGCGCCCCGGGCTTTGAGACACCTACCCTGAGCAAGGGCAGTTTCTCCGCCGATGTGCCCGGATGGGGTTCCCATACGCCTCTCAGCGTGGCGCATCCCAATAAAAATCCCGCCACCAATCTCACCTACACCATCGAGGTGAGTGGCGACCTTGAGGAAAACTTCTGGTCCTCGCTCGATACCGTCATCGAGGAAAACGAACCCACCCATCTGTTGGTGCGCGACAAGCTAGCGGTATCTGAAGCCCCCAAGCGCTTCATCCGGCTGCGCGTGCTGGTGAATCCGTGATGCTTCCCGCTTGCGGGGGCAGACTCTTGAGTCACAATCCGCCGCGTGAACCCGGCAGCTCTTGGATTTTTCGACTCAGGCGTCGGCGGCTTGACCGTCGTGCGCGCGGTGCAGGAACTGCTTCCAGCCGAAGACATCCTTTATCTCGGCGATACCGCCCGCCTGCCATACGGCTCGAAAAGTCCCGAGACGATCCGGCAGTTCTCCGATGAAGACGCGCGCTTCCTCATCGAGCGGGGCGTGAAGGCCATCGTCGTGGCCTGCAACACCGCCACCGCCCACGCGCTGTCCGGTTTGCGGGAAAAATACAGTTTGCCCATACTCGGCGTCATCCAGGCCGGCGTGGAAGCCGCCCTTGCCAATCCGCACGCGGAACGCATCGGCATCATCGCCACCCGCGGCACCATCCGCTCCCATGCCTACCAGCACGCGCTGGCCCTGCAGCGGACGGGGCTCATCATCCATGCCACCGCCGCGCCGCTGCTCGTGCCGCTGGTGGAGGAGGATTGGCTCGAGCACCCGGCCACCGAGGTGATTCTCAAGGCCTATCTGGATCCGCTGGTCGAGCGTGGCATCGATACCCTGATGCTGGCCTGCACCCACTACCCGCTGCTCATTCCCGCTTTGCGGAAACTGCTGCCTGCGGAGGTGGCGCTGGTCGATTCCGCGACGACCTGCGCCCAGCACTTGCAGCGTGAGTTGGCCCGGCTGGACATGCTGGCACCCACCGAGCGGGAAGGCCGGCTCGACATTCATCTAACCGACCTTTCCGAGGAGTTCGAGCTTCTGGCCCGGCGTTTCCTGAAAAAGCCCCCCGGCCGCATCCAGCGGGCGGTGCTGGGCTCCTGATGCTTTCAAATACGGCTTGATCGGCCGCCGCATCCGCCCCATAAGGCCTTGTCTTTTTTGTCTGTTTGCGCGCCTTGGTTGTGGCGCGATCCGTCCCGCGCCGGTTTGCGTCTGGGAGTGGATTTCTCACGCGCTCCCACTCAGGGGAGCGGATTTTAGATTGGATTGTTCATGTTTTTTTTGAACAAAATCTCGACTCGAAATGATTGATACCCCTGCAAAACTCTTTGGAACCGACGGCATCCGCGGCCGGGTGAATGAATTCCCAATCACCGCGGAGGTGGCCTTGCGCATGGGCAAGGCCGTGGCCAACGTGCTCCGCTCGTCCGGCCCCAACCGCAACCGCGTGCTGGTGGGCAAGGACACCCGCATTTCCGGCTATATGCTCGAGACCGCGCTGACGAGTGGGCTGGTTTCCATGGGCATGGACGTGTTCATGGTCGGCCCGCTGCCGACGCCGGCGGTGGCCCACTTGACCAAGTCGATGGGTGCCGCGGCCGGCATCATGATCACCGCTTCCCACAATCCTTATGAGGACAACGGGATGAAGATTTTCGGCCCGGACGGCTACAAGCTCTCCGATGATCTGGAAGCACTGATCGAGCGCCACATTCTGGGCATGGAACCGGAAGCCGCGCCGCTGCCGCCGCGCCAGATCGGCAAGGCCCACCGCATCGATGATGCGCGCGGCCGCTACATCGAGTTTGCCAAGCAAACCGCGGACAACGTGCCTCTCCATGGGCTCAAGGTGGTGGTGGATTGCGGTCACGGCGCCGCCTATTTCATCGCCCCGCTCATTTTCAAGGAACTCGGCGCGGAGGTCATCACCGTCGGCATCCAACCGGACGGACTCAACATCAACCATGCCTGCGGCGCGCTCCACCCGGAAAATGCGGGCGAATTGGTCCGCCGCCACAATGCCGATCTCGGCATCTCCTTCGATGGCGATGCCGACCGCGTCATCTTCACCGATGCCAACGGCCAGGTGGTCAGCGGCGACCGGATTCTCGCGCTCTGCGCCATCAGCCTCAAGGAGCAGGGGAAACTCCGCAAAGACACGCTGGTCGCCACCGTGATGAGCAACCTCGGCTTGATCGAGGCGATGAAAAACCACGGCATCGCCGTGGAAACCACCGCCGTGGGCGACCGCAACGTGATCGAGTGCATCCGGAAAAACGGCTACTCCTTCGGTGGGGAAAATTCCGGCCATCTCATCTTCGCCGACCACGCCACCACCGGCGACGGCATTCTCAGCGCGCTGCAGGTGCTGCGCATGATGCGCGAGCGCAACGCCACGCTCGCCCAGCTCGCCACCGTGATGAACGAGTATCCCTCGCAGCTCGCCAACATGCCGGTGCCTGCCAAGCCTTCGCTCGAATCGCTGCCCGGTCTCAGCAAGCTCATGAAAATGGCAACCGCCGAGTTCGGCGACAAGGGCCGCCACCTGATCCGCTACTCCGGCACGGAGAACAAGATCCGCGTGCTCGTCGAACATTGCGACATCGACGAATGCCGCACCTGGGTGAGCAAATTCGCCGCCACCATCCGCGAGGAAATCGGTTGATCCAGATATCATGTCCGCCCCGTCATCCGATTTCCTGCCGCTCTCCCTCACCCGGAGGATCGAGGAATTTCCCATTGGAAACATCCCGCTCTCAGAGCACCAGCGGCGTCTTGCCGTGCCGGCTGACATCGCCGTGCACCCCCATGCATGGCTGGAGCCTGAGGACATCCGCGCCTTCCTGGAAAGCGGCAAAGCCACACTTGCGGCAGCAGGCGATGCACTCGCCTGGCGCGGAGATATGCCCGACATGACATCCGTATTCCCGGCCGCCGCGTCGTTCATTATTCGCTACCCATGGGATCTGCTCCGTGCCAACGAGAGTTATGTTTCCGCGCTCGGCGAAAATCACATTGAGGGAGAGATTCATCCATCCTCAGTCATCGAGGGAGTCATCCATCTCGGCCCGGGCACACGCATTCTTCCCGGCGTTTTCATCGAGGGAAACGTGGTGATCGGAGCCAACTGCAAGATCGGACCTAATTGCTACATTCGCGGCAACACCAGCATCGGCGACGGCTGCCACATC
>RPOS01000199.1 GCA_003820635.1 Verrucomicrobiaceae bacterium | reverse complement strand
TTGGGACGGGCCATCGGCGGAAGGAACGGAAGTCATTCCGGGTGGACGGGGAGTTAGAAAGTCGAGCTACGCCGACCGCAACGGCCTTTAGCCGAACCCCGTAGGGAACTGCCTGGACATGCGCCGCCGCCTCCCCGGCCTTTCGGGTCGGTTTGGCGGCATCGTTGCGGTCGATGCCAACCGCGTAGCTTGAGGTTTCTAAGCCCCATCCGCCAAGGCGGACGCGCAGAGTCAAGGCGCACGCCGGGCATGGGGCAAGGAGAAACGCCGATGAAGAAGCTCCGCGCATCTCAGTGGCATCGACGCTCATAGAGCGACGCAAGCGGTTCATTGGAAAAAACTGTAGCGGCGGTCTGTGACCGTCGCTGGCTGGCCCCGTGGCCGGAGCGCCCGGGAAACGCAATGAAGAAGCTCCGCGCATCTCAGTGGCATCGACGCTCATAGAGCGACGCTACAGGCGGCCAATGAAGAAGCTTTTGGCGGATTCATGGGTTGGGCCATTGGGAACGAGGAGTATTTCCTCCTGACGTAAGAGTCATTCATCGTGCAGAGGGAGTCCTGCTGCGGGCATGGGGCCCCGGGGCCCGCGACAGCGGAGCAAAGATCGGCTGACTTTTCCTCCGAACCATTGGCGAAGGAGGAAGACTTGACTCAGGTGCCGCCAAGGCAGGCGGCACCGTTTTCCTGCACCTGACGCGGGGGTCTTGACGGATGCCGGTCAGAATTTCAATTTCGCGGGCTTCGCCGTGTCCCGGTTCAGCTTTTCGCAGACCAGGCGGCAAAGCTCGAAAACCATCGGGTCGGCAATCCGGTAGAACACATGGGCTCCCAGCTTGCGGCGGGAGACAAGCCCGGCATCGTGGAGGATTTTGAGCTGCTTGGAAACGTTCGCCTGGCTGGTGGTGAGGCAGCCGACGATGTCCGAAACGCTCATCTCATCCGCCTTGAGTTCCTGGATGATGGCCAGGCGCGTAGGTTCCGCAAAGGCGCGGAACAATACGGCCACACGTTCGAGTTGCTGCACATCGAGTTTCATAGACGGCGGAATAATACCCGGAAAATTTCTCCTTGCAAGAATAACCATGTGGCTATATGCGTATTTCCGCAAACGAACCCCGATCCCAAACCAAGCAATGAAAGTCCAAGCCAAACAAATCCAGCAAGACCTGCAATCCGGCAAGCGCGTGGCGCTGATCGACGTGAGAACCCCCGTCGAGCACGAGGAGATGCACATCGCCGGCTCGCGCCTGATGCCGCTCGACAAACTCGATCCCGCCACCGTGAAAGCCGCCGCCGGTGATGCGGAGGCCTGTGTGCTCGTCTGCCGCAGCGGCAAGCGCGCGGAGCAGGCACTTGAAAAACTGCGCGCGGCGGGTCTCGAAAACCTCGTCATTCTCGAAGGCGGCGTAACCGAATGGGAATCCGCCGGACTGCCACTTCAACGTTCCACCGCCAAGCGCCTGCCGCTGATGCGCCAGGTCCAGCTCATCATCGGCGTGCTCGCGCTCACCGGCTCGATCCTCGCGCTGACGGTTGACAAGAATTTCGCCGTCATCCCGGCCATTCTGGGTGCCGGACTGACGATGGCCGGATCCACCGGCTGGTGCGGCCTGGCCATCCTGCTGTCCAAAATGCCCTGGAACAAAGTGGAGTGCGGCGGCGGCAATGTGAAATCCTGCTCGGTCTAACATCCACTTCATCACCGCCATGTTCCTGCGCCAAATCACCGATTCCTCACTCGCTCAAAACGCCTATCTCATCGGCTGCCAGCGCACGGGCGAGGCCATCATTGTCGATCCCGAGCGGGATCTCGACCGCTATTTACAAGTGGCGGCGGACAACGACCTGCGCATCACCGCGGTCGCTGAAACCCACATCCATGCGGATTACCTCAGCGGCGCGCGGGAACTCGTCGAGCGCCACGGATTGATCGCCTATCTCTCGGAGGAAGGCGGGCCGGACTGGCAGTTCGAGTGGGCGAAGAGAAATCCAAACGCGCGGTTTCTCAAACATGGCGATGTCTTCCGCGTCGGCAATATCGAACTGAAAGCCCTGCTCACGCCCGGTCACACGCCGGAGCACCTGAGCTTCCTCGTCACCGACATCGGCGGCGGCGCGGACGAGCCGATGGCTTTTCTAACAGGCGACTTCATCTTCGTCGGCGACGTCGGCCGGCCGGACTTGCTTGAAAGCGCCGCCGGCCAGGCCGGGGTGATGGAGCCGAGCGCGCGCACCTTGTATGCCAGCCTCCGCGCCACGGCGAATCTGCCGGAGCACTTGCAGATCCTCCCCGCCCACGGTGCGGGCAGTGTCTGCGGCAAGGCGCTCGGCGCGGTGCCCGGCAGCGTGATGGGCTACGAACGGAAATTCAACGCCGCCTTCCGCGAGGCGCTCACCGAGCCGGAAGACCAGTTCGTGCAACACATCCTAAGTGGCCAACCCGAGCCGCCGCTTTATTTCGCCCGGATGAAGCGCGACAACAAACTCGGCCCCGCACTACTGCCGGATGGCAAACTGCCCGCGCCGAAACGCGTCACCGCTGATCAACTCGGCGATTGGATCGGCAAGGCCGCCATCCTCGACCTGCGGGCCGACCGCGCCGCCTTCGCCGCCGCGCATTTGCAGAGTGCGCTCTTCACTCCCCTTCCCGGCGGCAAGCTGCCGGTCGCCGCCGGTTCCTATGTCGATGAAGATGCCAGCATTCTATTAGTCGTGGAGAGCGAGACGCAGGTGGACGAAGCCGTGCGCCAGTTGATCCGCATCGGGCTGGACCACATCGATGGCTGGATCCCGGCGGATGAAATTCTAACAACATCCGGTTTCGTTGTTTCCTATCCACGTATTGCTCCGGCGGATCTTCCAGCGGATGCCAACGTGCTGGACGTCCGCGGCGCGGATGAATTCGCCGCAAAGCATGTCAAAGGCGCAAAAAACATCGCTTACACACGACTTGCCGCTCGTTTCGATGAAGTTCCGTCTGCAAGCCCGCTGCACGTCCATTGCGCCGGCGGCATGCGCGCCGCCATCGCCTCCGCCTACCTTGCCAGCCGCGGCCGCGAGGTCGTCCACCTCGATGGTCCGCTTGCGGAAATCCCAGGAGAAAGACTTTCATGAAGCGCGCATCCATGCTGTTAGCTCTCACATTGGTCGCTTGCGAAAAGCAGGAGCCCGTGAGTCACGTTCCCCGCGAGGAAGCGGTGAACATCGCCCGCGAAGCCGCACAGGCGGCGTTCCAACAACTCTCTGCGGAACTCGCCAAGACCATCGAAGACGGCGGCACCGAGGCAGCGATCCCGGTTTGCTCGACCAAGGCCCAAACCCTCGTATCCGATGTGGCCGCAACGCGTAAACTCACGATGATCCGCCTGAGCGACCGGCCCCGCAATCCGAAGCAGGCTGCCGGCGTGGAGGATCTTGCGGCCATGGAAAACTTCCGCGCCGCCATGAAACAAGGTGAAGCACCCTCGCCCGCCGTGCAGGAAATGGCGGATGGGTCGACCGTGGTGCGGCTGCCGATCATCCTCAGCCAGCCGCTTTGTTTGCAGTGCCACGGCTCCGCCGATGAGATCGCGCCGCAAACCCGCAGTGCCATTCTGGCCACTTATCCGGAGGACAAGGCCACCGGCTACCAAATCAACGACCTGCGCGGCATCTGGCGGATCGACGTTTCCACCCCATGAATCCCGTTGCACTGTTAGGTGCCATCGGCATCGGTCTCGCACTTGGTCTAACGGGTGCGGGCGGCAGCATTCTCACGCTGCCGGTGCTGGTCTATCTGGCGGGGATCGCACCGCGCGAGGCGGTGGGGTTGAGTCTGTTAATCGTCGGCACCGCCGCACTGGTCGGCGCGATGCAGCGGGCGCGATCGGGTGAAGTGCATTTCCGGGCGGCGGGCATGTTTGTCTTGTCCGGCATGGTGGGGGCCGTGCTTGGAGCCAAGCTCACGCCGTTGCTTTCGCCGACCGCGCTGATGCTCAGCTTCTCCAGCCTGATGGTCGTGGTGGCGTTGAAAATGTTGTTGGCGGGAAATTCAGCTCCGCAACCCGCGCCGGAATGCAAACCGCTGCGTTGTCTGCTGGCCGGCGGTGCGGTGGGCGTGCTCACCGGCTTCCTCGGCGTGGGCGGCGGGTTCCTGCTGATGCCCGCCTTGGTGAAATTCGCGCGACTGCCGCTGCGGGTGGCCACCGGCACCTCGCTGGCGGTCATCGCCTGCAACTCGGCCGCCGGGTTTGCGATTCACCTAGGGCAAACCCCGGTGCCGTGGCTGCTGGCGGCCGTCTTTTCACTCATCGCCGCAACCGGAGTGTTGTTCGGCGGCAAGGTGGCCTCCAAACTGCCGGAGAAATCCCTGCGCATGGCCTTTGCCATCTTTGTCCTGATCGTCGCTGCCATCGTTTTCTGGCAGACCACGGAAGTCTGGTTCAAGGAACTCGCGTCCGGCTGAGCGCGTAAGCACTCACTCACCGATGTCTTCGTTCCACAACGCGGGCTCGGCGGCGATGAACTCGCGCATCAACTCGATGCAAGCGGGGTCGTTGCGGATTTCCAATTCCACGCCATTGGCCCGCAGGTGGTCTTCCGCGCCTTGGAACGTGATGTTTTCGCCGATGACGACTTTTGGAATTCCATAGAGCAACACCGCACCGGAGCACATCGGGCACGGCGAGAGCGTGGTGTAAAGTGTGCAG
>RPOS01000198.1 GCA_003820635.1 Verrucomicrobiaceae bacterium | reverse complement strand
CCGGTTACGACTTCAAACATTTGCTCAACCTGGAGAAGGCGGACTTCAAGCTCGACTGGCTGCACAGCGAGCGCGACGTCGATGACCTCGTGCTCAACCGTTACGACGACATCATTTCGTCCACCTTCTGGCTCAAGGAAGGTGATCTCGGCCTGGTGCTCGAAGGTTTTTACGCCACCGGTGCCGACGGCACCTACACCGATGTCTTCGGCTTCTTCATCCAGCCGACCTATGACATCATTCCAAAGAAACTGCAACTCGTGGGCCGTTATTCCTTTGCGAACAGCGATGGTCCGCTGGGAGTCTCCGGCCAATCCAGATACGAACGCGTCGTCTCCTCCACTGCCGCGCCGAACAAAGGCCGGGGGGACACCTATCACGCGCTCTACGGCGGAGTCCAATACTTCATCTATGGGGACAAGCTCAAACTGATGGCCGGAGCCGAATACGCCAAGCTCGATAACGATGCCGCGGAATCCTATGACGGATTCACCCTGCTTACCGGACTGCGATTCTCATTTTGAAGCAATCCCTTTCCTGAAAACACCCAAACACCAACAAATATCCAATCATGAAAACACTTACATTTGCTCTCCTGGCTTTCGCGCCAATCCTCGCCCTATCCTCCTGTGGCAAGAAAGGCGGGTCTGCTTCAAATGAAAAACCGCTCAAGCTACTCAACGTTTCCTATGATCCGACGCGCGAGTTCTATGTCGATGTGAACCGGGCCTTCTCCGCAAAGTGGGAAAGCGAACACGGCCGCAAAATCGACATCCAGCAGTCCCACGGCGGCTCCGGCAAGCAGGCACGCTCGGTGATCGACGGCCTCGAAGCCGACGTCGTCACCCTCGCGCTCGCCGGTGACATCGACGTGTTGCACAAGGAAGCCGGGCTGCTACCTGCCGACTGGCAGGCGAAACTGCCGGACAACAGCTCACCTTACACCTCGACCATCGTCTTCGTGGTCAGGAAGGGTAATCCGAAGGCGATCAAGGACTGGGACGACCTCGCCAAGCCTGGCGTCCAGGTCATCACCCCGAATCCGAAAACCTCCGGCGGCGCGCGCTGGAACTACCTGGCCGCATGGGCATGGGCCGAGAAGCAGTTCGCGGGCGACGAGGCCAAGGTCATTGATTACATCACGCGCCTGTTCAGAAACGTCCCGGTGCTGGATACCGGCGCGCGCGGTTCCACCACCACCTTTGCACAGCGCGGCATCGGCGATGTGTTCCTTTCATGGGAAAACGAGGCCTATCTCATCGAGAAGGAATTTCCCGGCCAGACTGAGGTAGTCTATCCATCCATCAGCATCCTGGCCGAGCCGCCTGTCGCCGTGGTCGAGAAAAACGCCGAAAAACACGGCACCGCCGAGCTCGCCAAAGCCTATCTGGAATTCCTCTACACCGATGAAGCCCAGACGCTTGCCGGCAAGCATTTCTATCGGCCGCGCAACGCGTCGATTGCCAGGCAGTTCGTGAACAAACTGCCCGCCCTTCCGCTCGTCACCATCAATGCCGATTTCGGCGGCTGGGCCAAGGCCCAAAAGGTTCACTTCGACGACGGCGGCACCTTTGACCGCATATATCAACCCTGAACAAAGATCCGACTCATGTCCCGCAAACGCGTCATCCCCGGCTTCGGCCTCAGCCTTGGTTTCACCATCACTTATCTCAGCCTGATCATTCTCATACCGCTGGCAGCCTTGTTCATCAAGGCGTCCGCTGCGGGTTGGGATGAATGGATCAGCCTGCTCGGTTCGCCACGCGTGCTGGCCGCGGCCAAACTGACCTTTGGCGCAAGCGCCGCGGCGGCCGCTGTCAGCGTGGTCTTCGGCCTGCTGGTGACGTGGGTGTTGGTGAGATACGAGTTTCCGGGCCGGAGGTTGTTGGATGCGATGGTGGATCTGCCCTTCGCCCTGCCCACCGCAGTGGCGGGCATCACGCTGTGCGCCATCTATGCGCCCAATGGCTGGATCGGTGAATGGCTCGCAAAATGGGGTATCCAGGCTGCCTACAACTGGACCGGCGTGTTCATCGCGCTCACCTTCATCGGTTTTCCCTTCGTCGTGCGCACGCTGCAACCGGTCATGGAGGATCTCGGCAAGGAAATCGAAGAGGCCGCGGCCACCCTTGGAGCCGGGCGCTGGACCATCTTCCGCCGTGTGGTGTTTCCGTTGCTCGTTCCGGCCCTGATCACCGGCTTCACCCTCGCATTCGCACGGGCGATCGGTGAATACGGCTCGGTCATCTTCATCTCCGGAAACCTGCCGATGAAGACCGAGATCCTGCCGCATCTGATCATCATGCAGCTTGAGCAGTTCAAATACGACGCGGCCGCCGTCATCGCCACCGGCATGCTGCTCGTTTCGTTTGCACTGCTGTTGCTCATCAACCTCCTGCAACGCCGGCTCGACTGGCAACACCGATGATCTCCATGTCCACTAGAACCGTCACCACCGAATCCACACTCATCCGCTGGTTGCTGACCTCCGTGGCAGTCGCCTTTTTGACGCTATTCCTGCTGATGCCGCTGGCTGCGGTCTTCATCGAGGCGCTGCGCCGCGGCTGGGAGGTTTTCCTCGCATCACTGCACGAAGAGGCGGCGCTTTCCGCAGTCAAACTCACCCTGATCACTGCAGCCGTCGCCGTGCCACTCAATACGATCTTCGGCATCGCCGCGGCATGGGCCATCACCAAACACCGCTTCCGCGGCCGCCCGCTGCTGCTATCACTCATCGACCTGCCTTTTGCGGTATCTCCCGTCATCGCGGGCTTGGTCTTTGTGCTGTTGTTTGGTGCCAAGGGCTGGTTCGGGCCGTGGCTTGCGGAACATGATGTCAAAATCATATTCGCGCTGCCCGGCATCATCATCGCCACGGTGTTCATCACCTTTCCCTTCGTCGCCCGCGAATTGATCCCGCTGATGGAATCCCAGGGCACGGATCAGGAGGAGGCCGCGGTCACGCTCGGCGCGCGCGGTTGGCAGATCTTCCGCCGCGTCACCCTGCCCAACATCAAGTGGGGCTTGCTCTACGGCGTGCTGCTCTGCAACGCCCGCGCCATGGGCGAGTTCGGTGCCGTGTCCGTGGTCTCAGGCCACATCCGCGGAAAAACCAACACCCTGCCGCTCCACGTCGAGGTGCTCTACAACGAATACCAGTTCAGCGCCGCCTTCGCCTGCGCCTCGCTGCTCGCCTTTCTCGCCATCTTCACCCTCGGCATGAAATCCGTCGTCGAACACTTTTCCGGTCACTCTGCAAACGGCAGGCATTGATGGAATTCAAAATCCACAATCCAAAATTCAAAATCTCCCGACATGTCCATCTCCATCCAATCCATCAACAAGACTTTCGGCAGCTACAAGGCCCTTGAGGAAGTTTCCCTCGAGGTTCCCGATGGTTCGCTCACTGCTTTGTTAGGTCCTTCCGGCTCGGGGAAAACCACCCTGTTGCGCATCGTGGCGGGCTTGGAATTCGCCGACGACGGTCCCGGGAAAATCCAATTCCACGGCGAGGATGTGGTCGCCATTCCCGCCGGTAAACGTGGCGTCGGCTTTGTGTTCCAGCACTATGCGCTGTTCCGCCACATGACCGTGGCCGACAACATCGCCTTCGGTCTGACCGTGCTGCCAGGCTCGAAGCGCCCGTCGAAGAAAGACATCCGCGACCGTGTCCTTGAATTGCTGCGGCTCGTGAAACTCGAAGGCCTCGACAAGCGCCGCCCGCACGAACTTTCCGGCGGCCAGCGCCAACGCGTCGCCCTTGCCCGCGCGCTGGCCATCCGCCCGAAGGTGCTCTTGTTGGATGAGCCCTTCGGCGCGCTCGACGCCCAGGTCCGCAAGGATCTGCGTCGCTGGCTGCGCGTCTTCCACGATGAGATCGGACTCACCACCCTCTTCGTCACCCACGATCAGGAGGAGGCGCTGGAACTTGCCGATCAAGTTGTGGTCATGCGCAATGCCCGCATCGAACAAGTCGGCACGCCTCAGGAAATCTATGACCGACCCCGCAGCCCTTTCGTTTACGAGTTCCTCGGCAACGTCAACAAGCTCGCCGGCCCGGACGGCGTGGAGCGCTACGTCCGGCCGCATGAAATCGAGGTCCTCTTCGCCGCTGAATACGATCCGATTAAAGACCGCATGGCGCGCGTCCAGCACTTGTTTTCCGCCGGCCCGGTGGCAACGCTCAGCGTGCGCCTCGATGACGGAAGATTTGCGGATGTCGAACTCTCCCGCAAGCAGCTCGATGACCTCGGACTGAGTGTGGGCGATCAAGTCGCGATCCGCAGCACTCCGGTTGAGTGAGCGCCGGCGGGTTCGGCCTGCATCCGGCGAGTGAGCTTTTCGAGAGCAGCCTTCCCAGTGAGAGGGGTGCCACGATGGCGGCTCAGATTCCGTAATCCCCGCCGGTGCCGTAGTGCTCGATCATGTAGTCCATGTCCTTGTCGCCACGGCCGCTCAGGTTGACGAGCACGGTGCGCGGCGTTTCCGGTTCCTCGCGGGCGAGGCGCATGGCGTGAGCCACCGCGTGCGCGCTTTCCAGCGCCGGGATGATGCCTTCACAGCGGCTTAACACATAGAAAGCCTCCACCGCGTCCGCGTCAGTGGCGGTGACGTATTTCACGCGGCCGCTGTCCTTGAGATGGCAGTGCTCGGGGCCGACTCCGGGATAATCGAGTCCGCTGGCGATCGAGTGGACGGGCGCGGGTTCGCCCTT
>RPOS01000197.1 GCA_003820635.1 Verrucomicrobiaceae bacterium | reverse complement strand
TCACTGCTCACTGCTCACTGCTCACTGCTCACTGCTCACTGCTCACTCGGCACTTTTTCTTCCCTCTTCTCTTGCGTCTTGCGTCTTGAAGTCTTGCGTCTTTTCTTAACCTTCCCAAACCATCCCCCCCGCAACCATTCCGCCCCATTTCCCGCGCCTCCTCACAAAAACAGATTGCCCGGACCCGGTTCACCGCATTGACTCCTGTCATGGTTCCCATGGAGGACATCAGGCGCTACTGCGCCGACATCGCCGCCGCCTTCAAGCCTCAGCGGATCATCCTCTTCGGCTCCCACGCCTATGGCAAACCCACACCGGACTCCGATGTGGACCTGCTCGTCGTCATGCCCAAGCCGCGACGCTACTGGATGCAAACCACCCAGAAAATCCATGAGAAAGTCTCCGCCGGCTTCCCTGTGGACATCATCGTGCGGGATCCTGCCTTCCTCAGCGAGAGGCTCCATGAAGGAGACACATTCCTTGAGGAAATCACCTCCAAAGGCCGCGTGATGTATGAAAGCCGCCACGCGTGATTGGGTCCAAAAGGCCGAGCACGACTTCCTCGCCGCCACCGATCTTGCGCGCAGGAGGAAGCTGCCACTTCACGACATGGTCTGTTTCCATTGTCAACAGGCCGCCGAGAAATACCTCAAAGCCCGCCTCGAGGAGGCCGCCATCCACTTTCCAAAGACCCATGATCTGGAAAGCTTGCTTCACCTGCTCACGCCTATCGAGCCACTGTGGGTTGCCCTGCTTCCTGCCACCAGAAGACTCAAGCCATTTGGCGTGCTCATCCGTTATCCGGGTAACGACGCCACCAAGACCCAAGCCAAACAGGCCATCCTCGACTGCAAATCCATCCGAGCGGAGGTGCGCCTCTCCCTCCACCTGCCGCCCTGACGGTTCTCTTCACTTTTCCAGCCCCCCGCGCCTCTTCCTCTTCATTCTTCTCTTGCGTCTTGCGTCTTGCGTCTTGCAGTCTTGCGTCTTTTCTTAACCTTCCCAAACCATCCCCCCCGCAACATTTCCGCCACATTGGGCCGGTGTTTCGGTGTTTCGGTGAACCGGTGTTTCGGTAAGAGAAGAGAGCAAAAACCCGTCGCTCCGCACCGTCCCTTGCTCTCTTCAAACACCGAAACACCGCGCCGCAGGCCACCGAAACACCGCCGCGCGGCACTCTCCAACCATCTCATTTCCAATGACTTCCCAGTCGCGGGCGGGCCCTGTGTTTCAGTGTTTCGGTGTTTCGGTGTTTCAGTAAGAGAAAAGCGCAAGATCCAGCCGCACCGCACCGCTCCTTGCTCTCTTCACCGAAACACCGCGCGGCGCAGCCGCCACCGAAACTCCGAAACACCTCTTCTCTTGCGTCTTTTCTCAACCTCCCAATTCCCAATCTCTCTTCCTCTTGACTCAAACCCTTTCTGCATCAATATCAAATCCACTGTATGAAAACCATCACCGTAAATGTATCCGAGCCGGTTTATGAAGACTTCCAAGCCTTCGCCAAACGGGTGGACCGCAAAACCTCGGAGTTGATCCGTGAGGCGATGGAGCTTTACCGCCAGGCGCGAATCCAGCGCCAAACCACCTTGCGCGACCGTCAGGCGGCCACCGTCGGCGGCCCCATTCTCCCCCTCAACCCCGAAGACGACCTCCTCGAGGAAATGCTCCATGACTCACGGGATTGATACCGATTTCCTCGTCGCCGTCGAAGTGGCCGACCACCCCTTCCACGCGTCTGCCGATGCGCTGCTCACCCGCTTGCTCGACGATGGCCATGAGCTCGCCCTTGCCCCGCAAACCCTGGCGGAATTCATCCACGTCGTCACTGACGCCCGCCGCATGCCCAAGCCCCTTGCCATAACCGAGGCCATCTCACGCGCCGAACATTGGTGGCAGGCCGCGGAGATCGTGCGCGTCTTTCCCGATCCCCACTCCGTGGCCGATTTCCTGCAATGGCTTCGGATCCACCGGCTCGGCCGCAAACGCCTGCTGGATACCATGCTCGCCGCCGCTTTCCGCAACGCCGGCATCCGCCGCATCATCACCAACAATCACGACGACTACCGCATCTTCGGCTGCTTCGAACTCATCGGCTACGCCGCTTCCGATGCCCGGTAGGGCGGATCCGGCCCGCGCCGCGAACATTGAAGTGAAGAAGTCAGAGGCCAGAGACCAGAGACCAGAGGCCAGAGACCAGAGGCCAGAGACCAGAGACCAGAGACCAGAGGCCAGAGGCCAGAGGCCAGAGGCCAGGGGCTAGGCCAGGAAGCCCACGCGCTAAGCTCCACTGCTCATTGTCTCCTTTACCCCGACCCTCCCATCGGCTAGCGTCGCACCATGCAAATGACCAAAACCGTCATCCAAGCTGAACTGCCCCCGGAGTTGGCCACGCGCGCCCGTTCCTTTGTGGAGGACGGCTGGGCTTCCGATTTCAACGAGTTGCTGGCCGAGGCTCTGCGCCGCTTCCTCGAGTCCCATTCCTCGCAACTTACCGAATCCTTCGTCATCAACGACCTCCAGTGGGGACTCCATGGCAACGACTGAATCGCCAGCCCTCATCGTCGTTTGTGATGCCGGACCGCTGATCCACCTCGATGAAATCGACGCGCTGGATCTGCTCGCGGACTTTCCACGAGTGCTTGTGCCCGAAGCGGTTTGGCGCGAGGTCCAGCGCCACAGGCCCACCGCGCTTGCCAATCCCTCACTCGTGATCGAGCGGCTTGAGCCGGTATCGCCTGCGCCTTCAGAGCTCCAAACCCTATCCCAGGTGCTCAGCCTCCATTCGGGCGAGTGGCAGGCCCTGCGTCTGGTCCTTGAACATCCTCCGGCACTCCTGCTTACCGACGACACCGCCGCACGACTCGCCGCCACCAGCTTGGGCATCGCCGCCCACGGCACCATCGGCATCCTCATCCGCGCCATCCGCAGGAAACAACGCTCAAAACAGCAGGTCCTTTCCCTGCTTCGCTCTATCCCCTCCGCCTCCACCCTCCATCTCAAGCGCAGTCTTCTCGACGCCGTCATCCGCGAAGTCGAAAAACAACCCTAAATCTTCCCAATCCAAAATTCGCGTCCCTTCGCGGTTAAAACCTCTTCGAACGTCCAACATCGAACTTCGAACTTCGAACGGAAGAGAAGAGCGCCCCAGACCCCCGCGCGAAGCGCCCAAAGTGGCTGGAACAATCTGTTCCAGAGCACCCCAACCCCGCAAAGCCCCCGCGCGCCGCGAACATCGAACGCCGAACGTCCAACATCGAACGTCGAAAAAAGAATGCCCCGCCCAGGCCTGGCAAAAACCCCCGCGCGAAGCCCATTTCAACGTTCAAAGTTCAATGTTCGATGTTCGATGTTCGCATTCCTTAACCCTCCCAAACCATCCCCCCCGCAACAATTCCGCCACATTGAACCGGTGTTTCGGTGTTTCGGTGAACCGGTAGGGCGGATCCGGCCCGGTCCGCCCACTTGTCGCCAACGGCGCGAAAAGCGCAAGATCCAGCCGCTCCGGGCCTTCGGCCGGTGTTTCGGTGTTTCGGTGAACCAGTGTTTCAGTAAGAGAAAAGCGCAAGATCCAGCCGCTCCGCACCGCCGCTTGCTCTCTTCACCCACCGAAACACCGCGCGGCGCAGCCGCAACCGAAACACCGAAACACCGGCCCCCCTTGCGCTCTTCACCGAAATTGCCTTCGTTGCACTCCGGCCATGCCAGCCTGGCTTCGCAAGTTTTTCCAAGCCGCTACAAGCGGCCTCCGCATTCCGAGCCGCAGGCCACCGAAACACCGGAAACACCTCTTTTCTTGCGTCTTGCGTCTTGCAGTCTTGCGTCTTCCCCTGCATCAACTATTCTCTCTTCCATGAACGACCGCATCACCTTCAACCCCGCCCAATGCGGTGGCCGCCCCTGCATCCGCGGTATGCGCATCCGCGTTAAGGACGTGCTCGACCTTCTGGCCGCCGGCGTCCCTCACTCCGAAATCCTCGAGGACTTCCCCTACCTCGAGTCCGCCGACATCCAGGCTTGCCTCGGCTACGCCGCCGACCAAGCCGATCACCCGGTGCTCCTCGCCCGCTGATCCGCCATGCGCTTCCTCATCGACGCCCAATTGCCGCCTGCATTGGCCCGGCTCTTGGAAGCACATGGTCACATTGCCGAACACGTCGCCGATATCGGTCTCCGGCATGCCGAGGATTCTCCAATCTGGGCTTACGCCATCGCTCACCAGGCGATCATCGTCACCAAAGACGAGGATTTTCCACAGCGCCTGCGCCAAGCCAAATCCGGCCCGATCATGATTTGGTTGAGGATCGGCAATACCAGCCGCCGTGCCCTGCTGCAATGGTTCGAGCCGCTGCTCCCGCAGATCGAAATCCTAATCGACCAAGGAGACCGCCTCATTGAAATCCGCTAGGGCCTCCACTCACAAGGGCCATGGGCGGCCCGCCCGTGTGTGTTTCCAAAAATTAGCGTCCATTCGCGTCCATTCGCGGTTGAAAACTCTTCCCTCTTCCCGCCAAAGCCCCGCGCGGCTCGCGCCGCGAACATCGAACATCGAACTTCCAACATCGAACGTCGAAAAAAGAATACCCCGCCCAGGCCAGTCAAAAACCCCCGCGCGAAGCCCATTTCAACGTTCAAAGTTCAATGTTCGATGTTCGATGTTCGCATTCCTTAACCCTCCCAAACCATCCCCCCCGCAACAATTCCGCCACATTGAACCGGTG
>RPOS01000196.1 GCA_003820635.1 Verrucomicrobiaceae bacterium | reverse complement strand
GAAACCGAAAACTCCCTCATCGCCTGCCGCCGCTCCGCCGAACGCCTCGCTTCATTGGAAAAGGCCACGCAGCTCGCCCGCGAGTCCGACGAACTCGCGCGGCAGCGTTACGAGGCCGGCGAGATCGATTTCCTCGAAGTGCTCGATTCACAACGCACGCTGCTCAATCTGGAAGACAACCTGCTCACGTCCAGGGCGGACCGCACCATCGCCTACATCCGGCTCTATCAAGCGCTGGGCGGCGGTTGGTCTCCCGCCGACTCCTGAAGCCACCTCCCCACTCTTACCGATGCCTCACAACACAACCCAGGAAGATCTATCCACCGTCGTCCAGCGCGGCAGGTCCAAGCCGCTGCGCAAATGGTCGCTCATCATCGCGGGTCTCGCCATACTCGCTGTTGCCGCATGGTATTTTCTCGCCGGGAAAAACCAGGAAAACATCAAACCCGAATACATCACCGAGTCCGCCACCATCGGCCGCATCTCACTCGTCGTCACCGCCGCCGGCAACCTCGCCCCTACCAACCAGGTCATCATCGGATCCGAACTCTCCGGCACCGTGGACGAGGTTTATGTCGATACCAACGATCTGGTGAAAAAAGACCAACCGCTCGCCAAGCTCGACACCTCCAAACTCGGCCAACAAACCGACCGCAGCCGGGCCGCGCTGCTCGTGGTGAAAGCCAGGGTAAACCAGGCCAAGGCCACTCTGGTGGAAGCCAAGGCTGCGCTCGCGCGCCAGGAGGAACTCCACCAACTCAGCGGCGGCCGCACTCCCTCGCGCGCCACCATGGAAACCTCGCGTGCCACTGTTTCACGCGCCGAGGCGGATCTGGAAAGCGCGCACGCCTCCGTCGCCGGGGCCGAGGCGGATGTGCGCGCCTTCGAGCGGGATCTGGAAATAGCCATCATCCGCTCGCCCGTGGATGGCGTCGTGCTCGCCCGCTCCGTGGAAGTCGGGCAGACGGTTGCCGCCTCCTTCACCGCGCCCACCCTTTTCACCATCGCGGAGGATTTGAAAAAAATGGAACTCCAGGTTGCCGTGGCGGAGGCGGACATCGGCCGCGTCCTGGCCGGCCAGACCGCCACTTTCAGCGTGGATGCCTGGCCCTTGCGCAAATACACGGCCATCGTCAAAAAAGTGGCATTTGGTTCCGCCAACAATCAGGCCACCGGCTCAGGCAACAATAACAACGCCGCCGCAGCCGCCACCGGCGTCGTCACCTACAGCGCCGAACTCGAAGTCGCCAATGACGACCTCTCACTGCGCCCCGGCATGACCGCCACCGTCGATATCTCCATCATGGACAAGCAGAACATCCTCGTCGTGCCCAACGCCGCCCTGCGCTTCGACCCTGAAGCCGCCGCGGCAATCGGCAAGCCGGATGAATCAAAACGCACCCTGGTGCAAAGCCTCTCTCCGGGCGGCGGCCGACGCTGGCGCGGCACCGCACCCGCAAAGCCAGGCTCCTCCAGCAACGAACCCCGCGTCTGGACTCTCAAAAACGGCGAACCTGTCGAAATCATGGTCACTCCCGGCATCACCGACGGCCGCATCACCGAGATCACCGGCGGCGAGCTCACCGCAGACACGCCAGTGATCGTCAGCATCAAGCCCAAGCCCGACGCATGAACGCGGAACCACTCATCGAACTCCGCGGCCTCACCAAAACCTACGGCACCGGAGACGCGGCCTTCAAGGCCCTGAGTGGCGTGGATCTCGACATCCATCGCGGTGAGTTTCTCGCCGTCATGGGCCCCAGCGGTTCCGGAAAATCCACGCTGATGAACATTCTCGGCTGCCTCGACAGTCCGACCTCCGGCTCCTACCGGTTCAAAAACATCGAAGTTCAAACTCTCAACCAGGACCAGCGCTCGCTCATCCGCCGGCATGCGCTGGGCTTCATTTTCCAGGGCTTCAATCTGCTCGCGCGCACCTCCGCCCTTGAAAACGTAGAACTGCCGCTGCTCTACCGCGGCTATTCGCGCAAGCAGCGCCACGACCTCGCACGCCAGGCCCTCGCCTCCGTCGGCCTGCCGGACAAGCAACGGAACACACCCGCGGAACTCTCCGGCGGCCAACAACAGCGCGTCGCCATCGCCCGCGCCATCGTCACCAACCCGGACACCCTCTTCGCCGACGAACCCACCGGTAATCTCGACTCCAAAACCACCCACGAGATCATGGAACTGCTCCGCCACCTCAACACCGATCGCGGCATCTCCATCATCATGGTCACCCACGAAAAGGATGTCGCCGTTTACGCGAAGCGGCACATCCACGTGCTCGACGGCCTTATCGAAAGTGACATCCAACAATCACGGGCTTCTTCACTGATCACTGATCACTGATCACATCTTTCACTCTCCCATGCTCATCAACGCCCTGCTCATCGCGCTGCGTGAAATCCGCCGCAATCTCACCCGCTCATTTCTCACCGTCATCGGAATCGTCATCGGCGTGGCCGCCGTCGTCACCATGGTCACGCTCGGCCGTGGCGCCACCCAGGAGATCAAACAGCAGATCTCCAAAATGGGCAGCAATCTGCTCATTCTCCGCCCCGGGCAGGGCTGGTGGAACTGGGGCGCGCCACAGTTCACCATCGACGATGTCGAGGCCATCCGGAATCAAGTCCCGGGCATTCGCAAGCTCGCCCCCTTCGTCCAAACCAATGCGCCCGCCGTCTATCAGGAAAACGACCGCAACACCGACATCCGGGGCACCACGCCCGACTATTTCGACATCGGCAACTGGCAGATCGCCAGCGGCCGCATTTTCACCGAAGACGAGGTTTCCGAAGCAGCCCCCGTCTGCGTCATCGGCGAAACCATCCGCAAGGAACTCTTCGGCGAGGGCGTCGATCCCTTGGGTTCCAAGATCCGCGTCAAGTCCATGACGCTGGAGGTCATCGGCCTCACCACCATCAAGGGACAGGGCGGTTTCGGCGAAGACATGGACGACGACATCACCACGCCTTACACCACGGTGCTGCGGCGCCTCACCGGCCGCGGCGGCGGCCGCAACATCAGCCAGGTGATGATATCCGGCAAGGACGGCTATCCCGGAGCGCATATCGTGGCCGATGTCAGCTCCCTGATGCGCGAACGCCGCAAGGTGTCCCACAACGAACAGGACAACTTCAATGTTTTCGACTCCCTTCAACTGGCGGACGTCATCAGTTCCAGCACCAAGGTGATGACCTCGTTGTTAGGCGCGGTGGCGGGCGTCAGTCTGCTGGTGGGCGGCATCGGCATCATGAACATCATGCTCGTTTCCGTCACCGAGCGCACCCGCGAGATCGGCATCCGCCTCGCCATCGGCGCCCGTGCGCGGGAAGTGCTGCTGCAGTTCCTCGTCGAGGCCGTGACACTCTCCTGCGTCGGCGGCATCACCGGCATCATCCTCGCTTACGCGCTCTGCGATATTCTCGCCGATGTGGTGGGAGCCCCATTCATCTTCGATCCAGGGATCAACATGATCGCCTTCGTGTTCTCCGCCGCGATCGGGATTCTGTTTGGTTTCATGCCCGCCCGCCGCGCCGCGTCGCTTGATCCCATCGAGGCGCTGCGGCACGAATAGGCGCGGCACGCCCAGCCCATCGACAAGCGGGCCATTCCGCCTACATTCGTCGCCTTATCCACCGCCACGCCCCACTCATGAACGCCGCACCCGCACCGACCATCCCCACCGTTTGCCCCGAGCTGGGAATCGAGGTGCCCGTCGCTTCCATCGACCACGAGCTGCGCAAGCTATGGGACCAAGACGAGGCGCGCACCAACGCCTCGTTGATGAACCTCGTCGTTTACTCCGAGAAACCCGGCGCGCTGCTGGAAAACTCCGCCATCATCCGCAATCTCACCCGCGAGCACGCCTGCCGCGCCATCCTCGTGGAAATCGACCGCGCCGAGCCGTTGCCCGGCCTGCGCGCATGGATCACCGCCCACTGCCACCTCGCCCACGGCCACAAGTCGGTGTGCTGCGAGCAAATCGCGTTTTATCTCACCGGCAAGGTCACCGGTCGCTTCCGCAACACCGTCTTCGCCCACCTCAACTCGGATCTGCCGCTCGTCTTCTGGTGGCAGGGCGAGCTCTCCGACATCCTGTCCGAGCGCCTCGTCAGCGTGATGGACCGCCTGATCATCGACAGCGCCTGCTGGGCGGATCCCGCCGCCTCCTTCCGCCGCATCGAGCAGGCGGCCATGAGCAACAGCGACCTCATCCTCCAGGACCACGCATGGACGCGCACCTGGCAGTTCCGCATCGGCGTGGCCAGCATCTTCGACGATCCCGCCGCCCAACAAGCCCTCCCGGACATCGGCACCGTGGAAATCACCCACCATCCCGCACACCGCAACTCCGCGCTGCAACTGCTGGCATGGCTGGCCACCCAGGCCGGATGGCAGGACCGCCCGGCCCGCGACGGTTTCTCCTTCGCCTCCCGCGCCGGAAAGCCGATTGACGTCACCCTGCAGGAGGACACCACCGCACCACCGCTATCCCGGCTCATCCTGCGGGCGGGCACCACCACCGCCCGCGTCAGCCAAGCCAACGGTGCCGCCCACGTCGAGCGCCGCATCCAGGCACCCGGCTATCAGGTCGCCTCCCTGTCCCCGGCGGATCCCACATCTCCGGAACAACTCGTCGCCCTGCAACTCGCCCGCGGCGGCAAGAACTCCCTGTTCCAGAAAATCCTGCCGCGTTTCAGAAAGCTGTTGGATATGTGATGGCAGTGCCG
>RPOS01000195.1 GCA_003820635.1 Verrucomicrobiaceae bacterium | reverse complement strand
GGAATCTTGATCACCCTCCCTCTGCCTTGGATGCTGCAATGGGAAATGCCCGCCCCCCTCACGCAACGCCTGCTTTCAGGCGATCTCCTGTTGGAGAAATCCGCGCCAGAAGAAATTGCGGGGTTCCGAAGATGGGTGGAGGATTTCGAGAGTGGAAATGCCGTGCGCCGGAAAGTGGCGCTTCTGGAAATCCAGGCCCGTTTGCACCGACTCGCCCTCGGCATGTCACGTCGCCCCAAAAAAACCACCTCCCTTGTACTGGCCGGCGGGGAAGCAAGGATGGAAGCGATCACCCGCCACATCAATGGGTGCTATCTGGAAAACGTCACCATCGAGGAAATCGCCGACGCCGTCGGCCTGAACCACCGCTACCTGATGAGGCTCTTCCAGTCCCACTCCGCGATGTCAGTCTGGGAATATGTCGTCCGCCTGCGTGTCTCCCACGCCCAGCGCTTGCTCATCACCACCAACCAGAAAATCACCGACATCGCACTCGAAAGCGGATTCGGCTCGGTCGCACCATTCTATGCGGCGTTTGAAAAGTTCGGCGGCGGGAAAACCCCGACGGCTTTTCGGCAAGCGCATCGCTGAAAAGCCCCGATGCGCTTGCGCGAGGTCTGCAATCACGGTGCCAGCGGTTAGAGCCTGGCCCGCACGGCATCGTTGAAGGCGGTGATGTTTTCCCATGGCACATCGGGTTCGAGCACGTGCGTCGGCGCAACGATCACGCGGGCACCCTTCTCATGCAGGCGGCGGCAGCGCTCCACGGCGGCACGCACGTCGTCCGGCGAGCCGAATGGCATGGTCGTCTGTGTGCCGATCATCCCGCAAAATGCGAGCCGATCCTGGTAGCGGGCCGCCACCGCCTCCAGATCCATGCACTCGGGCTGCACCGGATTGAGGATATCCACCCCGACCTCGATGAGGTCGTCGATCAGAGGGGTGACATCGCCGTCGGAATGATAATGCACCCAGACCTTGCGGGAGCCGGAGACTTCGCGGATCCCGTCAATCACGCGTTTGAGGCGGGGTTTGAGGTGTTGCCGCCAGGTGTCTGCGGACATCAGCAGGCTGTTCTGCGTGGCCACGTCGTCACGACCCGGCTCAGGCTGGGAGCGTGTTTCGAAGCCTTCAAGAATTCCATGGAGCCGTTTGTTTACGGCGTCACCACGCGACCCTTGAGAGCCGCCGCGCGGCTTTGGGATCTGCTGTGGACATTGGCGGAGTTTCCGGAAAACACACCCGAGAACGCCGGCCCGCATCCGGCGCTCATGCGCGCTCATCGCTGGATGCAGGATCACCCGGCGGAGTTGCTGCGCCTGCCTCAACTCGCCGCCCATTGCGGCGTCTCCAGCAATCATCTGATCCGACTCTTTCGCAAGGAACACGGGATAGGCCCGGCTGAATGGCACCGCCTCCAGCGCCTCCGCCGGGCCGAACAACTGCTCCGGCACTCGAACCTGAGCGTCAAGGGCGTGGCGGCGGAAACCGGCTTCACCGACCTCCAGCAGTTCAACAAGCTGGTCAGAAAACACTGCGGCGCCCCACCAAGAAACCTGCGCTAACCAGCGAATCTTTCTGGAGCCCGCACCGTGATCGCCGCGCGGCCACTGTCACTCAGCTCTTCAGGAAGCGCTCGTTGACACGCTGATACCACGCCACATCAGACCAGTTGGCCCAGTAGGGGTGGCTGTAGTTCCAAGGGGTGATGCCCCAGAATCCATAAGCGGGCGCGGCGGCCATGCACTCTTCGCACCAATCACGGAGCAAGTCCCACTGCAGATCCGGATGATCCATGTGCCACCATGGTCCCCAGGCTTCCGTGGTGACCAAGGGGGCCGCGATCTCCCGCGACCATTCCCCGGCCTCCCGCATCTGGTTGTGCATCGCCTGCATGAACATCGGGCGCATCGAGCGGAACGAATCCGCCAGGCGGTTCATGTAGTCTTTGTAATCGTGTTCGCCCCGGTCTTTGGTGAGCGGATTGAATCCGGTCCGCGCCTCGAAGCGGGGCGAGTGAATCCAAAGATGCAGTTCGAGCACATCGAAGACGTGCAACCCCATCGCCCGCACTTCCTTCCAATAGCCGGTCAGGGAAAAGGTGAATCGCAACGCGGGATAGCGCTTCTGAAAATGCCCGCAGGTAGCGGCGAAGTAATCTGAAACGAGTTTCATTTGCGCCGGGTTCCACGCCAGTTGCGGCAACCCGGGCTCGCGGCGTCCGGCAGCTTCCATTGCATCGGCAGCGTTACCGGGGGCCTCCCCTTCCCTCCCTTCGAGCTTGGCAAGAAGCGGCTGGAGGTTGCTGAAAAAGGGGAACTCCTGATCGAAGTCCACATACAGAACGCACCTCAGGAGGTCGTGTTTCGCCAGCAAATCGAGCGTTCGCTCCCAGGCCTGCCAGAGCGGGTGAAAGCGCGCATCGCCCTGCGCGTCATCGGGAATGGCGATTTCCTTCGCGCTCCATGTCGAAAGGATCACCCCGATTCCGCGTTGCCGGCATTTGCCCATGAACTCCACCAACTCGGCCGCATAGTCGTGTTCGTGATCCACCGTGCTCTGCCCCCAGTTCAAAAGGGGAGAGGCTTTGAGCATCTGCCGCGGACTTCCCGTGCCTCCGACGATGTGTGGAAACGCATCAATGCGCACGGCGTTGAATCGGCGCTCGACCAGATCGTCGAGCGCGCGGTCCCAATCGGCAAATGGTCCGCCGGGATGATGGCCTTGGAGCCATGAAAAATCCCACATGGCATTGGTGATCCGTTGCGGGACCAGCTGATCGCCCATGTCGTAGGAGTGATTAGAAGCAGTGAGTGCTGACATAGGGTGATGGTATTAAGTTCTCAGAAGTTGCGCCGCCGCCGGAGCGATCTGTTTATTCTATTCATGGATGACCGACACCGTAACGGTATCGCCAGGCGGTAACGAGGCCGTCGGGCTGTTCAAAAGGTAGTTATTTCCGAGCGGCGCGCAGGCACTTTGACTATGCTCCGCAAAAATCTTCACCGTGGCGGGAAACGCAGTGGGATTATGAATTCGCAGGCTGGTGACGCAGCCGTTTTCCATGATGGCAACTGCCTCCACATGATCGAAGACCGTGACCTCGCCGGTGTCAGTCCGCACATAGATGCCGGGAATTTCCATACACGTCAGCATGAGGGAAACCTCCGGCCAGCAAGAGCCATGGAAAACCCCACCGAGATTGTCGTCCCAGTCGGAAGTATTTACCCGCTCATTGATCCAACCGGATGGCAATGGTCGGCCGTCAGGGGAGTAAATCGGGCGATCGGCGCGGGAAAGGTATTGGGGCAGATTATGCGCGAGTTCCTGCAGGAGCTGTTTATAGACGGCTTTGCCCGTTGCCCGATAGAGCTTGAGATAGGTGTTTCCCGAGTGGGTGCAAATCCCGGGCGCGCCATGGCCATTCTGGCTGTTCGCGAAAACTCCGCCGGCGCTGTTGATCCCCAAGCGACCGAATTCGGATGTCTTGGGGAACGGGTAATTATAAGACATCTGCCAGCTCGCCAGTTGCGCCGCCGCTTCCTCCGCAGCACCGAGCCAGCGCGCCTGTCCGGTAGCTTCCCAAAGTGCGACATAGGCTTCCAGCAGGCTGGCGGCCGACTCGGAATCAGGACACTGCAAAGCCTCGCCAGGTCCGCCGTTGGTGAGACCTATTTGGGTGAAATTGCGATGAAAATACTCACCCATGGCTACCGCCGTTTTCAGGTATTTCGGTTCTTGAAAGTAGGCCGCAGCGAGCACCATGCCGGCCGGGGCAATGCCTGCGGAGGCAGATCCCCCAATGAGGATTTCTCCTGTGTGGATATCAACAAACTGGCCGAGTTGGCCGTATTTCGTCCATAGCGTTTGGAAGGCCTCCGCACAATGCCGGGCTCCGAGCAGCCAAGCGTCGGGAATTTTCGATTTGGGGTCCTGCTTTGCAAGAAGATCGAATTGCTTGAAGAGGAAATAAAGCACGTCCGCACTCTTACGCAGTAGATTGTAGTGATTGCGCTCGGGATGGGGACGGGCCTGCGGCGTCCACATATCCAGATCAAAACCGTCCCCTGACCACACTCCCTGATGATAGCATCCATGGAAAAATCCGGATTCTCCCTGCCCTCCATGGGCGAAGACAAAATCCAGAGACTGCATCGCCCGCCCGCGCGATAAGTCCGAACCCTCGTGTATCAACGGCAGGGTATTCATGAGTCCGCCGACCCACCCGGGTTGGAAGTCCTGAGATCGGTTTTCGCCCAGTCCGACGCGATAATAGCCCTCGGTGCCGTTCCAATTATCGCGGTTGTATTTCTGCTCAAGGATATCCCAGGCCGCCGAGAAGGGCAGTTCGTTAACCATTACAGGCAGACCCGTCATCCGATAACGCTCTGCGAGCAGGCGTTCGAAAAGCTGGGGGATGCTGCGGCAAGCAAACTCTCGGGTCTGGATATGAAGCTCCAAGGAATCCCCCGCCATGAGATCCGCTCCACGGTCTTCGGACGCCATCCCGGTGTTCAGCATTGCATAGCGGATTTTTTGACGGACTCCAGGAGTTGCAATCTCCAGCGAGGCGCTGGACCGATCATCGCTTTCTGCAAACTTGTAGGAAGTTTCCCGCTCGCCCTCAAAAGGGCAAGTTAGCACCAGCAGCCCTCGATTTTGTGCAGGATCAAAAACTCCGATCGACGGCACGGCCAGCGCCCCCGCGAGAAGTTGGAACCCCGATTTGCCCGGCTTTGTTTC
>RPOS01000194.1 GCA_003820635.1 Verrucomicrobiaceae bacterium | reverse complement strand
GACCTGCCGCGCTGGACGACGGTGGATAGATCTTCCTGGGTTGTGTTGTGAGGCATCGGTAAGAGTGGGGAGGTGGCTTCAGGAGTCGGCGGGAGACCAACCGCCGCCCAGTGCTTGATAGAGCCGGATGTAGGCGATGGTGCGGTCCGCCCTGGTGGTGAGCAGGTTGTCTTCCAGATTGAGCAGCGTGCGTTGTGAATCGAGCACTTCGAGGAAATCGATCTCGCCGGCCTCGTAACGGCGCCGCGCGAGTTCGTCGGACTCGCGGGCGAGCTGCGTGGCCTTTTCCAATGAAGCGAGGCGTTCGGCGGAGCGGCGGCAGGCGATGAGGGAGTTTTCGGTTTCCGCGAGCGCGGTGAGCACCACGGAGCGGTAGTTGTCGATGGCTTGTTGTTCGACGGCGCTGGCGGCCTGGATCCCGGCGCGGATGCGGCCCGCATCGAAGATGGGGGAGGTGAGGTTGTTGGCCAGCGAGGCGGCGGTGGATTCCGGATTGAGGAAATTTCCGGCGGAGGCCGTATTGAGTCCGAGGGTTCCCGATAGATTGAGGGACGGGTAGCGGGCGGCATCCGCGGCACGGGTGGCGGCCGCGGCCGCGAGAACCTGATAGCCCGCCACCCGCACGTCGGGCCGCTGCCGCAGCACATCGGCCGGGATGCCGATGGCGAGGGACTTCGGCGGCCGCGGAAGGCCCCCGGTTCCGGATAACAAGGTGTCCAGCGAGCCGGGCTCGCGACCGGCGAGGAGGGCCAGCCCGTTGCGTCCTTGGGCGATGGACTGTTCCAGCGACGGGATGGCGGCGCGCGCGGCTTCGAGACTGCTTTGTGCCTGGCTGGCTTCGAGCGAGTCCGCCTCACCGGCCTGTTGGCGCCAAGTGGCGAGTTGGGCCGTTTGTTCGCGGGTGGTGACGTTGCTGCGGAGCACGGCGAGGCGTGCCTCGATGGCGCGCAGAATGGTGTAGGCTTCGGCGATTTCCGCGGCGAGTGCGGCATGGACGGAGTGCAGGTTTTCCTCGGTGGCCCCGAGATCCGCGGCGGCGGCCTGGATGGCACTGCGGCGGCGGCCGAAGAGATCCACCTCCCATGAGGCGTCCAGCGAGGCGGAGTAGGAAGTTCCGGAAATGCGGCCTCCGGGATCGGTATCCGCGCTGCGTGAATTGGATGAAACTCCGCCGTCGAGCATAGGGAAGAGCCCGGCGAATTCGGCATCGCGGCGGGCACGGGACTCGCGGACTCTCGCCGTGGCGGCGCTGATGTCCGGGCTGTCCTGCAAGGCTGTGGTGATCAAGCGGTTCAGCGCCGGATCCTCGAAGCGGCTCCACCAGCGGGAAAGATCCTTGGAAGGTGCTGCGACCGGAAAATTTTCCGCGTTTTTCCATGCTGCCGGAACCTTGAGCGGCTTGCGATTGATATTGGAATCCGGCGCACACGCTCCGAGGCAAACGGAAATCAGGATAGCAGAGAATATCGGATGAGGCTGATTCATTTCCAAGGAGCGGAGACCGCTGTAGTTTCGGCCGGTAGAAGACATTGCGAAAGCCCGGATTTTTTCAATGAATGCGCGTTTCCGTGATCCGCGCATCATCCCAGAAAGCCGGTGAGCGGGCTGGTGGCGCTGGCGTGGTCCAGCGCTTCGGGCAGGCCGAGTTCGAAGGCCGAGCGGCCGGCCTCGACAGCCATTTTGAAGGCGACGGCCATGCGCGCCGGATCCGAGGCGATGGCGATGGCGGTGTTGACGAGCACGGCATCGGCACCGAGTTCCATCGCTTCGGCGGCGTGGCTGGGCGCGCCGATGCCGGCATCCACGACGACCGGCACGATGGCCTGCTCGATGATGATGCGGATCTGGTCGCGGGTGGCGATGCCTCTGTTAGAACCGATGGGCGCACCGAGCGGCATGACGGTGGCGGTGCCGGCCTCCTGCAGGCGCTTGGCGAGCACCGGGTCCGCGTTGATGTAGGGCAGCACGGTGAAGCCTTCCTTCACGAGGATTTCGGCGGCCTTGAGCGTCTCGATGGGATCGGGCAGCAGGTAGGTGGGATCGGGGTGGATTTCGAGTTTCACCCACTTCGGCAGGCCGGCGGCGGCGGCGAGGCGGGCGAGGCGCACGGCTTCCTCCGCGTTCATCGCGCCACTGGTGTTGGGGAGGATGAGATATTTTTCCGGATCGATGAAATCGAGGATGTTGGCGTAGGGGTCGTGCGTTCCGGTGAGATCGGCGCGGCGCAGGGCGACGGTGACGATTTGCGTGCCGCTGGCGGAGAGAGCGTCGCGCATCGCTTCGTTGGATGGGAATTTACCGGTGCCGAGAAACAGGCGGGAGGAAAAGGTGCGGCCGGCGATGGTGAGAAGGGACATTTGATATTTGAAATTTGAGATTTCAGATTGGGAAAGATGCGATCCAGCGCTCGAAGGCGGGGTGATCGTTGATGTCATATTGGTGGCAATGGAAACCGAAGTCGCGGCCGGTGGCGATGTTTTGCGGCAGGTCGTCGATGTAAAGGGTGGCTTGCGGATCGAGGGCGTGGGTGGCCACGGCGTGCTGATAGATTTCCGGTTGGGGTTTGACGGAACCGGTTTCGAAGGACAGCACGGCGGCATCAAAGAGTGAGAACTCGGGATAGGCCTCGAACACCCACGGGCAGTGGATGGCATTGGTGTTGGAAAAGAGGATGAGCCGGTGACCGGCGGCGGAGAGCTGGCGCACGTGGCGCCACATCGGCTCGTTGGGTGTGAAAATCCGCTGCCAGGCGTGGCGGAACTCCGCGGGCGTGGCGTGGCTGCCGAGCACGCCGAGCGCCCAATGAATGTATTCCCCGGGATCCATCGCGCCGGTTTCAAACTCGTCCTTGCGGTCGAGCAGATGGCCCAGACGCTCATGCGGATCCGGGCAATCCGCAGGCAGCAACCGGGCGAGCGAGGACTCGAAGTCGAAGTCCAGCAGCACGCGGCCGATGTCGTAGAGGAAGGTCATGCTGGGATGGTGGATATTGGATATTGGCGCATCCACGATTTACGATCCAAGATCCTCGATCTTCTTCATAATAAAGCGTGCGGCGTCGAGGGCGCCGGAGTTGCGGTCATGGCGGGCGAGGGAGTGCTTCATGGCGCGCCAGGCGGCGGCTTGATCGGTTAGAAGGGTGGCTATCCGGTGGCTGAGTTCCTCCGGCGTGTCGGCGAGCGCGCCGCCGCCGATGGACTCGAGCAGGCTCAGGTTTCCCTCTTCCTGACCGGGCACGAGGTGATGGATGAGCATCGGGCAGCGGGCGGCGATGGCCTCGTGCACGGTGGCTCCGCCGGCTTTGCCCACGGCCAGATGGTGCCGGCTGAGAAGCTGCGGCACGCGGCGCGTCCAGCCGATGAGCCGGACCCGGCCGGGATAGGCGTCCTTGATTTCCCGGGCTTTCTGATAGAGGCGGCGGACGTTGCGGCCGAGCACCATGGTGAGCCGCACCGAGGGCGAGCTCTCCAGCAGCGCGCGGGCATGCCGCCGGACATGGGGCAGCTTGGAGGTGGGGAAATAAAGCACGCGGAAGGGATCACAGTCGTCCAAAGGCTCCACCGGGCTGAGCTCGGAAAACACCGGGTGCACCGGAAAGCCGAGGTCGATGATGTTTCCGGCTGGAAGGCTGCTGCGGATCATCGCCTCGCGCGTGCTGGGATCGGTGACGAGCCACCAGTCGGTGGGTGCGCGGAGCCACGCGGCGTTGATCTCCATGGAGTCCGTGACCACGGTGAAGACCGGGATTTTCCCGCCGATGCGCGGCATGAAATAGGGATAGAGCGGATAGGTGCTGACGATCGCCGCCGGCTGGAACTCCCGGATCAGCGCGGCCAGTGCGTTTTCCGGCCAGCGCAGGACCGGCGAGCTCTGGCGCGAGAAGTCGCAACGGTCGGTGGACTGATAGATGCGTGCCCACAGCCGTGGGAAATGCGTGGTTACCATCCGGTAGCCGCGGTTGACGAGGGCGGTGAGTTTCGGCGCGCCGAGCAGGCAGGGATCGCTGACGCGGACGATGGCACCCGCAGCCTCCAGTGCGAGGCCCAGATTTCGCGCGGCGCTGTTGTGCCCCTCGCCGAAGGCGGCGGTGACGATGAGGATGCGCGGGGCGGCGGTCATGGCGGGGCGGGGGAGATTTAGGGCGAAGAGGGCGTTGCGTCGATGGAGTTTTGCGGCTTTCATTGCCCTGCCGATGGCGCGCGAGGAAAAGAAACGGGTGGAGCTCAGAACGGTCGATGAGGAAGTCGCGCCGGTGGTGGAAGTGGTGCGCCTCAGAAGCCCGGAAACCGGCCACAGCCCGGAGGATGAGACGCCGATCCGCTTGGGCCCGTCGCAGGCCGGCGAGCCGCCCAGCCGCCTGGATCTGCCGAGCCGCGAGGAGATCGAACTGCGCACCCACCAGCCGGGAGTGGATGCGTTGCTTGAAACGGAATTGATCGGGCCCGAGTTCACCGAGGACAGCTGGGGCGCGGGTTCCACACGCCGTCATCCCATTCCATGGGGCTGGTTCGCGCTCATCGGCCTGGCGATCGCCAGCGCTCTGGTGTGGTCTCTGACGCGCGTTGAAAAAGCCGATGTCCGGATGGAACAAATCCGGCAGGAAACGGAATCCGTGCTTGCGATGGAGGAGTTTGAGGAAAAGGAGGCCAGCCAGTTGATCGATCGCATCGAGGAAGCCATGCGGACTTTCTTCAGTGCCACCACGGTGGATTCAATGGCCCTGAGGGTGCGGCAACCGGAGCGGGT
>RPOS01000193.1 GCA_003820635.1 Verrucomicrobiaceae bacterium | reverse complement strand
TCGATGCGGATCATGGCGAGTTTGATCATGTCCGCGGCGGTGCCCTGGATGGGCGTGTTGATGGCGGCGCGTTCGGCGTTGCCACGGATGTTCTGGTTGGCGGAGTTGAGGTCCGGGAAATAGCGGCGGCGGCCTGAGAGGGTTTCCACATAACCGCGCTCGCGGGCCTCGGCGACGGTGAGTTCCATGAAATCCTTGATCGCCGGATACTCGCGGAAATAAGCCTCGATGATCGCAGCGGCTTCGTTACGCGGGATCGCGAGGCGCTGGCTGAGGCCGAAGGCGGAGATGCCGTAGATGATGCCGAAGTTCACCATTTTCGCCGTGCGGCGCATGTCGGAGGTGACGTTTTCCGGCTCCACGACAAACACCTTCGACGCGGTGATGGTGTGGATGTCGGTGCCGTTGCGGAAGGCCTCGATCATCGTGGCGTCGTTGGCCAGCGCGGCCATGACACGCAGCTCGATCTGGGAGTAGTCGCAACTCAGCAGAACATGGCCTTTGCGCGGCACGAAGGCCTTGCGGATCTTGCGCCCGGCTTCCGAGCGAACAGGGATGTTCTGCAAGTTGGGATCGGACGAGGCGAGGCGGCCGGTGGCGGCGACGAGTTGGTGGAAATGCGTGTGGATGCGGCCGGTTTGTGGAACGATGAACTTCGGCAGCGCGTCGAGATAGGTGGACTTGAGTTTGGTGGCTTCGCGCCATGCGAGGATGTCGCTGATGATGGGATGCTTGCCTTCGAGCGTGGCAAGCGTCTGCTCGTCGGTCTTGTATTGGCCGGTCTTGGTTTTCTTCGCCTTGTCAGCGAGGCCGAGTTGATCAAAGAGGATCTCGCCGAGTTGTTTGGGCGAGGCGATGTTGAACGTGCGTCCGGCGTGCTGCTGAATGGATTGCGCGAGCCAGTCAATCTGCTGCTGGAGTTCCACGCCGATGTCCTTGAGCGCGTGTGGATCAATGGCGATGCCCTCCATTTCCATGCGGATGAGCACGGGCAGCAGTGGCCCTTCGATCTCGCGGAGGATTGTATCCTGCCCGGATTCCTCGATCAGCGGGCGGAGTTTTGCGGCGAGTTGGAACGTGACATCCGCGTCTTCGGCGGCGTATTCGGCGAGCTTTTCGAGCGGGATGGACGCGACGTCGAGCTCCTTGGAGGCTTTGGTTTTCTCGGCGAAGTCGAAGAGATCGTCGGATGGCGGGGCGGAGGCGGGTGCTGCAATGTGCGCCAACTTGACCGGCGAGTAGTTGAGCAGAATTTCCGCGAGATAGTCCATCGAGTGTCGGCGCTCGGGCGCGGCAAGTGCGTCGGCGAGCATGGTGTCGAAAAACGGACCGCTCACCTCGATGCCGTGGTTGAGCAGCACGGAGAGGTCGTATTTGAGGTTGTGGCCGATCTTTTCAGCGGAGCTGCTGAAGAGGGATTGGAGATGGGGGATTTGGGATTCGGAATACGGAAGATACCAGGCTTCACGGGCCTTCCAGCAGAAGGCGATGCCTAACAGCTTCGCGCCGAAGCGGTCGAGCGAGGTGGTTTCGATGTCGAAGCAGAAGGTGGATTGTTTTGCGAGTTCGGCGAAGAGTTGTTGTTGGAGTTCCGGAGTATTGGCGAGGTGGTAGGTGTGATCGACGTCGCGGATCGTGAGGAAGGTTTCGAAGAGCGTGGGGGTTTCGGTGGGCTCTTCTTCTTGGTTGTGGGCTTGGCGGTTGGAAACCGCCGCCACATCTCCGAAGAGGCGCTTGGTAAGGGAGCGGAATTCGAATTCGTTGAAGAGGGTTATGACGGCCTCGTCGTCGCGCGGCGAGAGCACAAGGTCTTCCCATGTCACGTGAACGGGCACGTCGGTGATGATGGTGGCGAGATCCTTGGAAAGCAGGGCCTGGTCGGAATGGGTTTCGACGAGTTCCTTCTGTTTGCCCTTCAGCTTGGCGGCGTTGGCGATGAGGTTTTCGATGGAACCAAACTCCGCGATGAGTTTCTGCGCCGTCTTCGGGCCAATACCCGGAATGCCGGGGATGTTGTCGGAAGAGTCGCCCATCAGGCCTAACAAATCGACGATGTGGTCCGGCTCGGCGACGCCCCAGATTTCCGGCAATCTTTCCAACGTGATGATGTCGTGTTCGTTACCCTTGCGGCCGGGTTTCCACATGAACGTCTGCTTGGAAAGGAGCTGGGCGAAATCCTTGTCCGGCGTGACCATGAAGGACTCGAAGCCCTCCGGTTCGGCGCGTTTCACCAGCGTGCCGATGATGTCATCCGCTTCGAATCCGTCGAGTTCGAGCACCGGGATGTGGAAGGCACGGCAGAGTGTCTTCACATGTGGAATGGCGGCAGCCAGTTCCTCGGGCATCTCGTCTCGCTGCGCCTTGTAGGCGGGGTATTTCACATGTCGCGGAGTCGGCGCGGAGGTATCGAAAGCCACACCGATGTGGGTGGGGTTTTCCTTTTCCAGAATGGCGAGCAGCGTGTTGATGAAACCATAGAGCGCGGAGGTGTTGACGCCCTTGGAATTGCGGATCGGCGCCTGGATCAGCGCGAAATGCGCGCGGTAGATCAAGGCCATGCCGTCGAGCAGGAACAATCGCTTCATGTCCCGAGTTTGGGCCGATGCGGAGGATGAGTCGAGGGAAAGTCAGCATGATGATCCGGCCTTGCTGGTTGCGGAAAACGCATGTTATGGAAGCAATCGATGAAAGCGTCCCGCGGGTTGTTGATGGTCCTCTGTGGTTTCACGGCACTGCATGCTGAAGAATTGCAGGTGTATTTTGGCACCGGCGGACCCGGGGCGGATGGAATTTACCGGGCGCGGTTTGACGCGGCGAACGGTCTATTGAGCAAGGCGGAGCGTGCGACGGAACTGGCATCGCCGGGGTTTCTGGCGCTGCATCCGGATGGTGACAAGATTTACGCGGTGGCAGGCTTCGAGGGTGGTCCCGGGGTGGCAGGCTATCGAATTGCCAAAGATGGCGGGCTCGAGCCGATCAATCGCGCGCCTACCGGTGATGACGGCGGGGCGCATGTCGCGGTGCATCCATCGGGACGGTTTTTACTGACAGCCCAGTATGGTGGAGGTTCGGTGGCCTTGTTTCCGCTGGATCGGGATGGGCGGCTCGGCAAGGCACAAATCTCGCGCCACGAAGGCGGCTCCCGTGTTTTCGAGAAGCGTCAGGACTCACCGCATCCGCACTACTGCGGATTTTCGCCGGACGGGAGATTCGCGTTGGTGCCGGATCTGGGACTCGACAAAGTGATGATCTATAAAGTGGATGCGAGCGGTCCATCGATCGAGCCGCATGGTTTCGCGGAAGCCTTGCCCGGTTCCGGTCCGCGGCACTTGAAGTTTTCGCCGGATGGGAAGTTCATTTATCTGCTCAATGAATTGTCACTTTCGGTGACGATCTTTGCCTGGGATGCCGGGGCCGGCACCGCGCGACGCATGGAAACCGTTCCCGCCCTTAGCGAGGAGACCAAGGCGACAGAGGCGTTCAACTCGGCGGCGGAAATCGTGGTCCATCCCGGCGGGCGCTTTGTGTATTCATCGAATCGCGGCAATGACACGGTGACGGCGTATCGTGTGGATCAGGCGGGCGGTGCACTGGAGGTGATCCAGGTGCAGCCGGTGCGCGGGGCTTTTCCGCGCAACATCAACCTGACTCCCGACGGAGGATGGCTGCTTGCGGCGGGCGCGGACTCCAACACCATCTCGGTCCATCGGGTGAACCAGGAGACGGGTGTGCTGACCTATCAGACGAAGTCCGTCATCAACGTCCCGGCGCCGATCTGCATTCTCTTTGCGAAGTCTAACTGAACCTGTCCGCTGGCAGCGCGCGCTCAGAACGGGTTGTCGAAAATCGAATCCCCGGGATCGATTTCAAGCATGCGCGAGATGTGCATGGTGGTGAGCTCGCCCATCGTCTTGCAATCCTGATAGTCGTGGCTGCCGTGCATCCGGTCGAGTTCCTTGGCGAGGGTGACGACGTGTTCACGCGGGGCGAGTTCCTCGCGGCGCATGATGCCGAGCAGGGCCCGCAGGCGGCTGCTTTCGACCTTGGCGCGGCGCGACATCTGCGCGTGTTCCTCGGCCACGTATTGGTCGATGCTCTTGCGGTTGAGCACATCGAAGGCGAGCTTGGTCACGGCGCGGTTCGAGCGGAAGCGGAAGGCGAGATAGATGCTTCCTTTTCCCTCATACGACTGCTGGTCGAAGTCGATGGCGCGGACTCGGTATTGCACCTCCTCAAAATCCGGCGTGATGTCCACCACGTAGTTGACGCTGCGCATGTCGCCTAACAGCCGCGTGAAGGTGCGCTCGTTGAACTTGGTGAACTCCTTGGCGATGCGCACCTTGTTGAGACCGGGCTGGCTGAGGTAGTCGCGGATGAAAACGTCACCCGGCACGCCGGCGATGTGTTCCTCGATGAGCGTGTTGCCGTTGACGAGGTAGTTGATGCGGTTTGGCGAGAGGATGTGTTCGAGTTCGAGGCCGTAGATGCGCGAGGCGTCGGCGTGCTTGACGTAGAAGTAGTCCGAATTGTCGTTGAAGAGGTTGGTGATGCGGATGCGGAACGGGCGGGAGTTTCCGAAGTCGCCGAAGTCGACGCGGTCCACCAGCAGGTGCTCGTGCTGCTTGGCGTCGCGCCCGAGTTTGAGCTCGGTGTAGATGGCGGTGAGGCGTGGCAGGATCTCCGCGAAGACCTGCGGCGGATACATCACGGTGAGCCAGAGGGTTTCCCGTCCCTGCGGATCCTCGTAGGG
>RPOS01000192.1 GCA_003820635.1 Verrucomicrobiaceae bacterium | reverse complement strand
CGGTGAGATCGTGCGTGATGACGGAATCCCCATCCGTGCGGATCAGATAGATGGAGGCGTCTTGGGCAATCTGTGCCGAGTCCTCGCGTCCGTCGGCGGAGATCACCAGCGTCTTGGGCGAAGGGACGGCGGGTGGTGTCCATTCGGTGTAGGCTGGTTTCAGCCCGCGTTCGGCGGGCATGATCCAGATTTGCAGGAGGTGGACTTGCTCGGTCTTGCTCGGATTGAACTCGGAATGGGTCACGCCGCTGCCCGCGCGCATCATTTGGATTTCACCGGGCTTGAGTTCGCGCTTGTTGCCCATCGAGTCCTGATGGGCGAGAGTGCCTTCGAGCACGTAGGAGAAGATTTCCATGTCGCGGTGGGGATGGGTCGGGAAGCCGCCGCCCGGTGCGACGCGGTCATCGTTGATGACGCGTAGCGTGCGGAAGCCCATGTGCGCCGGATCGTAATAGTCCGCGAAGGAGAACGTGTGGTAGCTGTCGAGCCAGCCGTGGTTGGCATGGCCGCGCTCGTTGGAGCGGCGGATTTTCAGGGATTGGTAGGTCGGAGTCATGGCCGGAGTCTAGCGCCTCATCCGGAATCCGGCCAATGCCATGAACGCATGCATGCCATGCCGCTAAAGCATGGACATCGTTTCTGACTGGCGGCGGCGGATCTCACCGGGCATGTTGCGGCGGTGGAATTGAAACAACTCAAGCACTTCCTCGCGGTGGCGGACGAGGGCGGGATCAGCGCCGCAGCCCGCCGTCTCGGGCTCACGCAACCGGCGCTCAGCCGCCAGATCAAGGCGCTGGAGGACGATCTGGGCGTCACGCTGCTGGACCGTGGCGCGCGTTCGTTCGCGTTGACGCCGGCGGCGGAAACGCTGGTGACGGATGCGCGGAAACTGCTGGAGTTCAGCGATGCGATGGCGGCCCGCGTGCGCAGCGCAGCGGCCGGACTGCCGTTGCGCATCGGCTACTCGCCATCGTTGGCCGGTGATTTCCTGCCGCTGGCGATCGAGCGCTTCAGCCAGCTTCACCCGAATGTCCGTGTCAGCCTGCACGATACCTCTTCGCTGGAAATGCAGCGGGCCTTGCTGGCGGGAAAACTCGATCTGATGGTCACCGTGCCTTGTGGAGCTGCGGATGCGGTTTCATGGACCACGCTGCGCGAATGCGGCTGGCGGCTCGCCGTGAGTCCCCGCCATCGCTTGGCTGCCGCGCGGTCCGTGGCCCCGGCGGATCTTCATGACGAGCGGCTGTTGTTATATGATCGCGAGCAGTATCCGGATTACTGGAGCCGCGTGACGGGATACTTCAAGCAACATGGCATCCAGGCGAAGGTGGCGGGCGAGTTCGACGGCATCGCCAGTCTGGCCGCGGCGGTGGAGGCGAATCTCGGCAGTGCGATCGTCGCGGAAACCAGCCGGCTGGTGCGCGATGAAGATCCGCGGATTGTTTCCCTGCCGATGAATCCGCAGCCGGAACCGATCACGGTGGCTGCCGGCGTTCCTGCCCGCCACGCGCCGCCAAACCATGTGCTCGCGTTCATCGAGGAGATGAAACTCCACGGTTAGATTTCGGCACGGGGCATCACGCAGGCACTTGCTTTCCCCGGCGCAGGCGGATGATGCGTTTCCACAGGTAAATCGCGCCTGCCGCGCACAGCACGACGAGTCCGATGAAGACGAACAGCGCGATGGTCGGAAACAGGCCGATGAGCGCGAGCCCGCCGAGCACGAGCCCGTCTTCGGTGACGCTTGCCACGGCATTGGAAACCGGTTCGGGCGAGAGATTGACCATCGCCCGCACGCCCGCCTTGGCACCGTGGGTGGAGAGCGAGGCGGTGCCGGCCAGCAGCGCTGCGAGCGTCAGCACCACCGGATTCATCTCGCCGAGCGCGGTGAGGGCGAGCGCGGCTCCACCGGCCGGCCGGATCAGCGTGTGCAGGCTGTCCCACAGGGAATCCAGCATGGGCACCTTATCGGCGATAAACTCGATGGTGAAAAGCACTGCTGCCACGCCGATGACCCACGGGTTGCCCAGCACCGCGAGCTGCTCGTAGGCTCCGGACAGATCGATCCAGTGATAGCGCACCGCCAGCCCCGCCACCAGCACGGTGAGGTAGAGGTTCACGCCGGCAAGCGTGGCCAGGCCGAGAGCGACGCCGAGTTGATCGAGCAGGGTCATGCGCAGTTGATAGCACCTGCCGGATGGCGCCGCCAGATGCAATGCGCAGCCAGCCGAAGTGCGAGGCTTGGCTGGACAAGCGCCCATTCCCGCGCGATGAAAATGGCCCTTGCACTTGAAAACGGAAATTCCTGACCGCTCGCATCTTTGCGACTCCCACCGTGAGGAGGTCGCCAGCCTGCTGACGCACGCGGCGGGCGTGCTTTTCAGCATCGCGGCGCTGGCGGTGATGTTGGTGCTGGCCGCCGGGGATCCGATCAAGCTCGTTTCCGCTGCGGTGTTCGGTCTCTCGCTGGTGCTGCTCTACTCCTCGTCCACGCTCTATCACTTTTTCACCTCACCGCGGTGGAAGGCGCGGTTTCAGGCGCTCGATCACGCCTGCATCTATCTGCTCATCGCCGGTTCCTACACGCCCTTCACCCTCATCACCTTGAAGGGCCCGTGGGGTTGGTCGCTCTTCGCCGCGGTCTGGGCGATGGCCATCGGCGGAGTGCTCATGAAAACTCTGGGCAAGGGAAAACGGGACCACTGGGTTTCCACCGCGCTCTATCTGCTGATGGGCTGGCTGATCCTGCTCGCGTTTGGCCCCTTGCTGCGGAACATGCCCGCCGCCGGCGTGGCGTGGCTCGCCGCGGGCGGGCTGGCTTATTCTTTCGGCGTGATCTTTTTCGCCTGGCGCCGGCTGCCATTCAATCACGCCATCTGGCATCTCTTCGTGCTGTGCGGCAGCGTCTGCCACGTGCTTGCCGCCTGCCTGTTCGTTTTCTAACAGGAAATACGCCGTGCCCGAGCTGCCCGAAGTCGAAACCACCCGCCGCGGCATTGAGCCGCATGTGACCGGCGCGCGCATTGCCGAGGTGATCGTGCGCCGCCGGGATCTGCGACAGCCGGTTACCAAAAACCTCGCCGCCATCGAGGGCCGGCGCATCACCGGCGTCGGCCGTCGTTCGAAATACCTGCTCTTGGAAATCGATGATGGCAGCACGCTGCTCATCCATCTCGGCATGTCCGGCAGCTTGCGCGTGATTTTCCCGTCGGACCCTTGGAAAACCCACGATCACGTCGGCATCACTTTGGGAAATGGCAGACAACTGCGTTTTCACGATCCCCGGCGTTTCGGCTTGGTGCTGCGTCTCACGGGAGACCCGCTGGCGCATCCGCTGCTCAAGGATCTCGGGCCCGAGCCGCTGGGGGAGGGGTTCACCGCAGCCCATCTGCAAGCCGCCTGCGCGAAACGTTCCGCCGCCATCAAGCTGGTCATCATGGATGCCAAGGTCGTCGTCGGTGTGGGCAACATCTACGCCTCCGAGGCGCTGTTCCGCTCCGGCATTCTGCCGCGCACCGCCGCCAAGCGCATTTCGAAAGCCCGTCTCGCCAAGCTCGCGGCCGCCATCCGCGAGGTGCTCACGGATGCCATCGCCGAGGGCGGCACCACGCTGCGGGATTTTCTCCACTCTGATGGCGAGCCGGGCTACTTCCGGCAGCGGCTTTTCGTTTACGAGCGCAAAGACCAACCCTGCCGCGTCTGCGGCACGCCGATCCGCCACGCCGTCATCGGCCAGCGATCCACCTACTGGTGCCCGCAGTGCCAGAAGTGAATGCCGCGCCGTGCGGGAAAGAAGAAACCGGCGGAAACCGGAGCACATGGGGGGAGAGGCTTCGGGTTCCGCCGGCTTTTCATTTCCGGGGGGATGGAGTTGCCGCGAGCTGCTCCGGGGGGAGGAGCGGCGGGGGGAGCCTCGCTCGCATCAACAAAAAGACCTTATCCCATTTCCGGACATTGGGTAGCTCCGTGATCGCGTAGCCGTCATTGCGTGGGGCGGCTTGCCCGCTGTTCATGGGCGGTTCATTTCCCGGTTCCCGTAAATTTCCGGTTTCCAATCCGGGTTTCCCGGTCTTGAATCCCGCCGCCCATGAGCCACCCCACCTTCCGCATCGCCATCGGAGCCGATCACGGCGCCTTCGACCTCAAAAACGCAGTCGTCGCCCACCTCAAAGCCGTCGGTCACGACGTCCATGACTTCGGGACCCACTCCAACGGATCAGTCGATTACGCCGACTACGCCAATCTCGTCGCCCGCAACGTGGCGGACGGCACCTACGATTTCGGCATCCTCGCCTGCACTTCCGGTGTCGGCATGAGCATCGCCGCCAACCGTCATCGGCATGTGCGCGCGGCCAGCGTGCGCTCCATTGACGAAGCCGTCATCACGCGCCAGCACAATGACTCGAACATCCTTTGCCTGAGCGGCAAATACACCGACATTCCCACCGCCATCGCGATGGCCGATGCCTTCCTCATCACTCATTTCGAGGGTGGCCGCCATGAGGCGCGCATCTGCAAGGCCTCCGGCAGCCGCCTGGAGCAGACCGATCCCGCAATCTACGACGCCATCACCGCCGAGGAAAAACGCCAGCGCAACAACATCGAGCTCATCGCCTCCGAAAACTTCACTTCGCCCGCCGTGATGGAGGCGCAGGGGTCCGTCCTCACTAACAAGTATGCCGAAGGCTACCCCGGCCGCCGTTGGTATGGCGGTTGTGAAAACGTGGACGTCGTAGAGCAACTCGCCATCGACCG
>RPOS01000191.1 GCA_003820635.1 Verrucomicrobiaceae bacterium | reverse complement strand
CGCATGGTGCGCACCAAGTCATCGTGCGTGACGATGTGATTGGCTAAAGCATCAAACTCACCAACGCCTTCTTTAGAGAAGCCCTTGGGGTTGTTGAAGATTTCAACGCAAGGAATGAAACCTAGAGAGTTTTTAAAAGACTTAGAGCGCCCTGGCGCCATTGCGGCAGGCATCTCAAATGACATCTCAGCATCTGAGTGCGTCTCTTCGATCTCGTTGGCCTTGATCGAAAGGCGGATATAACGCTTGGCTCCAGGCTCACCTGTAAGTGACGAACCTGTTGCGTTGGCTACGTTGATGCCGTCATGAGCGCCGCCCGCCTTACGCACCTTGTAGCTATAGATGATCACCACTTCTTCGAGTTCACCGTCTACGTTGTAGTAGCTGCGGTACTCGTGCTCCCTGAAGTAGTAAATACGATAGTTTTGCTTTGTGGGACGAATATAAAAAATACCCTTGCCATCACAAAGGAAATAATCCCAGATGGAATCAAGGCGGATATCGATTTGATTGTATTTAACTACGCGATCAATAAAGTCTTTGCGTTGAGCACCAAAGTTATCTTGTCCGGGAAAAAACTCAACCCCTTGGCGAATGCCAAAAAGTTTCATCTGCGCTAGGTGTGACGCAACAACACCAGTATCTACAACCGTACCAGAGTCTTTTTCGAGGTACGACTCAACAATTTCGTCAAGTCTGGCCTTAGCGTCGACAGCCATTAACTATTTTCCTCGTTACTTTCTTCAATCTTAGCAGTTTTCTTTTGTTGTTTTTTGTAATGCAACCAGCGTTCAAAATACATAAGTTCTGCTGGCGCAAAAAGCTCAGGGTGTTCCAGGGCTTTCTTTGCTAGCTTTTTCTTTTTCATTAGACGCCTCGCAAGCCAGTGCCACCCATGCTAGTGCGTTGCATAATATCTTGAATTGCTTTATCAATTTGCGGGCCAGTCCCCATTTCGCCTTTTTGCAAAGAGCGAAGAAGGATTTGATCATCTGCACGTTCTTGCGCTGAATACGGAGGATCCATGCTAATTGGCTCAAATGCCTGTCCGTACTGGGGACCCCCAAAAAACTGTGCATTTTGAAGGCCGCCCAGATTACCAATCGATCCCATTGGATCACTGACAGGCACGGACGCACCTTTTAATTTTGGCCCGTGAATTTCCTTGAAGCGCTTCAGGACATCCCCTGGAGGAATATTTTGAATTTTGATTCGGTCGGCTTCGTTCCAAAACTGTTCTTGGGACATTGGAAAACGTGGATCTTCTCCCACGGGAATGCCACCGATACTTGAGTTATTAAAAACTCCTGCGTTCCCCATGCCTACGGGGCCTCCGCCGTAATACCGCATCTGCCTTCTAGCTATTGTTTGTATTCTACTCTTCTATAACTTCATAGCCAGATGCCTCGTGCACCTTGGAAATTACGATACCTTCTCCACGTACGTCCCAGTTAAGAATATCTCCTTCCTGCCAGCCCAGCTCTTCAATTACTTCTTCAGGAAACGTAATATACAGCTCTCCGTTTTCGTCCTCCTGGACCTCAAGGATGTAGCTCATTTCGACAAAATCTTTTCCATAAGCTTATCAAGTTTATTATTGATTTCGCGAAAATTATCATGCATTTCTTTTATTTCTCTTAAAAAGTCAACTTTAAGTACATACTCCATTGGCATGCGGTTGATTTGGTCTTCCAAAATATCAATCCTTCTCTTTTGAGAACTAGTGTAGCTGAAGGATTGTTGTATCTCTTTGCTTTGGCGCAATAAGATTTTATTTGCAACCCAGCTACCACCAGTAACTGCGGAAATAATGGCCGTCAAGCCAATCGCTAAGTATTCCGGACCCACAACAAAAATGCTTTTCTTCTAATTCTAGGTTTAGTAATCAAGCTGAAGTTGCCCTTTTCTAGCTAGACCAGTGACCAACCAGACGAGAGCGTCGACACAGTCATCGTGACTACTAACACCAAAGTTTGTAAGCTCTTCAAACATGTTGGTGAAATTACGGTAGCGATTAAAGACAATCTTCCGGTCTTCAAACATACCCATAATGCCACGGAAACGAGCAAGTTTGTCAGCACGGAAGCCTTTGACCGGGTGCCAGATCAAGTTATAAAGACTCTCTTGGTTCAAACAGACACGCTTGAAGTCAGCTTCTAGGGATGCCTGGTACTGCACCGCCTCACTCCATATGTCGCAAGTGGAATAAGTGGGGAAGTAATTACCGTCGTTATCTTTACCAAGAATTGACCAGTCGTTGAGCAGTTCTTTTAGGGCATCTAGTTTTTCTAAGTTGCCCATGACGCGTAAGCGGCGGTAGTCAATAATATGAATGCGGTCGCCAATGCGACCACCCAAAACCATAACGGTGTAATCGTTCTTTTCCTTAGTACCAGCAGACAAGTCAACCCCAATACCAAGCGTGTCAAACTCCGTTGAAATTTCCGCTTTTACAATCAGCTCAGGCGCCAACGACAACTCGTTTTGCCTGATGACTTGGTTCATGTACTGGAAAGAGAAAGCAATAGGTGCTTGCCTTTTCTTTTCCTTTAAGTAGTCCAACGACCACATGTCTGGCCAATAAGAAAGTTCATCCCCTGTCTTGGGATCATTTTGAATGGCCGAGAGGACAATCTGGGTCCAATTGTTTTGTTCGTTGAATGTAGTGGAATGAATGTCGTCATGTCGGAAGCGCGTACCAAGGCAAATTGCCCTTGCACCTTCAAACATGGTGGGTGCGATCACAGCATTCCAGTTATCCTGCATCATCTTTCTGATGTCAGGGTTAGAAATATCTGCGGCTGATTTAATAGCGTCATCAATCATGACCAGGTGTGAACGCTTGGAGGTCACTGAACCCTTAAGGCCTGCAGCGCAGAGGGTAAACTGTTCATCACCTGTTACGTCAATGCCAGCAAACTTATGGTCAATTGACCAGTACTCATTGCTGGTGACGTTTTTTAAAAGACGTACTTCAGGAAAAACTTCTTGATATCGCTTGCTTTCAATGATTCGCTTGATGGTTGCCGACTTGGAACGGGCAATATCAACCGTATAGGACAAGTAGAGGATCTGTAAGGGCCTCTTAGCTTGTGTATGGATACCAATGGCCCAAGCGGTCAGGAGGCCCAGGACGGTGCTCTTAGCTGACCCACGGGGCGCAAGTAGATCGACGTTAGGCCCAGCAATTCGCAAAAGACAACTACTGTCCTCTTCTGTTACAAAGTGCCTATGCCAATCTTTGTGGTGCTGGGCAGGAGGTTTGTCCGCTACATACTCACAGAAAAACCCAAAATCCTCTCGTGCCTTTTTGAGGGACTCAATATCTTTATGAGGTTTGATTGAATAGTTTTTAGAGGCAGCGCGTGCGTTCCTTCGATAAGCCAGGTGAAGATAAGAAGGCACGGATACTATTCAATCAGTTATTGAATACTAACTCAGTCTTCTTCTCTACTGCGCTTTTTATTTTTATACTTGCGTGCCCTGTCCAATGCAGCACGACGTTTTTCCTTATCGTTCATCTCACTACCGTCTTCTTTTTTGGCCTCCCTTTTCTTGAAGTGCTCAAGAAGTTGAGGCGGCATTTTACCTTTGGCCATAGCAACTGTTTTCTTTTATTTTAGTAGTGGTTCACTCTTCTAGTTGCATACGAGCCCAAACGCTCATACTTGCTTCGTGAAGAGGCGACTCAATTGGGTCGTCCTTGAAGATAAACATTAGCTCCCGAATAGCGCGATCAGCGCCAGCCATTAACAGGCCTTTGCGATCTTTTATGGAAGTGTACTGCTCAACCTGGTTAATAGTCCCACGTAGTTCCTTTTCCATTGCTGCAATACGAGCAACGCCTGAATCACGTTTGACACCAAGGTTTTCAATGTCCTCACGAAGTTTGCGGATGTCTTCCCGCATTTCCTCGATTTCTAGAAGAAGCGTTTTCCTGTGGTCTGGCTTTGGGTATTGTCCCTTGATCCAAGCTTCACACGAAATTATGTTTCCTACATAACCAAGGAAGCGGGCGTAGAGAAAGCATTCAATAAAAGAATAATTCTCGCAAGAGAATGCATGAAAAGATTCTTGAACATCCTCTGGCTGCTCAAGAAACCAATCTTCAAAAGCACTGATATCAATGCTTATTGAGGGCTGGGTATTTTTAATACTTGTAAGCCTCTTTTGCTGAACGCTCACTCCAATCCTTCTGACGACGTTTAGAAGATTCTAGCTCGCCAAGTAAGTTTCTAAAGAGATTTGGATCAAAAGAACCCTTGTCTTGTTCTGTTGCAAAAGATTGCAGCCAATCATCGTACTCACTTGCACCAGTCTCTTGAGGTTGTTGTTGTTGTTGTTGCTGTTTGCCCAATTGACCCATTAAGTCGCCAAGCTGTGATTCAAGGCCTCCAATTTTTTCACCATAATCTTCTTGCAAGCTCCCAAGCAGCTCGTCTAAGTCCTCTTGGCTGTACCCAGTAATGTAGGTAGCGTTGCTGTTGTTGTCATCTAATCCAGGAGTTAAATTATTGCCCGGGAGTGTGAGCGCGTTTTTGGCTGTAGTTACAGCTTCTTTTTTCTGAGTCTGTAAATTATCTACTCTCTTGTCTTTGCCTAGGTCTTTGAGTTTACCCAGAATATCTTTGAATCTATTTGGGTCGGCAATGCCTTTGCTTGTTGCGCCAGAGATCAAAGCCTTTGCTTTCTCAGTTAAAGTTTGAACACGCTCTTGTTTTTTATCTTCTTTTTTGCCCCCACCATCATTACGCTCTTGTTTTTTGTCTGCTGGTTTTGGCTGGGCAATAGATTGATAAGCCTGCGCAAAATTTACCGCTCGGGTTGCAGTTGCAACGTTAGGTCGACTGTCTTGTTTTTTATCTTCTTTTTTATCTTGTTTTTTATCTTGTTTTTTATCTTCTTTTTTATTGCCTCCATCACTCTGCCTTGGAGCAGAAACAGTAACTGGTGCGGGCGCAGGTGGCCTTGGTGCGGG
>RPOS01000190.1 GCA_003820635.1 Verrucomicrobiaceae bacterium | reverse complement strand
CTTCAGAATTCAGCAGCGCACTCCGCCAGCGAGCGGAAAATGCGGTCCGCCACTGTGAAATCGAGGCATTCGGTCACCCGGTTCGGCACCGCCCACACGCACATGCCGGCGCCCTTCGCCGCGTTCACGCCGTTGAGCGAATCCTCGATGACCAGGCAGTTCCGCGGTGCGACGTCGAGGCGCTTCGCTGCTTCGAGAAAAAGATCCGGCGCGGGCTTGATGCGCGCGGCGTCGCCCCGGCAGACGGTGGTGGCGAAGTGCTGCGCCAGACTGAGTTTCTCAAGCCAGCCATCCACCCAGTGATGCGATGAACTGGAAACCACCGCCGCAGGCAGTCCCGCTGCGGGGAGCTTGCCGAGCACCTCGCTCACGCCGTGCATCGGCCCCGCGCCACCGAGTTCTGCCATGATTTCCTCCTGCCGCCGGGTATCGAGATCGTGCCAGTCGAAGGCCAGGCCGGTGAGGTCCTCAAGATGCGTCTTGGGCGACCATGTCGCGAAATCCGAGCCGATGCAGCGCGTGTAAATCTCCAGCGGCAGGTCGTGCGCGTGCGCCTCGAACACGCGCCGCCAAGACTGATAGATCGCCCACTCGGTATCCACCAGCACACCGTCGAAATCAAACAACACCGCCGCGAAATCCATGCGCTTCGAATGCCTTGTGATTACCGACCGGGCAAGCACGGATCAATCTCACCCCGCCTTCTCCACTTCCGCCTCCACACGGGCGGCGCGGCGCAGGCCTTGGGCGCTGGAGTGGCCGGTCACCTTCCGCACCATCCAGTCGAAAGTGAGATAGAACACCGGCACCACGAAAAGCGTGAGCACGGTGGCGATGGTCATGCCGCCGACGACCACCAGGCCGAGCGGATTGCGGGTTTCCGAACCGGCGCCGGACGCGATGGCCAGCGGCAGGGTGCCGCCGATGGTGGAGATGGACGTCATCAAAATCGGGCGGAAGCGCAGGGTGGTGGCTTCCCACACGGCATCGAAGGCGTCCTTTCCTTCCAACTGGAGTTGGTTGGCAAACTCGACAATGAGGATGCCGTTCTTGGCGATGAGGCCGATGAGCAGAATGAGCCCGAACTGCGCGAAGAGGTTGTTGGTCATCGGCTCGCCGAAAAACCGGGTGCCGTAGAGCGTGAGCACACCGCCTGTTAGAGCGAGCGCCACGCCGGTGAAGATGGTGACCGGGTGGACCCAGCTTTCGAACTGCGCGGCCAGGATGAGGAAAGTGAAGAGCAGGCCAAGGACGAACAGCGTGAGCGTGTCGCTGGCGCTGTCCACATACTCGCGCGTCTCGCCGTCCCATGCGTGGCCATATCCCTCGGGCAGGATGTCCGGGAGGATCTCCTCGATGAAGTCCACGCCATCGCCTACGGTTTTGCCCTGGGCAAGGCGCGCCTTGATGGAGATGGACCGCAGCCGGTTGAAGTGCGGGTATTCCTCCGGCGTGATGGTTTCCTCGCGGGAAACCACGTTGGAGAGCTGCACGAGGCCGCCCTTGTCGGAGCGCACATAGACCTTGCCGAGGTCCGAGGGCGAGAGGCGCGCGGCATCCTCGATTTGCAAGATCACATCATACTGGCGGCCCGCCTGTTTGTATTGGGTGACCTGGCGCCCGCCGAACAATGATTCCAGCGTGGTGGCGATGCGTGAAACCGGCACGCCGAGGTCCGCGGCGCGTTCGCGCTCGATGGTGACATCGAGCTGCGGCTTGTCGGTTTTCGGTTCGGCGCGCGCGCCTTCGAAGATGCCGCTCCCGCGCATTTTGGTGAGCACGGTGTCGCCGTAGCCGAGCAGTTTGTCGAAATCGTTGCCTTGCAGGACGAGTTCGAAACTCTCGCTCAAGCGCCGCCCGCCAAGCGGATTGGGAATGATGGCGAATGACAGCCCGCCGGTGACTTCCTGTCCGTAGGCGGCGTTGATTTCATTGACGATGTCCTGGGTCGAGCGCTCGCGTTTCTCCCACGGCTTGAGAGTGGAGAACACGAGGCCCTGGTTGCCCGCGCCCGGCGCGCCACGGGCGAAGGCGGTGGCGGAGAAGTAGCGCTCGAGCTCCGGGTGGCGCGCAATGATCTCCGTCATTTTTTTGACGTAGTTGAAGGTGTAGTCCGGATGCGACCCGAGCGGGCCGTTGAAGATGGAGATGAAACTGCCGCGGTCTTCCAGCGGAGTGAGTTCGCGTTGCAGTCCCTTGTAGGCGAAGGGTGCGAGCGCGACGAAAGCGGCTGATAGAAGAATCACCAGCGGCCATGCCCTGAGGGAAAGCCGCAGGGATTTGCCGAACCAGCGGGTCACGAAATCAAAGCCCGGCTCGGTCACGCGGTAGATCCAGCCGTGCGGTGCGTGGCCGGTCTTCGGGTCGTATCCCTTCAGCAGCAGCGAGCACAGCATTGGCGTGACTGTTAGGGAAACCGCCATGGAAACCATCACCGAGACCGCCAGTGAAACGCCGAACTCGTAGAACAGCCGTCCGGTGGAGCCGGATTGGAAGGCCACGGGAAGAAACACCGCCGCCAGCGTGAGCGTGGAGGCGATGATCGCGAATGCCACCTGCCGCGCCCCGAGAACGGATGCCTGGATCTTCGTTTCACCCTCCTCGATGCGGCGGTAGATGTTTTCCAGCATCACGATCGCGTCGTCCACCACCAGGCCGATGGCCAGCACGAGCGCAAGCAGCGTGAGGATGTTGATGGAGAAACCCAGTGCCGCCAGCACGGCGAAGGTGCCGATGATCGAAATCGGAATCGCCGTCACCGGGATCACCACCGCGCGCCAGTCGAGCAGGAAGAAGAAAATCACCGCGATGACAATCAGGAAGGCCTCGAAGAAGGTTTTGAACACCTCGTCCACCGAGCGCTGCACGAACACCGAGCTGTCATAGCCGACACGCACGTCGGTGCCTTCCGGCAGCTCCGCCTTGATCACCGGGATGAGCTCCTTCACGCCATCGGCCACTTCCAACAAATTCGACTTTGACTGGCGCACCACGCCGAGGCCGACGGTGGGCTTGCCGTTGAAGAAGGTGCGCGTGCGGTAGTCTTCGGACCCGAGCTCGGCGCGGCCCACGTCCTTGAGCTTGATCTGGCTGTTGCCGCGGGTGGCGATGATCATTTCCTCGAAGGCGGCGGCATCGGCCAGCTCACCCTGGGTGCGCACGGTGAACTCGCGGGCGAATGATTCGATCCGGCCGCCGGGGATATCGACGTTTTGTGCGCGCAGCGCGTCCTCCACATCGGCGGCGGTGAGTTGATAGGAGGCGAGCTTGTCGGGATCGAGCCACAGGCGCATGGCATAACGGCGCTCGCCGCCGATGAAGATGGTGCCCACGCCCGGCACCGTCTGGATGCGCTGCTTGGCAATGCGGTCCACGATGTCCGTCAGTTCGGTGCGGGAAAAGCGGTCGGAAGTGAAGGTCATCCACAGCACCGGCTGCGCGTCGGCTTCCTCCTTGGCGATGATCGGCTCGTCCACTTCGTCGGGCAACCGGCCGCGCGCGCGGCTCACGCGGTCGCGCACGTCGTTGGCCGCCTCGTCCGGATCGCGATCCAGCACGAATTCGATGGTGATGGTCGAGACCTGCTCGCGTGAGGAGGACTTCATCACACGGATGCCGTCGATGGCGGAGAGTTGCTCCTCCAGTGTCTCGGTGACGCGGCTTTCCACCACCTCGGCGGAGGCACCGCGATAGATCGTGGTGACGGAAACCGTCGGCACGTCGGTATCCGGATACTCGCGCACCGGCAGCCGCCCGAAGGAGAGCATGCCTAACAGAATCACGATCAGCGCGCCAACGATGGTCAGCACGGGGCGCTTGATGGAGGTGTCGGAGATGATCATGAGGAATTTGAGATATGTAATTTCAAATTAGAGATCATTCCAGCTTCCGGTCGGTCTCGGCGGGCATGACGGGCGTGACGACGGGTTCCACGGGCTTGAGTTTCATGCCTGGGAAAAGGATGAGGCCGCCGACGCCTGCGGAGACGATCTTGTCGCCGGGCTTCACGGGCGGGCCGACCGGAGTGACCTGCACGTATCCGGGAATGCGCAGGCCGGTTTTGACGGGAACGAACTCGGCGATGGTGGCACCGTCTTTTTCCTTCGGCATGACGAGCACCGTGCCGCGCGGCGAGCTGAGGATGGCGGTTTCCGGCACGGCCATGGCATCCGGCACGGTGCGCAGCACCAGTGTGATGTTGGCGAACATGCCGGGCTTGAGATATGCCGGCGGCTTGTTGACATATCCTTTCACCAAGGTGGAGCGGGTGTCTTCATCGATGCGCGGCGAGACGAAATACACCTCGCCGGTGACTTGGGTGTCCGGTCCGGAGGTGGCGGCGCGCAGGCTGAAGGTGCCGCCGGGCTTGAGGTTGGGCAGGTAGCGCTCGGGCACCTGCATTTCCACTTTCAGCCGCGAGAGGTCATCGATGGTGGTGATGATGGATTGCGAGGTGACGAAATCGCCGACCGAGAGCGAGCGCGCACCGGCCATGCCATCGAAGGGCGCGATGATGGAGGATTTGGCAAGCCGCACTTCCAGCAGGTCGATGGCGGCCTTGAGCTTGGCGTGTTCGGTCACGGCGGCGTCCACCTCGAGTTTGGAAACGGCGTCGTCTTCCAACAACAGGCGGTTGCGTTCCAGATTGCGCTCGGCGAGTTGGAAACTGGCGCGGGTCTCGGCGAGCTGTGCCTCGAGTTCGCGGGTGTCGAGCTTGGCGAGCACTGCGCCTTGTTTGACGGCGGAGCCTTCTTCGAAATGGATGGACTCGATCACGCCGGGAATCTCGGGCCGCATCTCGGCGCTTTCATTGGCGGCGATGCTGCCGACGAGGCCGACGGTTTCCTGTAGGTTCATCACGGTGATTTCCATCACTTCCACCGGTTGCTCGCGGTCCATGGGATTGGGAGCACCAGCCGGACCTGCGATGTCTTTTTTTCCGCAGGCGGAAAGAAGCAGACATAACACGCAAGAATGCAAAGCAGGCAGCAGGAGGATTCTGG
>RPOS01000189.1 GCA_003820635.1 Verrucomicrobiaceae bacterium | reverse complement strand
TTAGAATGTGGGTGAGGGTTTGCAGGGTTTTGCCGAGGCCCATGTCATCGGCCAGGATGCCGTGCAGGCCGTGGCGGGCGAGAAACTGCATCCAGCGGAAGCCTGCGAGTTGATAATCGCGCAGCGTGGCCTGCACGCCGGCGTCGGGCGCGACGGCTTCGATGCCGGAGAAGTCCTTGAGCTTGGAGGCGAGCTCGGCGAGATCCGGCGGTGTTTCGATGCCGAGGCCTTCGAGTCCGGCGAGGGTGGCGGCGTCCAGTGCGTGAAGCCGCGCCCGGTCGGGAAACTTGGGATCAATGAGTGACGCGAGATGATGCAGGATGCGGCGCACGCGGCCGATCGGCAGCTTGAGAGCATCGCCATTCGGTAGCGGTGCATAGATATGCCCGAGGTCCGGGCGGTCGAGGGTTTCCTCAAGAAAATCGCTTTCCAGCAATTCCGCGAGGATCGGCAGCAGGTCGTGGCGCTCGCCGCCCACGTCGAAGCCCACCGACAGGCTGAACCAGCCGCCGTCCTGCGCTGTTAGAGAACTGTCCCATTGCGCGGGATCGGCCTCGAAGACACGGTGGCCCACGTTGTCATCCACCGTCACACGCCAGCCGGTGTCTTCGAGCCGGGCGATCATTTCACCGCGGAACTGGTGCCAGAAATGATCGACCGCGATGCGGCTGGGATCGGGAAACCAGCGGTCGCGGGGAGGCGCGTTTTTGGCATCGCGGGATTTGAGGTTGAGCAGGAAGCGCCATGCGGAGTTTGACTGGAGCGAGGAAAGTCCGGTGTCCGCGAGCTGGCGGGCGGCGGCGTTTTCGGCGGCTTGCTGGTGCCGGAGAATAACCGTGCGGCCGTTTGGCGGAAGCACGCGGCTGGTCCACTCCGGCATTGAGCCGCGCAGCGGGCTACGATGTTCACCGTAGATCACGCTGGCCTCGGCGGAAATCCAGACTTCCGGGTCCGGCTGACCGAGCGATTGGAGCAGCAGCCGGGACATCTTGTCCACCGGCTCACGGGTGACGTGGAGTTCGAACCGCGGTTCGGGCGAGATGACCGGCAAATCCGGCGGAGGTGGTGGTGGAGCATCTGCCTTCGGCAAAGCGGCGGCGACAGCAGCGGTGATGCCGTGGCCGTGCAAGCGCGAGAGGTCGCGTTCTTTCTCCGCCTTGAGAATGAGCGCTGCGGCATGATGACAGAAGGCCCCGAGCTCGCAGGAGCAGAAGGTTTCGAAATCCCAGCCATCGCCGGATTTCCAGAATCCGACCTCGGTTTCCTCCTTCGCCACGTTTCCCAAAAGGGTGAACGAAGCCGGGGCCGCTTCTTCCAAGCGCAGGTCGCGGACCTTGGAAACCATGGCCTGCGCGGCGTGGAGAATTTCCTCGTCGAAACGATTGCGCCAGCGGCTGTCGCGCAGGAATGAAGAGGGCTCGGCGGACACGGGGCGGCAGGTTTGCGGGCCTGGCGCTTGCAAAGCGCCGCCATGTATTAAGATTGCGTCGAGGGCGTGCAGAGCTCCACCACGATGCCGTCCTTGTCGCGAACGAAGGCGACAATCTGGCCCCAAGGCTTGGTGGCTGGCGGGGCAACGGCGGTGGCCCCGGCGGCCAGCGCGCGTTCGTAGGCGGCGGGCACATCGTCGGTGGTGAAGGCGATCTCGAAACCGGCGGGCGGTTTCGACAGGCAGTTTTCCTCGAAGCCGCAGGGCAGGTTGGATTTCGCCAGGCCATTGGCGGCGAAGGAGAGTGTGGTGGAACCTGTGTCCATCTCGGCATACATGCCGGCCTCGTGGACAAACTTGCGGCCAAGGCCGAAGGCGTCTTCGTAAAATGCCACCGCGCGGGGGACGTCTTTGACGTAGAGGATCGTGTAGCCAAGCTTCATGGCCGGAGGCATAGCAAAGCCCCGCCCTCCTCGACAAGCACAGTCACCGGGGAAATACAGAGTGGTATTACGCCAGTTTCAGAAATTAGTTTACATCCCTTAACCAATTGATATTCTGCCGGGCGTGAAAAATGTCGGTGTCATTCTGCTCGCGCTGATTCCCGTTTTTGGGAATCTGGTTTCCTGTTCGAGCCAGGTGAAGGCGCGCAAGCCGGTGAGCTACCGCTTCGAGCATGGCCGCACCGCGTTGTTGAAAAACGGCGTTGCGTATGCGCCGCGCGATGCCCCGGCAGCGGTGAAGCGGGCGATCGCCGCCGGCAACCGGTTGCAAGGCAAGCCCTACAAGTGGGGCGGCGGCCATGCGAGCCATGTGGACAGTGGCTACGATTGCTCCGGCACGGTTTCCTACGTGCTGCGCGAGGCCGGCCTGCTGCGCGGCTCGCTGCCCTCCAGCGGCTATTTCAAATACGGCAAAAAGGGCGAGGGCAAATGGATCACTATCTACATCCGCAAGGGGCATGTTTTTCTCACCATCGCCGGTCTCAGGTTGGATACCGGCGGTCCCGGCAACCGGACGGGCCCGCGTTGGAAACCCGAAACCCGCCAAAGCAAGGGCCACGTGATGCGCCACCCCGCAGGGCTTTGAGTTTCCCGAGCATGGGCCGTCATGGGCGCTGGCCGGTGGTCACCGGATTTTGCCGAAAGCCGCGCTTCGATTTGCGGGGTGAACCGGGATGGTTGACGCCACGGGGCGGGCTGCACCTAATGGTAACGGATCGATGCGATCCTCCATTGTTGAAACAACCCCAAACTGACAAACCTGCTTTATGAAAGACTTCCGCGCCCCCGAGATCCGCAACCTTGCCGTAACCGGCCATGCATCCACCGGCAAAACCCTGCTTTGCGAAGCGATGCTGGTATGCGCCGGAAAAATCACCCGCGCAGGGACCATCGAGCAGGGCAACACGGTTTCCGATTTCCACTCGGATGAAAAGGAGCACCAGCAGTCCATCCACGCCACCGTCATCGCCGAGGAGTGGCTGGGGCGCGAACTCAATATCATCGATTGCCCCGGTACGCCGGATTTCATCAGCGAGCCGCTCAGCGCGCTGCGCGTGGCGGACTCCGCGATGATCGTCATCAGCGGCGTGAACGGCGTGGAAACCGGAGCCGACGAATTGTGGGCGGCCGCTGCGGAATATGACATCCCTCGCTTCCTGGTGATCAATCTGCTGGACCGCGAGCGCACGGACTACGCCGCGATTCTCGAAGAAGCGCGCGAGCATTACGGCGCCCGCGTTTTCCCGATGACCCTGCCGGTGGACGAGGGTCCGGGATTCAGCTCGGTGCTGGATGTGATGCGCTCGGAGGTGATCACCTTCGCCGCCGACGGCAGCGGAAAATACGAGGAGAAACCCGCCGAGGGCGCGCTTAAGGAAAAGGTCACCGAACTGCACCGCCAGCTCATCGACATGGTGGCGGAGTCGGAGGATGAATTGTTGGAGAAATTCTTCGAGGAGGGCACGCTCAGCGAAGATGAACTCCGCGCGCACGTCCACGAGGCGGTGCAGAAAGGCTTGGTGGTGCCGGTGTTCGCCGCGTCCGGCGTGAAAAACGTCGGGGTTTCGAGGATTCTGGATTTCATCGCCAAATATGGAGCCTCGCCGGTGGACCGGGCGACGGTCGCGGCCAAGGACGCGAACGGAGGCGATATCAGCGTGGCGCTGAATGACGGCCAGACGGTGGCTTATGTTTTCAAGACGATGCACGAGAACCATGTCGGCAACCTTTCGTTCTTCCGCGTTTACAGCGGAGACGTGGTTTCCGGCTCGGAGCTCATCAACGTCAATCGTGGCGAAACCGAGCGCATCGGCCAGCTCTACCGCGTCAATGGCTCCGCCCGCGAGCCGGTGCCATCGCTGCACGCCGGTGACATTGGAGCGGTGGTGAAACTCCGCGCCACCCGTGCGGGCGACACACTCTGCGCCGCCGCCCGCCAAGTCACCCTGCCGGTGGTGGATTTCCCCGCGCCCAACACCCGCGGCGCGCTTGTCGCCAAGTCCAAGTCCGACCTCAACAAGCTCGGCGAAGGACTCTCCGCACTGCGCGAGGAGGATCCGACGTTTGAATATCACTTCGACCCGGAAGTGGGCCAGACGATCGTTTCCGGCCAAGGCTGGCTGCAGCTACAGATCATGGCGGAGGAACTCAAACGCCGCTTCAATGTGGACGTGGAGCTCGTCGCGCCGCGCGTTTCCTACCGTGCCACCATTTCCGGCCGCAGCGAGTCCAAGCACCGCCACAAGAAACAAACCGGCGGCGCGGGGCAGTTCGCGGAAGTGTGGATGCGCATCGAGTCGTTACCCTCGGAAAGCGGCGTGGTCTTCACCCAGTCGCTGGTCGGCAGCAACGTGGACCGCGTGTTTGTGCCTTCGGTGGAAAAAGGCGTGCAGACCGCCTGCACAGCCGGTCCCTACGGTGGCTTCCCGGTCACCGATGTGAAGGTGGATTTCTACGACGGCAAGCAACACCCGGTGGACTCCAAGGACATTGCGTTCCAGATCGCCGGCAAGGCCGCCTTCAACGAGGCCTTCCTGATGGCCAAGCCAAAACTGCTGGAACCGGTGATGGAACTGCGCATCAAGGTGCCCTCCGATGCCGTCGGTGGCGTGCTGGCGGATCTATCAGGCCGCCGCGGCCGCATCATGGGCATGGAAACCGAGGGCCGCTTCGAGGTGGTCGTAGCCCAGGTGCCGCAGGCGGAGCTCTATCAGTATTCCAGCCAGCTGCGCGCCATCACCGCCGGTCGTGGCAGGCACAAGGAAAAGTTCGACCGCTACGAGGACGTGCCACGCGAAATGGAGACCAAGATCCTCGCAGAGCACGGCCGCAAGGTGGAGGAAGAGTGACGCCTTCCCCGGAGCTTGATTCCGCGCCGCGCTTGCGCGAGCATGCCGCCCATGCCGCGCATCGCCCTGCTCCAGTCCAAGACCTTCGCCACCAAGGCGGAGGCCTTCGATCACCATGAAACCCTCATCCGCCAGGCCGCGGCGCAGGGGGCGAACATCGTGGTCACCCAGGAGCTGTTCCTCACGCCCTACTTCTGCACGGTGCAGGATCCAGCGCTGTTTGACCT
>RPOS01000188.1 GCA_003820635.1 Verrucomicrobiaceae bacterium | reverse complement strand
GCACAGGATGGCGATGCCGATGCCTGCGGCGGTGGCGATGAGCGCCTCGGCGATGCCGCCGGAAACCTTGGTGGCGGCGAGTTGCTCGTCGCCGACGAACGAGAACGATCCCATGATGCCTACCACCGTGCCAAACAAGCCTAACAGCGGCGCCAGCGTGATGAGCGTGCTGATCACCCACATGCGCGCCTCGGATTTCTCGATGAGATGGGTCGCGTGGAGTTGCATCGCGGCGAGCATGGAGGTGCGGGCGTGAGTCATGCCTTCCGCGAGGTTTTTCAGATAGGGATCCGCAGTGTTTTGGGTGAGTTTCCAGGCGCTTGCGAAATCACCGGTGCCGATGGCCTCGCGCGCCTGATTCTGCAATTGCGGCCGCAGGCTGCCCTTGAGACGCAGCCACCACACGGCGCGGTCCAGAATGACGCAGAGAGCAAGGAAGAAGGTGGCTAGGATGGGCCACATGACCCAGCCCCCCTCGATGAAGGTTTCGACGACGACGTTTGCGAGCACGGAGTTTCTAACGGAGTTGGAAGACGATGGGGCGCTGAAGTTTCATGATGCCACCCGGCGGAAACTTCCAGCAGCGCACGGTGCGGACAGCCTCGTTGTTGAGCAGCGGCCAAGGTGAGGGTGACTTGGCGTGGGCGGAAATCACACGGCCGGAGCTGTCCACGGTGAACTCGACCACGACGGTGCCCGTCTGCCCCTTGCGACGGCACTCCGCCGGATAAACGGGCGCAGGCATGCGCCCGGCGGCGAGACGGTCCGCGCTGGACATGCCGGATGCGGTGGAAACCCCACTGCTGCCACCGCTGCCGCTGCGCGCGGATGAAACGGTGGTGGAGCGGGTCTGGCCAACCGCTCCGGATCGTGTCGTGCGGCGCGCAGTGGACTCCCGGATGGCGGGAGCTTCATGGGTGGCTGCAGCGCGGACCGGCATGGCTGGAATTTCCGGCAAGGGCGCAAGCTCCGCGATCGGCTGCAATTCCGGCGGCGCGGGCAGCGATTCGGCCTGCTCAACGGTTGCGGACTCCGCCACCGCAGCACCGCTTGTGGTGGGGCCGGGATCGCCAAGCATGAAATCCTGATCAAACACCGTGGTTTCCGCCACCGCAGGCAGCGCCGGGGACGGGTGCCAGTGCGGCACCACCACGCCCACGGTGCCAAAGCCGGCCACGCTCAGCCAGGCGGCGAGCGTGCCGATGTTCAGCGAGTGGAAGACCGATTGCATGGCGGGTGCGGGGGAGAACAAAGCACTGGATGTCATGGCTGTGAAGCCCTCAAGTGAGGGAAGTTGGAGGTTCAGAATTCGAGGGAAGCGCCGACGTAGTAGTTGCGGCCGTTGGCGGGATCGATCCCGTCGGAGCGGACGCGGGCGAAGTAGCTTTCGTCAAACAGGTTGTTGATGCCGGCAAGGAGGCGCAGGTTTTCGTGCACCTTCCACTCCGCGGTGAGGTCCCAGACCATGTAGGCTGGCACTGCGAAGTTTGCGGTGTTGTTGTCGTCCGCGTAATGGTCGTTCAGGAGGGTGGCTCCGAGGCTCAGCTTGAGCTTGTCATCGAAGTTGTAGTTGAAGCCGCTGCGCAGGATGTAATCCGGCGCGTATTGGGGAGTTTTGCCGTCGTTGGGGCCGTCGGTGAACTCGGCGTCCAGCAACGTGGCGTTCACATACCAGTCCAAGGTGCCGTATTCCTTGCCGCCGACCATCAGGCCAAGCAGGTCCGTGTTGACGGAAAGATCAATACCCTTGTGCACGGAGTCACCGACGTTTTCAAAGAAAGTGACTCCGCCGCGCGTCACCTGGCCGATCTGGTCCTCGAACGCGAGCAGGAAGAGGCTGGCATCGAGGGTGAGCCACTCCTTCGGACGCGAACGATAACCCAGTTCGTATTCCAAGGCCTTGCCTTCCTCCAGATCGTCGTTGATGACCTGACCACTGCCGAGCGGCACCGCCTCGGTGAAAATCCGCGGGCGATAAGCCTGTGAAATGTTGCCATAGACCGCCGAAACCTCGTCCACCGCGTATTCCATGCCAAGTCCGGCCAGCGGGATGTGGTCGCTGTAGGACTTGTCCTCGGTGGATCCCTTGTCGAGGTTGATATGCTCGTCCACCTCCTGGCGGATGTTTTCCAGCCTCAAACCCGGGGTGATCGAGAAATCACCGAAGCGGAACTTGTTCTCCACAAAGAGCGGCACATACATCACCTCGCGGTCCGAGGCGCGCCGCACCTGGCCTGAGGATGCGGATGGCGTGGCACCACGCTCGTCAGTGCGGGGCGAATCGACATGATAGATCTGGACGCCGGCGCTCAGGGTGTGCTGCGCTTCGCCGCCCCAGTTGAGGCGGTAGCGGGAATCGAACCCCAGTGTTTCGAACTCCTGGTTCTCGATCGAGTTGGAGTTGGCGGTCCCGCCGCTCGGTAGCGTGCCGAAACCACCGCCGCGCTGCCGTTTGCTGTAGCGCGTGTAGTCGCTCCACCAGGCGTTGGCGGTGAAGAAGGCATCCGGCGTCGGTTCGATCTCGTATGTCAGAGAGACCGAATCCCGATCCAGCGAGAAGCGGTCATGCAGACGCGTGGCCTTGAGGCTGCCCGAGTTGAAATCGGCGATGCTCAGGCCGCCGGGCTCGCCGTGGTTTTCCTCATACGTATCGGCGTTGAAGATGAGCTTGCCGCCATTGTCGAGGGAGTAGAGCAGCTTGATGGCGGCGTTGTTGAGATCATAGTCGCTGTTGGCGGAGCGGAAACCGTCGCTCTCGCGGTGATTGAAATAAAGATAGTAGCCGAGTTTTCCCACCGTTCCGTCGGCAGAACTGAAGGTGGAGTAGAGATCGTCACTGCCCACGACGTGCTGGGTACGCAGCGAGAATTCCTTGTCGGTGCGCGGACGGTGGGTGATGTAGTTGAGCGAACCTCCCGGCTGTGGCCCGTGTTGCAAGGCCGCTCCGCCGTGCAGGAACTCGATACGGTCCACTGTATCGAGCGGCGGCGTGTAGTAGGCCTCCGGGTAGCCCATCTGGTCGGCGTGGATCGGGATGCCGTCGCGTAAAACCTGCGTGAATTGCGCCCGGTGCGGGTTGAGGCCGCGGTAGCCGATGCTGACCAGCGGCGAGGATTCTTCGGAAAGCAGCAGGCTGGGCGTCTGCGATAGCGCCTGACGGTAATTGTTTCCCACATTCCGCGCTTGGGCATCCAGATCGATCACTGCGGTTTTCTTGCCCGCGAAAATCGCCGCGCCGATCACATCGGGCAGCCAGCCTTGCTGGTTGGTTTCATCGGCCTCCGATTCGGCGGTGACCACCATCGCGTCCAGGGTTTTCAGCACATCCTGCGCGGAAGCGCTGAGCGAAATCGCAATGCCAGCAAACGAAGCCGCAGCGCTAAAATGAGCAATTCGATTTAATTTCATGCAGCAGTTTTTAATGAGACTCAGTCGCAACAACGACAGGCGGAGAAAAACCTGATTGGCATGCCCTCGTCAATCCAAAATCTCGTGAAATACGGCCAGAGGCGAAAAGCTCCGCACAAACACAGTCGGCGATGGACGACCGTCTCATGATCCGCCACATCCACGGGCTCATGACCGCTCTGCTCTCCGCCAATGAAATCCGGCTGACTTATGGCTACCAGAACCTGCTGGACGGAGTGACGCTTGCGGTTGGGGCTGGCGAAAAGATCGGCATGGTGGGCCGCAACGGCTGTGGCAAGACCTCGCTTTTGAAAATCCTCAGTGGCCAGAGCGCGGCGGATTCGGGGGAAATCGCGCGCCGGCGTTCCTTACGGATCGGTTATCTGCCGCAGGAATTCGAGCTCGATCCGGATCTCAGCGTGCAGGAAAACATCGCCGCCGGTGCCGCGGATATTGTCGATGCGGTGCGGCGTTACGAAACCGGCGACGGCAGCGAGGCGGAACTCGCCGAACTCCTGCATCTGATTGATCACGCCGATGGCTGGAATCTCGACGCCCGCATCAAGTCCGCCGCCACCGCGCTGGGCGCACCTCCGCTGGACGCCCCCACCGCGCAGCTTTCAGGTGGCGAAAAACGCCGGGTGGCGCTGTGCCGTGCGCTGGCCTGCCAGCCGGATTTGCTGCTGCTGGACGAACCGACCAACCACCTCGACGCCGAATCCATCCGCTGGCTGGAGGATTACCTGCGCTCGTTTCCCGGAGCGGTGATCTTCGTCACGCACGACCGCTATTTCCTGGATGTCATCGCCACGCGGATCATCGAGATCGACGAAGGCCGTGCGTTTTCCCACCCGGGAAACTACACCGCGTTTCTCGAATCGAAGGCTGTGCGACGGCAGATCGCCGAGCAAACCGAGCGCCGCCGCCAGCGTTTCCTGCGCGAGGAGCTCGAATGGGTTCGCTCCGGCGTGAAAGCGCGCGGCACCAAGTCGCGCCACCGCTTGGACAAGTTCTACGAAATCGAGGGCATGGAGGCACCGCCCGAGGAGCGGGAAATGGACCTGCTCATTCCTCCCCCACCCCAGCTCGGGGACATTGTCGTGGAGTTGGAAAACGCCGGCGTGAACGTAGGCAGCACAAAGCATCCGCGGTGGTTGTTCCGCCACCTCAACCTCAAGCTCGAACCTGGGCAATGCACCGGCATCGTCGGCAGAAACGGCGTGGGCAAGACCACTTTGCTGAAGTTGTGCCTCGGCCAGATCCCGCCATCCGAGGGCCGCGCCGTGATCGGCAAGCGCGTGAAGGTCAACTACATCGACCAGACCCGCATGCAACTCGACGGCACGGGCTCGCTGTTAGATGAGGTTTCCGAAGGCAACGAAAAACTGATGTTCGGCGACCAGTCGCTCGGTGCGCGGGCCTACCTCCGGCGCTTCCTCTTCAACGACCAGCGCATCAACGAACGCGTCGATCTTCTATCAGGCGGCGAGCGAGCGCGGCTGATGCTCGCCAAGGTGCTCAAGAACGGTGGAAATCTCATCGTGCTGGACGAGCCTACGAACGATCTAGACCTGCCCTCGCTGCGCATGCTGGAGGAAGCGCTCGCGGATTTCGATGGCTCGGTGATCTGCGTTTCCCACGACCGCTATTTCCTCGACCGGATCTGCGATCAGATCATCGCTTTTGAAGAG
>RPOS01000187.1 GCA_003820635.1 Verrucomicrobiaceae bacterium | reverse complement strand
CGCGGCGGCGCGGCGCAGGCGGTTGTCGGTGCGCACGATGGAAACATAGTCCCACATCAGGCGGCGGATCTCATCCCAGTTGTGATAGATGACGACCAGTTCGTCCGGCTCCGCCACGTCGCCATGCTCCCACTCGGGAATCTCGGGCGGATTGGTCCCCTCCTTGCCCGGCGGATAAAGACGCATCATTTCATCAAGCGCGCGGCGGGCGACCACGTTGCCTTCCAGCAGTGAGTTCGATGCAAGGCGATTGGCTCCGTGCAGGCCGGTGCAGCCAACCTCGCCGACTGCGAAAAGCCCACGAATGGTCGTCTTGCCGTTCACATCGGTGAGGATGCCGCCGCATTGGTAGTGTGCGGCCGGCACCACGGGTATGGGCTGGGTTTCACAGTCGAGGCCGAATTTCAACAGGTTGCCATAGATATAAGGAAACCGCTCCTTCATGAAGCCCTTCGGCTTGTGGGTCACGTCCAGATAGACGCAGGCCGCGCCGGTGCGCTTCAGCTCCCGGTCGATGGCGCGGGCCACGATGTCGCGCGGTGCCAGCGAGCCGCGGGGGTCGATTTTCTTGGTGAAATCCTCGCCCTTGGCGTTGATCAGGATGCCGCCCTCGCCGCGCACCGCCTCACTGACGAGGAACGAGCGCGCCTCCGGGCCGGTTGCTGCGGGATTATACAAACAAGTCGGATGAAACTGGATGAACTCCATGTTGGCGACCGACGCGCCGGCCCGCCAGCCGAGGGCCACTCCATCGCCGGTGGCAGAGTCCGGATTGGTGGTGTAGAGATAGACTTTTCCGCAGCCGCCGGCGGCAAGGATCACCCGGTCCGAGCGGAACACGCGGACTTCGCCGGTTTTGGTTTCCAGCACATAAGCGCCGAGCACCCGGTCCTCTGCCACCGCGCCGAGCTTGGCGGAGGTGATGAGGTCGATGACGAAATGATCTTCCAGCAGGGTGAGATTTGGCGTCTTGCGCGCGGTCTCGATCAAGGCGCGGGCGATCTCGCGGCCGGTGGTGTCCTTGGCATGCAGAATCCTGCGGTGTGAGTGCCCGCCTTCCTTTCCTAACAGGAAATGATCATCCGTGCGGTCGAAGGACACGCCGTAATCGGTGAGATCCCGGATCGCCGCCGCGCCCTCGCCGATGATCGTGCGCACTGCGGCCTCCTTGCAGAGCCCGGCACCGGCGTCCAGCGTGTCGGCCACGTGGCTTTCCACCGAGTCGCCCGCATCGCGATATTCATCCGGGAGCACCGAGGCGATTCCGCCCTGCGCCCAGGCCGTGTTGGATTCGTAGGCGTCGCCCTTGGTTACCACGATCACCGATCCATGGCGGGCCGCCCTCAATGCGAAGGACAATCCGGCTATGCCGGCACCGATCACCAGGAAATCCGCTGTCATGCTCGGCCCACCATGGATGCCGATAGAGCGCTGCGAAAGGGAAATTTGTCGTTTCCGTGGCTTGACCCGCAGCCCGCCGGAATCCACCACTGGCGCATGAGCTTCTTCGTGACGGGAACGGATACCGGTGCCGGCAAAACCCATCTCACCCGCCTGCTGCTTGAGGCCCTGCGCCGCGCGGGCATCGATGCCGTCGGCTACAAGCCAGTGGCCTGTGGCGACCGCGATGACGCGCAAATCCTCGCCGCGGCATCCGGCGGGCTTCCGCTCGATGAAGTGAACCCGGTTTTCCTCAAAAGCGCCGTGGCTCCCTACGTCGCGGGTTTGCTGGAAAACCGCAGCGTCGATCCGGCGGAACTGCTCGCGGGATACCGCAAATTGGCGGAGCGACACCAAGTCGTCGTCGTTGAGGGCGCGGGCGGCTGGGAAGTGCCGATCACCGCGGGATACCGTATTTCGGATCTCGCCACGGAACTCGGCTTGCCGGTCGTGTTGGTGGCCGCCAACCGCCTTGGCGCGCTCAACCACATCCTGCTCACCGTTGGAGCGATACAGGCCCGCGGCCTCACCTGCGCCGGAGTGTTTCTCAATCAGCTCGCTGACGAACTCGACACCGCGATGATCACCAACAAGGGCGTGATTGAAGACCTCACCGGCGTGCCGCTGCTCGAGCACCTGATCCACGGCCAAGATTTCCTCGATGAGGAGGTTTTGGAGAAACTGCGCTGAACCGTGGCAATCGATCCGCCGGGCTGGCTCCGGAGGGGGAGAGTCCCGGAGCCTGCCTGGTGGATTGCGCTGTCCTTGTGCCGGGCAGCGTTTTAGTGATACTCCCCCCGCCCGGCTCGCACCATTACGCGATCGCGGGTGACTTCCTTTCCGCCATGCCTGCAAAAAATTTCCACGTTCGCCAAGCCGCCGTCTCCGCCCTCCGCGCCTGGGCCAAGGGTCATGACTACGCCGAGACGCTTGTCGAGCGCCACGCCCACCGCCGGATGCTGTCCTCGGCGGACCGCGGGCTGTTGCAGGCGATCCTTTTCGGCGTGCTGCGCAACCGGCGCTTGTTGGACCACTGGATCGGCAAACTGCGCGACGGCAAGGTGGACCCGGAAACGCGCGACGTGCTGCGCGTCGGGCTTTGCCAGCTCCTGATACTCGGCATCCCAGAGCATGCGGCGGTCAACGAAACAGTGGAGTCCGGAAAGGCCGGCGTGCGGGGTCTGGTGAACGCGGTGCTGCGCCGTGCCATCGCCTCGCGCAAGCGTCTGTTAGATGATGTGGCGGACCTTCCGCCTGCGGTCGCGCTGTCCCATCCGGACTGGTTGTTCAACCGCTGGAAGGCGGCCTTCGGCAAAAAGAATGCCCTCGCGCTGATGGAATGGAACAACCAGGCGGCGGAGACTTTTTTCCGTATCAACCCACTCACGGAAACTCCCGCCGGACTTCCCGGAAAACCCGTCGATGGCGCGCCCGGTTTTTATCAACTCGAGGGCTCGTTGCCCGGCGCGCTGCTTGCGTCTGGAGCGATTTACATCCAGGACCCCGCCACCCGCCACGCGGTAGACTTGTTGGACCCGCAGCCCGGCGAGCGGATTCTCGACGCCTGCGCCGCACCCGGTGGCAAGGCCTTCCTCATCGCCGCCGCAATGGGCTCTGCAGAGAATCTGGTTTGCACGGATTCCAATGAAAAACGCCTGCCGCGCCTGCAGGAAAATCTCGAACGTCTGCACGCCGGCAAAGCCACCGTCGCCGTGCACGATTGGACGAAACCCGCGCCCGCAGAGTGGCACGGCGCCTTCGATGGCATACTGCTCGACGTGCCGTGTTCGAACAGCGGCGTGATCCGCCGCCGCGTGGATGTGCGCTGGCGCTTGCAGGCGCCGGACATCGAAAAGATCGCCGTCACCCAGCGCAAAATCCTCCAAAACGCGCTGCCCTGCCTCAAGCCCGGCGGCCGGCTGGTTTATTCCACCTGCTCGATCGAGCCCGAGGAAAACCTTGGCCAGGTCGAGGCGTTTCTAACAGATCATCCACAATGCCAGCTCCACTCCACCCGCGAGGCGCTGCCCTTCCGCGATGGAACCGACGGTGCCTTCGCCGCACGCATTGAGCGCAAGTGATGCCATGTCCGCCACCACCTTGAAATCCTGCGTGCTCGCCGCCAGGCCGAAAACCCTGCCAGCCGCCATCGTGCCGGTGTGGGTGGGCTGTGTGCTGGCATGGAAACTCGGCGGCGGTTTTGATTCCGTCCTCGCGCTCTGCACGCTGCTCGGCGCGTCGGCCATCCAGATCGCCACGAATTTCTTCAACGACGCCATCGACGCGAAGAAAGGCGCGGACACCGAACGCCGGCTCGGACCTGTTAGAGTGACGGCCTCCGGCATGATGCCGCCACGCGTGGTGATGCGTCTGGCGCTGGTTTTCCTCGGCATCGCCCTGCTTTGCGGCGTGGTGCTCTATCAGGCGCGCGGCTGGCCGATCGTGCTGATCGGCCTTCCCTCGCTGTTTCTCGCCTATGGTTACACCGGCGGTCCCTTTCCGCTGGCCTATCGCGGCATGGGAGAAATTTTCGTGATCCTGTTCTTCGGCCTCATCGCGGTGAGCGGCACGGTGTTCATCCAGACCGGGGGCTGGCCGCCCGAGGCGCTTCTGTTAGGAGCGCAAACCGGCCTGCTTTCGGCGGTGCTGATTTCCATCAACAACTTCCGCGACCGCGAGGAGGACTCGACTACCGGAAAACGCACGCTTGCCGTGCGCTGCGGGCCTAAAGTGGCGGCGGCGGTGATCTGGCTGGAAATCAAGCTAGCGGCCTTCGGCGGTCTGGCATGGCTGGCGCTTGATCAGCCGGTGTTTGTATTTGCAAGTGTGCCGGTGATGTTGATCGGCATGCGCATCATCTGGGGTGTCTTCACCCTGCCGCCGGGGCCGGCCTTCAACCGCTTGCTCGCAATGGGCGGACTGCAACTCGTTCTTTTTGCCGCGGCCTTCCATCTCGTTGCGGCCTTCATTTGATGGATAGAGAGGGGTTTGTCGGGCATGGCGGATGCAATCCGCCGCCACGGTTCAATCTCCCATCCAGTAATTCAGGATTTCCACGGCGGCGGCCTGATCGATCACTGACTTCTGTTTGCGCGCATTGCGCCCGGCCTCGCGGAGCTTGGCGGCGGCGCTGCTGGTGCTGAGCGTTTCATCCACGAAAACCAAGGGAATATCGGGAATGCGGGCGCGGAGTTGATCCGCGAAGGCCCGCACCTTGGCGGCGGAGTCTCCCTCGCTGCCATCCATGCGCACCGGCAAGCCCACCACAAGCGTATGCACGCCGCGAATCCGCGCGAGCTCTGCAATGCGCTCGATGGGATCGGTTTTTGCGCAGTCGATCGTTTCCACCGGATGCGCCAGAATGCCGAAGTCATCCGTTGCGGCAATGCCGATGCGGGCATCGCCATGATCAAGGCCCAGCGCGGGGTGCGGGGAGTTGGTTTGATTTGTTTTCAAAGCAACTCCTCCGGCAGCAGCGGCGAGAGGTTCTTGATCGCGTCCGCCTCGTGGCGGTTGGCGATGAGCAGGGCGTCCTCGGTTTGCACAACGATGAGATCGTTCACGCCTAACAGGGCGACGCGGCTGCCGGGGCGTGCGTTGAAAACGATGTTGTCCTTGGAGTCGAGCTCGGTGAGCGCTGCGTTGGACTGGTTTCCGTTGCCGTAGGTTTGAAGGTATTTCGCCGCCGAGATCCACGAGCCGACGTCGTCCCAGTCGAAGGTGG
>RPOS01000186.1 GCA_003820635.1 Verrucomicrobiaceae bacterium | reverse complement strand
TCCTCTTCCAGATCGGTGAGGTAGCCCACGGAGCCACCGATAAACCACTGCCACAGTCCCGCGGCGGGCGCGGGAGCCGTTTCAATGGTTGGAGTTCCCGCCTGAGCGGCGGAGGCAAGGGCAAGCCCTGCCAGACATGCGAACGTTTTCGTTTTCATCGTCGTTCGGGGTTGGTGTTTTCAGACATGCGTTCCCGTCTGTGGAAACGCTTCCCCGCATCACAGCGGGAGGATTTCCGCTTTTCATCCGGATGCACAATAAACGGGCGATTTGCCGCCCGCCATGGCTATTTTCCGCCGCTCACGCGCCCCTGTACGGCCTTGGCCAGCAGCGCCCGACGATCCGCGCGCAGCGGTCTGAGCGAGATATGGATGCCGGAGGTTTTCCCGGCATCATGGTGAAGGGTGAGCCGGGTGTGCGCCGCATCCACCTCCACGGCGTGGATTTCCTGCCAGGTGACGAGCTGCATGCCCTGCGCCGGCCGCAGGAACGGGAAAATCTCGATGCCGAGAGGCGTCAGAATCAGGTAGGCATGGCGGATCATCCGCCAGGCGAGTCGGCCCGCAGCCAGCGCCGCTGCCAGCGGGATGAGCGCCCATGCCGGATGCGGCAGTTGCGGGTTGATGCCGCGGTAAAGCGCGGTGGCGGCGAGCGTGAGCGCCACGGCAGCGCACACAGCGGCGGCCAGCCAGAAGATCACGGCCTGCCCGGAGCGGGTGAAACGCAGTTCTTTTTCCGGTGATTGGATGCCCCGCGCCATCAGCAAACCGCCTCCGCCATGCCAACCACCGCGATTTCCGCCGCGCTGAGCTCGCGCTCGAAGGCGGCGATGTCAAATCCCTGCTTCTCCAGCAAGTGCGGGCTTTCGCAATCGCCGAGCAGCGAAACGATCCGCTCCAGGCCGAACAAGGACGCGCCGCCCTTGCAGCGGTGCAGATCATCGCGCAAACGATTGAAATTCCCGGCCTCCAGCATCGCCATCCAGCCGGTCATCAGGCGGCGGGTTTCGTTGAAATAATCGAAGGCCATCTCCACCAGGCCAGCCGGATCGCCATGGGCCATCTTGGCGAAATTCACCGGGTTCATGGGCAGAAGCTCTTCCTTCACAAGGGCGATATTAAACCGCCATCACGGCCCGTTTTCAAAACCTTAATCGCGTAATGTTCAAAAGTTCACTTTTGAACAGCCGCATGAATCTGGCACTCCAACTCAGCCGCCAACTCCGTCCTGCCGGTGGCCCTTGCCAGATCCCTGCGCAAAACCAGGATTTCCGGGCGCTTGAGCTCCTGCTCCGACATCGCGGCCAGGCACTCGGCCGCCGCAGCAAAGTCCCCGATGGCCAGCGCGCCCTCGGCCTGCGCCTGTAGCGAGGGCGTTTCCCCGTCCAGGGGCGGTTCACGGAAAACCGCCCAGCTCGCATGTTCCGGCAAGCCATCCGGGTCATCCACCTGCTCCAGATACATCAGCTCGTCACCAGTCCGCCTTTGCCGCCAGTGGTTGATGAAGATTACCAGGCTGAGCCCGAGGACCGCAAACGAGGCCTCCAGCAGAAACGGCGTCGTCATCAACCCGATCATGGTGCCCAGCCACTCGCCCAAGAGCCCGGGCAGGTAGCGCCAGCCGATCAGCGAGCCACAGACCACCACGGCAATCCCCAGCAGGATCCCTGCCCCCACTGCGATCTGGCGCTTCCTCTCGTCTCCGGTCGTGGTCATCTGCGGAGGCACCCATAGCACGAACGGCCGACAGCCCAACACCGGAAATCTTAAAATTATTACGTTTTTCTTGATTGTTTTTAAAATTTAATCAAATTCACCGCGCTTGTCCGGTATTTTTAAAATCAAATTCCTGGGGCTGGGGCTGCTTCTGGCGTCCCCGCCGATGGCGGCGTGGGCCTTGCGCGGCGGCACGCCTGACACAGATGCACCACTGGCCGCCCATGCCCCGCCGGCGGCCGTCGCGCCGGAACAAGCGCCGATGAAAGTGCCGGTGGAAGTGGTGACCAAGGACGGCAAGAAGGAGTGGGTGATGGTGGAATTCCACACCGCGGCCATCCCCGAGCCGGGAAGCGCCGCCCTGCTGATGCTTTCCAGCCTGCTGCTGTTGCGCCGCCAGCGCGGGAAATAAAGCGGCTTTCGCTCTTCGCTCTTGGCTGGCGGGGCCGCGCTTCTTACACACCCCGGCCATGCGGCTTTTTGACACGCTCACCCGGACCGAACGCGAACTCCAGCCCATCGACGGCAAGACCTTCCGTTTCTACTGCTGCGGCCCCACCGTTTACGGGCCGGCGCACATTGGAAACTTCCGCACCTTCGTGCTGCAGGACGTGCTGCGCCGCACGCTTGAAACCGGCGGCACGCACACGCTGCACGTCCGCAACATCACCGACGTGGACGACAAGACGATCCGCGATTCTCAAAAGGCCGGCCAATCCCTCACGGATTTCACCGCCGGCTGGACGGAGAAGTTTCACGCCGACTGTGGGAAACTCGGTCTGCTCGAACCGCACATCGAACCCGGTGCCGTCGAGCACATCCCGCAGCAGATCGCCATGATCGAGGATCTCATCGCCAAGGGCCACGCCTATGCCTCGGATGACGGCTCGGTGTATTTCAAGATCTCGTCGTTTCCCGGCTACGGCAAACTCTCGCATCTCGACGAGCGCGAGCTCGATCTCGGCAAGACCCAGAATGCCCGCGCCAACGCGGATGAATACGAGAAGGACAGCGTGTCCGACTTCGTATTGTGGAAAGCGCGCCGCCCCGAGGACGGGGAAAACTTCTGGCCCTCGCCATGGGGTGAAGGCCGCCCCGGCTGGCACCTCGAATGCTCGGCGATGATCCGCGAGTATCTGGGCGAAAATTTCGACCTCCACTCCGGCGGCGTCGATCTGGTGTTTCCCCACCATGAGAACGAGATCGCCCAGAGCGTCTGCTCCTGCGGCGGGCACTTCGCCGCCCACTGGTTCCACATCACCCACCTGCTGGTGGACGGCGGCAAGATGTCCAAGTCGCTCGGGAATCTTTATACTCTAACGGATCTCGAAAACCGCGGCTTCACGCCGATGGAAGTGCGCTATGTGCTGATCGGCGGCCACTACCGCAAGCAGCTCAACTTCACGCTCGATTCGCTCTCCGCCGCACGCGAGGCGTTGGCCAAGCTCGCCAAGGGCGCGCGCAACCTCGCGGCGAAAACCGGCGGCGACGTGGTGCTGGACGCCGTTTCCTTCGGCCCCTTCCAAGCGGCGTGGGACAGCCTCAACGACGATCTGAACACGCCGGCCGCGCTCGGCGGACTCTTCACCGGCCTGCGCGAGAGCGCGAATCTCACAGGCAAGGACGCCGCCGCCGCGCTCGCCGGGCTCAACCGCGTGCTGCGTGCCCTGGGGCTCACACTTCCCGAGGAAACCGCCGCTGAAATCCCCGACGCCATCCGCACCCTCGCCGAAACCCGCTGGCAGGCGCGCCTTGCCAAAAACTGGGCGGAATCCGACCGCCTGCGCGACGAACTCGCCGCCCAGGGCTGGCGCGTCAAGGACGGCAAGGACGGCTACGCGCTGGAGAAAGTGTAGCAACCCGGGCTATTCACACCAACTGCGTGTCCACCAGGTAGCGGTAGGTGCCATCCCGGGCGACGAGTTCGTCATGGCTGCCGCTCTCGACGATCTGGCCGTGGTTGAAGACCAGGATCCGGTCTGCGTGGCGGACGGTGGAAAGGCGGTGGGCGATGACCAGACTGGTGCGGCCTTTCATCAGCCGCTCAAGCGCTTCGTTGACGAGCCGCTCGCTCTCGGAATCGAGCGCGGAGGTGGCCTCGTCTAACAAAAGGATCCGAGGATCGGCCAGAATGGCGCGGGCGATGGCGATGCGCTGGCGCTGGCCGCCGGAGAGCTTGGTGCCGCGCGGGCCGACGAGCGTGTCGTAGCCCTCGGGCAGGGCGGCGATGAAGTCGTGCGCGTTGGCCTGGCGGGCGGCGTTTTCGATTTCCTGCCGCGAGGCGCCGGGTTTGCCATACTCGATGTTCTCAAGAATGCTGCCGCCGAAGAGCAGCACCTCCTGCGGCACAATGGCGATCTGCGAGCGGATGGCCTGCAACGAGAGCGAGGTGGCCGGGCGGTTATCAAAAAGCACCTGCCCCTGCTCCGGGTTGTTGAAGCCGAGGATGAGCGAGAACACCGTGGATTTCCCGGCACCGGACGGCCCCACCAAGGCGACGCGCTGGCCGGGCGTGACAAGGAAATCCAAATTGCGCAGCACTTGCACATCCGGCCGCGACGGGTAGCGGAAACAGACGTTCACGAACGACAGGTAGCCGCCGAGCACAGCCTCGGAATCGCCATCGGTTCGTTCGGGCGGAGTGTCTAACAACTCGCGCAGGCGGTCGGTGGCACCAGCGGTTTGCTGGAACTGCGAGATGATTTCCGGAAACGAGCCAAGCGACGCGCCGACGAAGATCGAGAACAGGATGAAGGAAGCGAAGTTGGTCCAGGTGATCTCGCCGGTGGCGAGCATCCGCGCGCCATGCCAGACGACGAAGGAAATGGTGCCGAAGAGCGCGAGGATGACGAAGGAAAGAAAGGCCGCGCGGTTTTTCGCACCGCGCTTGGTCACACCGAGGAAAGTCTCCAGCGCACGCGAGTAGCGCGAGTTTTCGAAGGGCTCGTTGGTGAAGGCCTTCACATCGGCGATGCCCTGCACGGTTTCCTCGATCACGGTGCCGGCGTCCGCCAGCGCGTCCTGCGCGTCCTTGGAATAGCCGCGCACCTTGCGCCCGAAGAAGGCGATGGCGAGCACCACCAGAGGCACGCTGCCGAGCATGATGAGCGAGAGTTTCCACGAGGAAATGAAGATGAAGGCCAGCCCGCCGATGAGGATCACGGTTTGCCGCACCGCCTGCGGCACGGTGGTGAGCAGGGTCTCGCGCACCACGCCGAGATCGGCGGAAACGCGGTTGCTCAGAGCGCCGGAGCGTTGCTCATGGAAAAACGCCATCGGTAGCCGCACCAGGTGATCGAACAAGTCGCGGCGCAGCCGGTTGAGCGCGGACTCGCCGGAGCGGATGAAGCCCTGCACGCGGAAAAACCCGACCAAGGCCTGCAGGCAAAGCACGCCGAAGAGCTGGAGCACGATCTGGTTCGAGCGGGCGAGCACCAGCGCCGGATCGACTTGTTGCTTGAGCGCGTCGGACGGGTTTCCCACCAG
>RPOS01000185.1 GCA_003820635.1 Verrucomicrobiaceae bacterium | reverse complement strand
TTTTCCTCAAGCATCGCCTTGGTGCGCTCCGCCATTTCAAACATCGTGCCTAGGCCGAGCAGCGCGACGTCCGCGCCGTCGGCGACGACCTCCGCCTTGCCGATTTCCAGCAACCGCGGTTCCTTGCGCAGCGGCGTACCCTTGATGGGGCCGCGCGGGTAGCGGATTGCGGACGGACCCGCGTCGTAGGCAGCCATGGTGTGGAGCATGTCCACAAACTCCTCCTCGTCCTTCGGCTGCATATGGATGATCCCGGGAACGTGGCGGAGGTAGCCGATGTCGAAGAGCCCGTGATGGGTGGGGCCGTCATCGCCGGAGAGCCCGCCGCGGTCCATGCACAATCTAACAGGAAGCCCCTGCAGCGCCATGTCATGGATGATCATGTCATAAGCGCGCTGCATGAAGGTGGAGTAAATCGCCAGGAACGGCCGGAAGCCCCCGGTGGCCAGTCCGCAGGCGAAGAGCGCCGCGTGTTCCTCCGCGATGCCGACGTCGAAATAACGCTCCGGCAGCTCGTTTTTGAAAATCTCCAGCTTCGTGCCGCCTGGCATCGCCGCGGTGATGGCGACGATTTTCGGATCCTTCTTGGCAAGATCAGCCACCGTGCGGCCGAAGATGTCCGAGCAGGTGGGCGTGGGGCTGGCATCGGTGGAACCGTCGTCGATCTGATAGGTGCCGAGACCGTGGAACTTGCCGGGGTTGTCGATGGCGGGTTGGTAGCCGCGGCCTTTTTCAGTGATGATGTGCAGCACCACCGGCTCGTGCAGCGTCTTGAGGTGTTCGAAGGTTCTAACAAGCAGCGGCAGGTCGTGGCCGTCGATGGGGCCGTAGTAGCGCAGGCCGAACTTCTCGAAGAGCACGTTCGGGAACAGCAGGTTTTTCGCGCTCTCCTCCATCTTGTGGGCGAGAGTGCGGGCGGCCTTGCCAGCCACTTTTTCGACAAAATCCGCAGCCTTTGCGCGCACGGCGGCAAAGGTGTGGTGTGTCTGCAGGTCGTTGAAGTAACGGGCGATGGCACCGACGTTCTTGTCGATCGACCATTCGTTGTCGTTGAGCACGACGATGAACCTGCGGGTGGTGCCGGCGATGTTGTTGAGAGCTTCCAAGGTGGGGCCGCAGGTGAAGGCGGCATCTCCGGCCACGGCCACGACGTGGTTGTCATGCCCGGCGAGATCGCGCGCCGAGGCCATGCCAAGCGCGGCGGAAAGGGCGGTGCCGGCGTGGCCTGCGCCGTAGGCATCGTGCTCGGATTCGGAGCGCAGCAGAAAGCCGTTGAGCCCCTTGAAGGTGCGGATCGTGTGGATCTGGTCCGCACGGCCGGTGAGCATCTTGTGGACGTATCCCTGGTGCGCCACGTCGAAGACGAACTTGTCCGCCGGTGTCGAAAAAACCCGGTGCAGCGCGATGGTCAGCTCCACCACGCCGAGGTTCGGGCCGAGATGGCCGCCGGTTTTGGACAGCGAGGTGATCAGCGAATGGCGGACTTCCGCGGCAAGGTCGAGCAACTCGTCATCGGCGAGGTTTTTGACATCGTCCGGGGAGTGGATGGACTGGAGCAGCGGGCCGAGGGCGGGTGGCTCAGAAGAGGCGGATGTCATCGTCGTCGTCGGGAGCATCCGGCGGACCGGACGGTGGGGAAAAATCAGCGGACTCGCCCTGGCACTCGTTGTGGTTGCGCAGCGTGATGAGTTCGATCCTGCCACGGGCGGCCTGCAGGATCGCCTCGCAGCGGTCTAACAAAGTGGAGCCCTTTTCGTAACAGGCGACGAGCTCCTCCAGCGGAAGCCGCTCGTTTTCCATGGCCTCGACCACGGCCTCGAGCCCGGCGAGGGCTTCCTCGAAGGATGGGGACGCCGGGTCGGCGTCTTCCGGATGATTCTTGCGGCGCGCCATGGGGTTCACTGGTTGGTGGCCCGATCCTGGGCCTGGATGGCGCGCTCGCTGTAGTAAACCATGTCCATGCCGACAAGCGGCTGGCGGTATGGGTAGCGTTTGGTGATTTCCTGGATCCGTGGAGCCTTGTCGAAAATGGGCACGCCTGGAGGATAGGTGGCCAGCAGGACGCGGCCGTCAAGCACCAGCGGGGCGAAGTCCTTGTAGCGCTCCACCACTTCGGAAATCGGGCCGGAGCCGTGCGAGGACGGCGAGATCAGGATGCCCACCGATGGCGTCTGCAGGTCCGCGGCCACCGATTCAAGCTTCAGGAAACCCTCGCGCGTGGGTGGCAGCCAGATGCTCACGCGGTCCGCATACCAGGCCACGGCCCACGGCTGGTCGGAGAAAACGACTTGTTTGTCGGTGACCCAGCCTTTGACGCCGGCGGTCTTGCTGTTGAGGGCGGGCGCGTAGTAGGGCGGCCAATGCGGCACGCCACCGCGGTCGCGCACGTGCATGCCGACACGGACTTTCTGCGGCAGCGAGAGCACAAGCGGCAGGGCGCAGATGAAGATGACCACGAAATGATGGACATTGCGCAGGGCCGGGGTGGAGGCGACGAACTCGAGGCGGCTCCACAGGATGGAAACAAAAGCCAGACCGTAAGCCGTCATGATCGGCGCGAACAGCAGGTGGATCTGGTTGGGATCCAGCGGATCCTTGGAAATGCCGAAGAAGGCCAGGCCGATGGCGGCGGTAACCCACATCAGCAGGATCGCCCAGCGGAAATCCGCGATGGACTTCCGTTTGAAGGGATGGAGCAGCGCGAGGAAAAACAGCGGCGCCACCACGATGCCGGCGAGCAGCGGCACGATGTCGGTGGCCTGCAGCAGGGTGGTGCGCAGGATTTTGCCGATCAGCCCTTCAAGCACCAGCGGTTCGGCCGCGAGGTCGGTGTTGCGCATGACGGCGATCTCCGAGCCATTGCCCAGGCCGTTGTAAAGCGTGAGGAAGGCCGTGCCGAAAGGCGTGCCGGTGATGCCCTGGTTGCGCAGGATCGGCCCGATGGCGGCGATGATGATGAGAGCGAGGATCGACAGCCCGACAATGCCGCGCGGGCGGAAGGCGATCGCCGCGAAAATGATATAACCGAGCGCGATCCAGACGGTCATCCAGTGGGTGAGCGCCAGCAGGGTGAAAAACACGCCGGCGATGACCGCCGGAGTCATGGCAATGCGTCCCTCGGTGGCGGCCTCCACCGCCCGGTAGACGAAATACATGCCGCAGGAAAACAGCAGCAGCATCAGCATTTGCGGCAGCCCGCTGAGCGAATAGTTCCAGAACGTTTCACAAAACAACATCAGGATGGCGCACACCCCGGCGATCTTGGCGTCGAATATCCGCGAAATGAGCAGATAGTTCACCCCGATTGCCATCAGGAAAAACAGCGTGCAGACCGTGGCAATCACCCGGTCGAGCGGATAGACCATCTCGGTCTCGTTCATTTGCCAGGCGTCCGCCTTTTCCGCGCCGATCATTTTGAGCACGGCGGCATTGAGCAGCGGGTTGAGCGGAGAGTGGTAGGTGTCCTGGAAACCGAGCAGCGAGACGGCGCGGTTCTCGGTCCGTTCCGCCTGATAGTAGGCGACTGGCCGGATCATCTTGGTGGTGAAACCATTGCCGCGGGCGATCTCGCGGGCGATCTGGGCCTGATCCATCGCCTGCGGGGAATTGAGCCCCCTGAACAACGTGAAGAGGTTGCCAAGGGTGAGAATGATCAGAATGACGAAAAACAGGCTGCGGCGGATCAGGATGCCGAAGTCGATCTGGGCGGGGTTGCGATTCATGAAGGGCGGGGAAAAGCGGGTTGGATATCAGAGGCCGAGTTCCTTGAGCTTGCGCTGGAGGGTTCTGCGGCTCACGCCAAGGAGTTCCGCCGCTTGGGTGCGGTTACCCATGGCGGTAGCGAGGGCGGCGCGGATGGTATTGGTTTCGAGCGCATGCAAGTTGAATTCCGCCCCTCCATCAAGGGAGTTTTTGGCGGGAACGGGTGGATAGGCGGGCGAGCTGCCTTGGGAAAGGAGAAACTGCGGCAGGTGCCTCACGTCGATCACCGCGTCATTGCTCATCACCACCCCGTGCTCGATGGCGGTGCGCAGCTCGCGGACATTGCCGGGCCAGGAATAATCGATCAACAACCTGAGCGCCGGATCCGTGAGCGGCTTGAGCGGCCGGTCGTTCTCCTTGGCGAACTCCTGCAGGAAGGCACTGGCCAGCAGCACGATGTCCTCCCGGCGCGTGCGCAGCGGCGGCATCTCGATTTTCACGACGTTGAGCCGGAAAAACAGATCCTCGCGGAATTCGCCGCGGTCCACCAGTTCGCGGAGGTTCTTGTTGGTGGCGGCGATCACCCGCACGTCCACTTTGATGGGCGTGTTGGAGCCGACGCGCTCCAGCGAGCGCTCCGAAAGCACGCGCAGCAGTTTGATCTGCGTGGCGGAGTCGATCTCGCCGATTTCATCGAGAAACAGCGTGCCGCCGTCCGCCTGCTCGAAACGGCCGATCCGGCGCTGGGCGGCTCCGGTAAAGGCACCTTTTTCATGGCCGAACAGCTCGCTCTCCAGCAGCTGCGGCGAGAGCGCCGCGCAATGCACCGTGACCATTTTCGCCGCCGGCCGCCCGGACAAGTGGTGCAGCAAACCGGCCACCACCTCCTTGCCGGTGCCGGACTCGCCTTCGATGAGGATCGTCGCACGGGTGGGCGCGACCTGTTGGATGATTTCGGAAACCTTGGCGATTTCCGGCGACTTGCCGATCAGGCGGTCGAGCTTGTGGGATTTTTTGACCTGCTGGGTGAGTTGTTTGTTTTCCGTTTCCAGATGGCGGCTCCGCAGCGCGCGCTTGAGCAGCATTTCCACCTCGTCGAGATTGAGCGGCTTGGTGACGAAATGCCAGGCCCCGCGGCGCATCGCCTCCACCGCGGTATCCACCGAGCCGTAGGCGGTCATCATGATGGCCACCGGCGGCTCCGGCAGCGCGAGCGCCGCATCTAACAAGTCCATCCCGGACCCGCCGCCCATCCGCAGGTCGGTGAGCAGGAGTTGGACCGGTTCGCTCTTGAGAATGGCGAGCGCCTCCGCCGGGCTGGCAGCGGTGTAAACGTCGAACTCCTCCTCCAGCGCGCCGCGCAGGCCGTCGCGTGTGGATTTCTCGTCGTCAACAATGAGCAGGGTGGGGAGCATCGGGGTAAAAGCTGAAATTTTGAAAACTGAAATGCTGAAATCAACCGACTTCGATCATCGGCTCGGGGCTGCCTAACAGCCTGACGGTGCGCTCGGCGCGCGGCAGGTGGATGATGACGCGGGTTCCCTG
>RPOS01000184.1 GCA_003820635.1 Verrucomicrobiaceae bacterium | reverse complement strand
GTCAAAAAACGTTTATCCTAGATTCACTCCAACAAGCACTTGATTGCTATGTCGATTGAAACCTACGGCCTTAGCTCTGAACAATACGCAGAGTTTTTTGGGAACAACATCCGCACTGCAGCTGCACTTTATTTGCAGACTTGCAATGCTTTAGTTTCAGTTAATGTTGACCTCAAAACAATTTTTCGTTTGTATCAAGAAACTGTTTATCTGACCAACGATGATTGTCGACGGTACCAAAAAGCTAACAACCCTGAAGCCATTAAAGACAATGACTTGTTTGGGTTGACACCTAGCCGAGAGGAGCTGATGGAAGAAATTCAATCCGTCAATGCCAAAGTCGACGCTCTTGTTGACTACCTCTCCAAGCTGGTAGAAACTACAACTGATGGTCTTAACGGGCTGGTTAAAGTGATCGACAAGGATTGATTTTTGAATTACCACTGTAGATGGTGGAACGTCCTGGTCATGACGTAAAACTGACCAGCACATCTCACCTTAACTCATGTTTGAATCCTTGTTTGCCATCGTCCTTCCGGTGGTTAAAGACCTTCTTTGGGCAGCGGCAGGTATGCTGCTGACCTATGCACTTAACAAAATTCAAACTCAATTTAATACCATCTGATCATGACTCACATCACCAAGACAAAACTTGACGATCTTAGCATCATCAAGCTATATGACCACTATGGTGCCCTGGAACGCTCTCTTCCTCTCCTTACTCCTGAGTCCCAGGAGTTGGCAAAAGCCGAGTTGGAATGTTGTGCCAACCTACGGTCTGAAAAGATTGATCGTATTTATTACGCGATGGCTGCCCATGAAGATGCTTTGGAGCGCATCAAAAAAGAAGGGGAGTTAATTGCACAGGCCAAGCGTCATCATGAATCTCAGCTGGCTCAACTCAAGAATCTACTAGGCTGGTTGCGGCGGGCACTGCCGCTTAACTCAAATAGAATCCAAGGTAAAAACTATGAGTTTGTCCTTTCTAAAAAGAAGGACTTCACGGTCGAGATCACGTCGGATCCGGAGTTTTGGCACACTGACGAAAGGAGTAAGTACTGCATTCAGCAGGAAACAACCACAACCAAAAGAATTGTGGTACGTTCAATATCAGGAGAAGTTCTCTCCGACAGAACAGAACCTAAAACAAAACTTGAAACCCTCCCCAACCTCGATGCCATCCGCAACGCTTACCAAAACGGTGAACACCTCCCGCCTGGAGTCAAAGTTGAACAACAATATGCAATCCGAAAGAACCGCCTCTTCTCTACCAAGTGGATGGAATCACAAGCACCCGAATATTTCGGAGAGCTTCTACAAGAATCTGATCCCGCCGACTGACCTAGAGGATGCACATATCTTGATGTGTTGCCACCAGCAGTCGGTCGATGACTTCCAGATGCAGATCGAGATGGTTGACATTGAGATCAGCATGCTCTGTGAAGATGGTCGTGATCTTCCTGTCTATCAAGAAAACAAACTTGATGAGCTGGAGGAACGCAAGCTTAAGCTGCTGTCTGGCAAACGGTTTCATCAGAACGCACGTCATGCCTACTGGTACATCACTGCACGTGGGGATAAAAACAACTGAAGTAAAATAACCTAACAACGTTGGTTAGGGGTTCCATGGCAAATGAAGAACAGCTTAGTAGATTACTGGCTAGCTTCACTGTCGATGGGACCCCTTTAACTGCGCTCATTGGTAACAAGCTGGAGTGGTCGGTCACTATCTTGACTGCTGCTATGTTGTCGAATGAAAATCTTGCAGCTTCTATGGAAGCAGAAGAGATGGTTGATGCAGCAATCAACTACTCCAATCTGATTCAAGAGCGCCTTGGTTATTACGAAAGTGTTAAGGTCCATTCCCTCGAAAGGCTGCTCGGCACTTAATAAAATTGCTGCTAAAGTACTTGGGTCTTCTTTCGTTTAAATGGAACCTGTTGTTGTGCCTAAGTTAACCGTATCATTTGCGGTTGACATTGATGTTGAATACAATTCCTTTGGTGGTAAGACTGCCGATGAAATTGCAGATGCTCTTCAAGATGATCTGGATGATCTTCTCTTTGAACTGAGTCCTCACGTCAAAGGCGTCTATACTTCTACAACAGCCATCAACTTCAATGACTGACGACCTCCTCAAGAAACTTAACACCACTGGCGCCTTTGATACTCCTTGGCTTAAGGAGCAGCTTCAAAGCTGGAGCGCAACAATGGAGCAGCGTAAGGCTGACTTCATGGAGCACATGTATCGTTGCTCTGGGCGCCAGGATGGCCTGTACAGTGGCTTATGGCAAGAGTTCTGCATCCGTGAAGCTGGCCCCTATTGCCGGGAAGATTACTTCCGTAGGTTGCAGTTTGTTAAAGACCTGGAAGAGGGAAAGTTTAAGGATGAAGAAATCCTGGTTTCCTGAAACCTAGCTTGAACTACAACTTAGAATAAGGGGATGTTCAGTATTAGAGCATTCCCTTTTTTATGGATGATCGATCTCCTATTGATGCCCTTAGGCAGCTTGATATTAATTACATCCTTTACGTAACAGAACGAAATAACCCCAAATGTAAACAAGCCAGGACAGATGATTGGTTAGAAGGCTATCATCAAGCTGTTAATGATCTTGCTTTTTACCTTGGCAAAGACAGAAACCCACAACAACCTTGAGAAAATCTACGACGACGCCTTCACTGAATTCACAAGAAAGATGCGTGAGCCCCAAGGTACAACAGCTAAAGACCGCAGGGAGGCTGATCCAAAAACCAGTCAGTTTATTAAAGAAAACTTTAAGCCGGAAGCTGACGTGCTTGCACCAGCCGACAAGAAGTGGTCTAGTTTCTTTTGTGAATCTAAAGCTAAAGCAAAAGAAAAGCTGCGTGAATATCTTGCAGATACCGTTAGTGAATTTGTTGACGCCAATGTGTTAAACGGCAATGAATTCTTTAACGTTCTACTAGAAGTTGTTTACGACAACTGGTTGTTCTACAAGAAAAACGCTGACGAAAACGAAAAGCTTCTTAAGCTCTTGCAAAACGTAGACAACGATTAATTAGCTGCCAGGCCGAACGTCACTACGGCGCTAGTGCCGCCAGCTTCTGAAACAAACACGGGCTTGACATACTTCACTGGAGTATTGGCAAGCCCATAATATTGTGTACCATTACCCGTAATGGTTTGGCCAGTGATCAGCTGTGCGTAATTAGTGCCGTCAATTGAACCGTCCAGACGCACCACCACATTAGTATTGATGCTGGCAACTGTTACATACAAACCAATGTTTTTGGGTGCATGACGGTTGGGCTGATCAATTGCGTAAGCAGGCCCTTCTCCTGTGGCCGTCAGGCCGCTGGTAAATAAATACAAATTCTTCTGGAGATATGCCACGTGTTACGTTGTATATTTCTTTTATTTTAACAGGTCTAGAATAAGTCATATATACATATAAGGTCATGCCTAACTATCGCGACCCCACGGATGAGAATTTATATCCCGTACATAAAGTTCAAACTTGTAGTGGGCGTCCATTAGAAGTAACTACCGCAAGTGGGAATAGTGTTTATGTTCAGCCTGCTGGCATGGCTGGTGATGCCTTTGGGCGCACTCGAGTATCTGCACCTTTAACTTTATTTGACTCAAGCCATCGTTATAACGACAACGGTTTGTGGTCTACATCTAGTGGTACTGGCGGTACATACGCATTCAATGCAAACGAAGGTCTTGTTGACCTTAATGTGACAACCGCATCTGGCTCTGAAATCATCAGGGAAACCAACAAGGTTTGTTCGTATCAGCCAGGGAAATCCCTGCTGTTTATGTCCACCTTTGTAATGAATGCTGCAAAGGCTAACCTGCGGCAGCGCGTTGGGTACTATGGTGCAGCCAACGGTATGTACCTGGAAGTCAGTGGTACGACAGAGCCGGCATTTGTTGAACGTAGTTCTGTAAGTGGAAGCCTTACTGAAACACGAGTAGCTCAAGCTAACTGGAACATTGACACGCTGGATGGCAACGGACCGTCTGGTTTTACCCTTGATATCAGCAAGGCACAGATCCTTTGGTTTGATATTGAATGGCTTGGCCTTGGTACCGTGCGTGCAGGGTTTGTAATCAATGGTGCATTTATTCACTGCCATTCATTCCACCACGCTAATTTAATTACGTCTACCTATATAACAACGGCATCTTTGCCGTTGCGTTATGAAATTACTAACGTTGGTACAACGGCAAGCAGCAGTACATTAAAACAAGTTTGCTCAACCGTATTGTCGGAAGGTGGGTATGAATTGCGTGGTGCACAGTCTGCTATTGGAACTCCGATTGCTTCTCCGCGTGATTTAACGGTTATCTCTACTGAGTATCCTGTTATCTCTATTCGCCTTAAGTCGACGCGTCTTGATGCAATCGTCATCTTGACTGCATTGTCAATCATGGGTATTACCAACAACTCAGACTACAACTGGAAAGTAATTGTTGGCGGTACTACCACGGCTGGTTCCTGGGATAACACTGGGGCAAATTCGTCGGTTGAATACAATATCACTGGCACGGCCTTCACCATTGGTACAGGACGCGTCTTGGCCAGTGGTTTTGCCACGGGTTCTAATCAAGGATCGACCGTTATTGACATCTTGAAAGAAGCGTTGTTTGCTTTCCAGCTGGAACGCAATGGTCTCACGGGTACAGCTACAGAATTAACTTTGGCATGTAGTAGTGCACAATCTGGTTCTGATGTACTTGCATCTATGGACTGGGAAGAGGTAAGTCGCTGAGGTGGTAATAACTGATAAACTAGTACTATTGCCATGTGACTATGTATACCCCTGCCCCTCAGCAGTACCAAGTAGCTGAAACCCCTCAGGTTCAACCCGTTCCTCAGCCCCAGGACAAACCCAAAGCTCCTGCCAAGTCCAAGGCTGGTGGTGATGTAGGTGCATTCATCCAGCAATGCATCTCTCTGTGTGCTTACCTCAAGGAGCTGGAGACACAGTCACACCTTATCCACCTCAATATTGAGGGTTCAAATTTTCTTGGCTTACATAAATTTTTAAAAAAACAATAAGAAGCGCACCTTGAACAATTTGATACCCTTGCTGAGTTTATTCGCAGCATGGATTATTTACTTCCTATGTGTGGTAGTGGGCTTAAAGATGCAGCTCCTCCTATCCAAACTGTAACTTCCTACAAGGGCACTGACATGCTTGGTGTGTACTACAAAAACCTTGAAGAACTTGGCATGAAAGCCAAGAAACTTGAGCCTATTGCACAGAAAGTTGGTGCTATTGACATTGCTAATTACATGGCTGATCTTGTTGGCCAAGCTTTTAAAGC
>RPOS01000183.1 GCA_003820635.1 Verrucomicrobiaceae bacterium | reverse complement strand
CACGCAGTGCGTGTTCCATCCGGAGGAAAACCCGGAAGTGGCCAAGCTCTCGCACACCCTGCGCGAGGAAGACGTGGTGCAGGTGACCGGCATGGTTTCCAAGCGCCTTGAAGGCACCGTGAACGACAAGATCGCCACCGGCGCGATCGAGATCGTCGCCAAGCAACTCACGATCGTGAACAAAGCGGACGTGCTGCCCTTCCAGCTCGACAAGGAGCTCTCCAACGAGGACCTGCGGATGAAATACCGCTACCTCGATCTCCGCCGCGCGCGCATGAGCAAGAACATCCGCCAGCGCAGCGTCATCACCTCCGCCGCACGCCGCTATCTCGACGAGTCCGGCTTCTTTGAAATCGAAACGCCGATCCTTTCCAACCCCACGCCCGAAGGCGCGCGCGACTTCCTTGTTCCCTCGCGCCTCAACCCCGGCCGCTTCTACGCGCTGCCGCAGGCACCGCAGCAATACAAGCAGCTCATGATGGTGGCGGGTCTGGAGAAATACTATCAGATCGCCCGCTGCTTCCGCGATGAGGACCTGCGCGCCGACCGCCAGCCGGAGTTCACCCAAATCGACTTGGAGGCAAGCTTTGTCGGCCAGGAAGATATCATTCAACTCGTCGAGGGTCTGCTGGCCACCATGTTCAAGGCCGGTCTCGGCATCGACGTGCCGACGCCCTTTCCGCGCATGACCTACCGCGAGGCGGAGGACATCTATGGTTCCGACAAGCCGGACACGCGTTATGACATGAAGATCGTCGATCTGGCCGATGTTTTCACGGCCACCGAATTCAAGATCTTCCGCGGCACGTTCGACAACGGCGGGGTTGTCAGGGCCATCAACGCCAAGGGCTTCGCCGGGATCACCACCGGCCAGATGAACCGCCTCAACGAGATTGCCATCCAAGCCGGCCTGCCGGTCAAGACGCTGGCCTTCATCAAGTGCGAGGGCGGCGAGTACAAGAGCCCGCTCTGGAAGTTCTTCACGGATGCGGAAAAGGACGCGCTCGTTTCCAAGATGCATATCGAGGAAGGCGACATCGTCTTCTTCGGCGCGGGATCGCGCGAAAGTGTTTCCACCATCCTCGGTCGCGTCCGCACCGAGTGTGCGGCGATGATGGAGCTCACCAAGGACTCCACCGCCTACAACTTCCTCTGGGTCGTCGATTTCCCGCTGCTCGCGTTCGACGAGGAAACCGGCCACTGGGGCGCGGTGCACCATCCCTTCACCCGCCCTCATCCGGATGATGTGGCGAAACTCGAAGCCGGTGACTACGCCAACGTGCGCGCCGTGGCCTACGACGTGGTGCTCAACGGCTACGAACTCGGCGGCGGCTCGATCCGGATTCACGAAAAGGATCTCCAAGCCAAAATGTTCGAAGTGCTCGGCGTCGGCCCGGAAGAACAGCAGGTCAAATTCGGCCACATCCTCGATGCCTTCCGCTTCGGTGCGCCGCCGCACGGCGGCCTCGCGCTCGGCCTGGACCGCATCGCCATGCTCATCGCTGGCGAGGAAAGCATCCGCGAGGTGATCGCTTTCCCGAAAAACAACAAGGGCGCGGACCTCATGTCCCACAGCCCCTGCCCGATCGGCTTCAAGGAACTGCGCGACGTTTACATCCAGTCGACTTGGAAAGACCCCAAGCTCGGCCAGGAAAAGGCCGCGGAAAAGAGCACTCCGGCCTGATGCCGTGACGTGCCCTTGATTAGTTTTTGCGGAAGCCGCTGAGGGTGGCGCGAACGTCGCCGATGAAGGCGGGGGCGCGGAGCTCAATGGGGATGCGCTCGGGATCGTCGCTGAGCCAGAGGGTGGCGTCGCGTTTCATTTTTTGATAAGGACGCGGTTCGAGGGTCTTGCGGTTGATTTTCCGCATGCCCACGCTGAGGCGGATGGCGGGGCGGCCGTGGTGAACTTCCCGGCCGGCGACCTTGACGCGCAGGAGGTAGGGATTGTCGAAAGGGTGGATGAGGAGAGTGATTTGATCGCCGGCATCGAGCTTTTGGCTGCGGACGTGCAGCATGGCGGAGAAGAGGTCGAAAACGGGCGCGAATGCAAAGTCCTGCTCCTTGCGGGTGCTTGTGGTTTTCTTGAGCGGGCGGGCGACTTCCACGCATTGGACGCGACCGGGGAAGTGGTGGTTGGTGGTGGTGACGGTTTTGCGGTGGTCGGTTTCCACGGCGTGGAAATAATGCGGCCTGAGGGAGGTGGGATGAAGTTCCGACCAGAAGCTGCCCTGATAGGGAAACAGCGCGGCGGCGGGGCCGGTGCTGGTGGCGGTGGAGCGGATGACCAACAGGCCGTTTTTCTCCACATCCGCCGGAGCAAACTCGATGCGCAGGCGGCCGGAATCGAGCATGCCTTTCCAGCTCACTTGGAAGTCGAGCACGCATGGAGGGATGGCCGGCCATGCGCCGGGGGCGGGTGGGCTGAGCTCGCGTTTCCATGCCGGCTCGGCAAGCGCGGTGCTTGCGGCAATGAGCAGCAGCACCATGCCGCGGGCGAGGGAGGCGGCGGGGAAAGGTTTCATGAGCTGGAAAGCGGCGGCCGTGGGTGGCCACGCATCATTCCTGAGTGGGCAGGATGACAGGCTCGGCACGTGGCGGCAGCACGCCGATGTCGTCGCCATCGAGATTGGTGAATGGCTGGTCCTCGGTGACGGGCAGCGGGCGAAAGGACTCCGAGTGGGTATCCACGCGGAACTCCAGTTTCATCAGGTCGCGGTTGGTTTCGGCCAATTGGTCGAGCAGATCGCGGTTCTGGTTTTGCAGGCTTTCCATCCGGGAGAGCAGGGCATCGTAAAAATCCTGCTGACCGGTGCTTGCGGCAGGGGCGGGAACGGGGGCGGCCTGCGGCGCGGCCTTGTCTGAAACCGGCGTGGTGCCGGATGCCGTGGCGACGGGGGCTGGCGCTGGCCGGGTGGCGTGCGTCGCGTGGGCCACGGGAACATCCGTGCCCAGCGCGGCGATGAACTGGCGCACGGACCACCAGTGGCTGAAACCGGCGGCGGAGATGGCGGCGACGGTGACGCCGCAGATGAGTGGCGGGAGCGTGGATTTCATCGTTTACGGGCGGGTGCGGATTTGGCTTCCGGCTCAGGGGCCGGGGCTTGTTGCGTGGGTTGCGGCAGGGAGATGAGAAGCTGCTGGAGTTGGTCGATGGCGTTGCCGAGTTGTTTGGAGTCGTCGTCCAACTGGCGGATGGAGGTGGCGAGAATGGCGCCGACGGTGGCATCCTGGCGATAGCCGAGCGGCGCATCGAATCCGGGCTCGGGCACTTGGAAAATGCTTTGACCATCCGCTTCGGCCACGAGCAGGTGCGGCCGCACGGTGAGGGTGATGTGCTTGCCGGGCGAAATTTCGACCTCACGGGTGAAGGGCGGGGCGCTTTCCGAGGCCTCGATGCGCCAGCCTTCCGGCGAGCGGGCAAGCAGCTTGGCGGGAAACGGTGCGAGCAGTTTCACCTGTGCGGGATCGATCTCGCCGTTGCCCGCTTGCAGGCGCTCGACGCGCACGGCGAGGCCGGGCTGTGGCGGTTGCGGCGCCGTTTCGGGGATTTCCCCGGCTGCGGGCGGGGCTGGGTTTTCCGCTTCACCGGCGGCGGGGGCAACGGGCTTGCTCTTGGCAGGTTCGGCATCGGTTGCTTCGTGGAGGAACTCGTCACTGGTCGGAGGCGGTAGCACGACGGTGACTTCGTTGGGCTTGCCGGGCTTGTCCAGGTGGAAGTCGCCGGCGCTTTCCAGGAACGAATCGGCAGGTGGTGGTGGCTGCACGGTGTTTTGGGCGGTGGCCCACGGGATGGCTGGCAGCGAGAGCAGGGCGATGGCGAGAGGGGCTTTCATTTTCCAGCGGGGCGGATTTGGATCGAATCGGTGGTGATGAGGCCGGCCGGGCGCGCGCTGTCCGCGGCGTCTTGCTGATTTGCGGGCAGCGAGGGGCTGTCGGCGCGCAGATCGGCGGCGGGGATGGATTTTTCGATGAGGAGGTTCCAGGCATCCAGCAGTTCGACGCCCTCGGCGCGGAGGTTGCGGGACTTTTCCTGATAGTCCATCAGCCGGATCAGCAGCTCGCGGGCCTTGGCCACTTCACCGGTTGTCCAGCGGAGATTGCGGCTCTGATAGAGGACAGGCACATCGAGCACGATCCGGTCGAGCTGCCCACCCGGTGCCTGGGCGGTGAGGACGTGTTGCACGCGCAGGTTGGTTTCCTCGAAGGCGGAAACGGATGGCGGGCCGGGCAGCGCGCTGCGGGGATCGCTGGTGACGGGGTCGGGCTCCTGCGGCTGGCCTTCACCGGGCAGGATACTGCGGCTGGGCAGCAGGCTGGCCGTGGTGTTGGTGGCGGGCTCCGCTTCAATGACTCCAGCCGGGGCGGTGGCAGGTTTTCCGGCGGGGGCCGGGGCGATCATCGCGGGTGCCGGCACGATCACGGGCTTGGTGATGTAAAGCAGGCAAAACAAGGCGGCCACGGCGGTGCTGGCGAAGAGCAGCCATGGGTAGGCGCGCTGGGCCGTGCATCCGGCGGACGCGCGGCGGTTTGCTGCGGAATACGCGGCGGAGGACTGAGGCAGGGCGGTGGGCAGCGAGGGCATGATCTCGCCATCCGGCTTGCCGGAGGTGCTGCGATGGGCGGGCAAAGGGTTCATGGTTTCTGCGGAGGGGAATGGTTGCGGGAAGGTTCCACGGATTTCGGCTCGGCGGCAACCGCATAGCTGACTATGGTCTGATCCGAGACGCCGGGGAAGGTGGTGAGCGTCATGGATTCCCGGGAAAGCCGCAAGTGCCGCAACACGCCGCCGGTATGGCTGGTGGCCTGCAAGCCCGGGATGACTTCCAAGGCCCCGCCGCCGGTGCGCTGCCGGCCAATGCCATCCGAGCGGTAAATTTCAAAGGTGGTGTGGGACTCGTCGTCACCCTCCGCCGTCACCTTGATGCGGACGCCATCGGTGAAAACCCGGAAGGCGATGGGCTTCATGGGGATGGGTGTCATCTTGTCCGCAGTGAGCTTGAAATGCGCTTGCAGGAGGAAATCGCCAACGTGGGTGAACTCGGCGGCCGCAGCGGCGGAGATCCACGCAAGACTGAGGGCTATAAACGTCAGTCGCTTCATTCTCCCACATCCCAGAGGGAGTCCCGGTTGTCGCCGGAGGGGTCATAGGGGACTCCGGAGCCGGCGTTGATGACGGGGGGGGAAACGTTGACGAGAATGCCGAGTTGGCTGCCGTTGAGGGATTTCACCGTCGGCAGCGCCGTCAGGTTGCCTGAGAGATAGGGAATGACATCCGTCGCTGCGATGGAGCTGACCAAGCGGGTGGGATTGTCTGCAAGGAACATGCGCTGGGCGGT
>RPOS01000182.1 GCA_003820635.1 Verrucomicrobiaceae bacterium | reverse complement strand
GCGATCCCGCCTGCCTGGAGCGCAACCCGATCCGCACCGCCGAGTGGATGTCCCGAACGAGTGATCCGCGCGCGGCATACTGCCCCTTCGCCTACGGCTACTCAAACTACTCGCGCCCGCGCTACGCACCGTTTCCGCTTAAAGCAGGCGACCTGGTAACCTTCAACGGCCAACGCCTCCGTTCCACCCTTGGCGGCGCGGGCCTCGCAGTCTCTTCGAAAACCAAACACGCGCACGCCTGCATGGATTTCGCCGCGTTTACCGCCGCACCGGAGACGCAGATGGGTGTCTATTTCCAATCGGGTGGACAGCCCGGACACCGCGCCGCCTGGATCGACGACGCAGTGAACGAAGCCAGCAACGGTTTTTTCCGCGACACCCTGCAAACGCTCGACGAATCGCTGCTGCGTCCGCAATTCCCGGGCTACATGGATTTCCAGGACGCCGCCACACCGATTGCCCGCTCCTGCGGGAGTGGGACCCTTTCACCATCTGATGCCGCCGCGGAAATCAACCGCCTCTATCGGAACTATCTCAACGCACCCCAACCATGAAACGATTCGGCTCCGTCACCGAGGTGCTTCCTGAAAAACTGGAGGAATACCGGAAACTCCACGCCAACGCGTGGCCGGGAGTCCTGCGCCGGATTTCCGGTTCCAACATCCGGAACTACTCGATCTATTTCCGCACCTTCGATGACGGGCGGCATTTCCTCTTCACCTACTTCGAATACACCGGCGATGACTTCGATGCCGACATGGCGGCCATCGCCGGCGACGAAGAAACCCAGCGCTGGTGGGATGTCTGCAAGCCTTGCCTCAAACCCTTCGACGGCCTCGCTCCTGGCGAATGCTGGGCACCGATGGAGGAGGTTTTTTATTGGGAGGGAACGTGAAACACGAAACATGAAACCTCGAACATGAAAGAGGGAAAGCCGAAGTATGATCTGGAGGATCGGTTGCTGGAGTATGCGACGCGGATCATTCGGCTTGTCGAGTCGTTGCCACCGACGCTCGCGGGCAGGCATGTGGCGGGACAGTTGTTGCGGTCGGGAACCAATCCCTTGTCCCAACACGGCGAGGCGCAAGCCGCGGAATCGCCGGAGGATTTCCGGCATAAGATGAAGGTTGGCTTAAAGGAACTGAAAGAAACGTGGCGTTGGCTGAGACTCAGCAAGAATGTCCCACTCCTCCAAAGCCCCACAAACCTGGACCCTCTTCTTCAAGAAACCGACGAACTGATCCGCATCTTCGTCACCAGCATCCGCACGTCCGCCGAGAACTCCGCAAAGAAGAGCGCCAATCCCCCTAAATAGATCCACATCACAACCCTAAACGTTTTAAGTTTCATGTTTAATGTTTCATGTTCATCTCTCCCTCTCAACGGCCTCATCGTCCTCGACTTCTCCCAGTTCCTTGCGGGGCCAGCCGCCGCCATGCGCCTGGCTGACCTCGGTGCGCGCGTCATCAAGATCGAGCGCCCCGGAACCGGCGACATCTGCCGCCAGCTCTATATATCCAACCTTGGCGTTGAAGGGGACAGCACGCTCTTCCACTCGATCAACCGCAACAAGCAGGGTTACGCCGCCAACCTCAAGGATCCCGCCGACCTGGAGAAGGTCCGCCACCTCATCGCCAATGCAGACGTGCTGATTGAAAATTTCCGACCCGGCGTGATGGACAAGCTCGGACTGGGTTATGAAGCCGTCCGCACCATCAACCCGCGCCTCGTCTATGCCACCGTCACCGGATACGGCAGCCAGGGCCCATGGGTTGGCAAGCCCGGCCAGGACCTGCTTGCCCAGTCGATGTCCGGCCTCTCATGGCTGACCGGAGACGAAGGTGATGGTCCAGTCCCCATGGGTCTCGCTGTCGCGGATCTAACTGCAAGCGCCCATCTCGTGCAGGGCATCCTCGCCTGCCTTGTCCGCCGTGGCGTGACACATGAAGGCGGGCGAGTGGAGGTCAGCCTGTTGGAATCCATCCTCGATCTCCAGTTCGAAGTCATCACCACCCACCTCAACGATGGCGAAAGGGCTCCGCAGCGCAGCGCCGTCCGCAATGCCCATGCCTATCTCGGCGCGCCCTACGGCATCTACCCCACCGCCGACGGGCACCTCGCACTCGCCATGGGATCGATCCCGGTCCTCGGAGAGCTGCTGGATTGCCCCGAGCTGCTTGCCTATCAGGAGCGTCAGTCATGGTTCGACCAGCGCGACAAAATCAAATCCGTCCTCCGCGACCATCTTGCCACCGACACCACCGCCCACTGGCTTTCCATCCTCGAGCCCGCCGATATCTGGTGCGCGGATGTCTTGAGCTGGGAACGCCTCCGCCGAACCGAAGGCTACCGCGTTCTCGACATGGAACAGGAGATCTTCTGTCCCGCCGGCACTCCGCTCAAGACCCTGCGCTGCCCGATCCGTATTGACGGCGCGATTTCAAAATCCCCGCTTGGCGCACCCGCCATCGGTCAGCACACCGCGGACATCGACGCGGAACTCGGAATTTAACAGGCCTGGCAAAACCCAATGTCTTTCCCCATTCACGGAATCCTTCTTCACGCCATAGGCGCATTCGCTGCTGCCATTTGTTTCACTCCACAGCACAAGATCCGCAACTGGACTTACGAAACTTTCTGGTTCTGGATGAGTGTGAGTTCATGGTTCCTGCTGCCGGTTCTCGGATCGCTGCTGTTCATCCCGCATCTTTGGGAAGTCCTGGCGGACTCGCCGCGCGAAGCGATGTGGATGTCGTTCGGCTACGGCGCAGCCTACGGCTTTGGCGGCATGGCATTTGGTTTTGCCATTCGTTACGTCGGCTACTCGCTCACCTATGCCCTGGCGGTCGGCCTGTCGGCGGTTCTCGGGTTTTTCCTGACTCCATTGATTCAGGGGAAACTCGGCGGGATCACATCCAGCGCCGGCGGCAACGCTGTCCTCACAGGAGTGGCGGTTGGATTCGCCGGCATCATTCTTTGCGGCCTTGCCGGAAGGAGGAAGGAACGCGAGGTCAGAAAGTCCGGCAGCGGCCATGGCCCTGCCTTCAGACCCGCACTCGGCATTCCACTCTGTGTTCTCGCCGGGGTCCTCTCCGCCGTTTACAGCCTCGCTCTGGGATCGGCCGATCCCGTTGCCGAAGAGGCGTTGAAAAAAGGAGCCAATCCAGAACTCGTGATGAACGTGCGCTTCCTCTTCGCCAGCACCGGAGCCTTTCTCAGCACCCTGCCCATCACGCTCTGGCAGCTTGCGAAAAAGGGCGGTTTGAGAGAGCTTGCCGGTGCGGGAATCGGCGGCAAGCCCGCGCCGCGGTCCAACATCCTCTGGGGCTGCCTTGCCGGTCTTCTCTGGTATCTCCAGTTCATTTTCTACGGCATGGGGCACAACCGCATGGACACGCTGGGCGTCGCAAGCTGGCCATTGCACATGATCATGCTGATCCTGTTCAGCACGCTCGTCGCGATCGTCCGCCGCGAGTGGTCGGATTGCTCTCCCGCGACCAAGCGGTTTGTCACCGTCGCCATCTCCATCCTGATTCTCGCCGTGCTGGTCATCGGCTACGGCAACCATCTGAATCAGGCACCAATACCCCACTGAGCCCAATGGAACGCAAACCTCACAACACGCCCAAGGAACAACACTCATCCGTCCCCGTCTGGAATGCCGAGGATTGGTTCTATGAAGACATCGTCATCGGCCACCAGATCCGCTCGATCCGCCGCACGATTTCCGAGGGTGAGAGCATGCAGTTCAACACGCTCATGCTGGATATGCACCCCTACGTCGCCGACGAAATCTTCGCCAAGGAAAAAGGCATCTTCGGCAAGCGACTCGTCGCCGGTGCCTTCGTTTTCTCCGCCGGCCTCGGCCTCGTCGCCACCAACTGCGTGAACGCCTTCAGCTATGGATACGACAAGCTGCGTTTCATCAAGCCGGTGTTCATCAACGACACGATCTACACCATTAAAACCGATCTCGAAAAATCGCCCAAGTATCCCGACATGGGCCTCTATCGGGCATCGTATGAGATCTTCAAAAACGACGGTGAACTCGTGCTGTATTGCGAGCATATCCAGACCGTGAAATACCGCGATCCTGCGGGATCCGGCGCTCCTGCCAAAGCATGATTTTCCAACCTAACATTGATATGAACAAGGAATTGAATTTTACCGACGAGTTCGGCGATCGGCTGGAAAAATGTTATTCCGGAGCGGTCTATGACACGCTGCGGGCCATGGGATTGCCGGATCAGATCCTTCCGCGGGACATCCGCCCGCTGGATCCCACACGGCCCCTGGCCGGGCGCATCTTCACCTTCAGCGGCCACAACGATTTCACGGTGGAAGCGCACACCACGCTGCTCGAGTGGACACGCATGCTCTCGCGCGCGCCCAACGGTGCGGTGGTGATCTGCCAGCCTAACGACGACTCGCTGGCCCACATGGGCGAGTTGTCGGCCGAAACATTCGCCTACAAGGGCGTGCGCGGTTATCTTTGCGACGGAGGCTGCCGCGACTCGGTGTTCATTTCCAAGATCGGCTTCCGCGTATGGTCGCGCTATTACACGCCGCGCGACGTGGTCGGCCGCTGGGTGCCGGACCGCTTCGGCGAGCCCGTTGTCATCGGCGGCGTGACCATCCGCACCGGCGATTACCTGATGGCGGACCGCGATGGCGCACTGATCATTCCGCAGGAAATCGTCGCCGAGGTCACCGACAAGGTGGAGGAGGTTCTGCGCACGGAAAACAAGGTGCGCACCGCCATCCTCCAAGGAGTGGACCCCGTGGATGCCTATCTTCAATTCCGCAAGTTCTGACCGCCATGATCGACACCCACCTGCACCTGATCAATCCGGAACGCTTCAGCTACGACTGGACCGCAGACATCCCCGCCCTGGCCGGACAGCCGTTCCGCGTGGAGGAATACCGCGCGGCGGCGGAGGGCTGCGGCATCACCGAGTCCATTTTCATGGAGGTCGATGTGCCATGGGACCAAGCGGCCTCCGAAGCCGCATTCTTCTGCACGCTCGCTGAGAATCCCGCCAACCGCATCTCGGGCGTCATCGCCGCCTGCCGTCCGGAAAACGATGATTTCGCCGCGCATCTCGATGCCACCGCCCACCCGCGTCTCGTCGGCTACCGGCGCGTGCTGCACACCCAGCCGGACGGACTTTCCGAAACCTCGCTTTTCCGCGAGAACGTCGCACTCATCGGCAAGGCAGATCTTACCTTCGATCTCTGCTTGCTTCCACGCCAGCTTGCGGCTGGTGCCGCCCTGATCGATGCCTGTCCGGATACCCGCTTCATCCTCGACCACTGCGGCGTGCCGGACATCGCCTCCGGCGACCTTAGCTTCTGGCGGGAACAGCTCCGCGAAATTTCCCGCCGCCCGAATCT
>RPOS01000181.1 GCA_003820635.1 Verrucomicrobiaceae bacterium | reverse complement strand
CCGCGATGCGGTCGTGAAGGTTTTGCGGAAGCTGCCAGCGCAGTTCCTCGGCCTGTTTGAGCACGTCTTGAGGGGATTTCATCAGGGTGTGAGTTGAGCGCCCACCGGTTCGGCCAGCGCGCCGATCTCGCCGCAGCGCACGGCTTCCATGATCTCGCGGTCGCCTTCCAACAGGCGCAGCGCCACCCAGCGCGGCTGCGGCAGGTGCGGAAAGGTTTCCATCAACTCCGCTTCCACGCGGTCGAGCGCGAGCCGCAGGCCCGGGATTTCCAGCGGCAGCCGGCGGGGCGGGGGAGCGTCGCGCCGCGCGGCCATGAGGGAGATTTCCCGGATCAACTCCGGAATGCCCTCGCCCGAACGCGCGGCGCAGGGAATCACGGGAATGCCGAGGTCGCGGGCGAGGTTGCGGACATCGACCTCGATGCCATGGGCGCGTGCCTCGTCCATCAGGTTGAGGCAAAGCACGGCGCGGCGGGTGATTTGCAGCACTTGCAGCGCGAGGTTGAGGTTGCGTTCCATGCAGGTGGCGTCCGCCACGATCACCGTCACGTCCGGCTGGCCGAAGAGCAGGAACGTGCGCGCCACCTCCTCATCGGGCGAAGCTGATAGAAGCGAGTAAGTGCCCGGAAGATCGACGAGCTTGAAGTTTTTCCCTTCATAGGAAAATCCGCCTTCCGCGCGGGAGATGGTTTTGCCGGGCCAGTTGCCGGTGTGCATCCGCAGGCCTGTTAGAGCGTTGAAGACCGTGGTCTTGCCGGTGTTGGGATTTCCGGCGAGGGCGATCACATGATCGCTTTCCTCCACGCGCAGCCCGAGCTTGCGGAGCTGGCTGAAGCGTGACGGGCAGGCCAGGCAGGCCTCGCCGGGTTCGTGCGGTGCCGGTGTGCTCATGGGATGGGTGAATGGATCAGGATGCGCTCCGCCTGGTGGTCGCGCAGGGCGATGAGCGCGCCACGGATGTCATAACTCCGCGGTGTGCCGAAGGGGCTGGCAAACTCGCAGCGGATGCGCGTGCCGGGCACCACGCCGAGATCCAGCAGGCGGCGGCGCTCCGCGCCGGTGCAGGAGGGAGCCAGTGCGTGCACGATGGCTTCGCCGCCGACCGCCAGGTCTGATAGACGGCCAAGGTCGGTGGGTGGCAGTTCGTCCGGCAGCAGCCCCGTCACATGAATCAGCGGCGTGACGGCTGCGGGGATCACGATGCGCCGGCCTTCCACCCGGCATTCGATCGAGCCGTCGGCGAGGTGCCTTGTGCCATCGAGAAATGTTCCCGGTGCCAAACCGAGGGCTTCCGCCTGGCGGAAAAGCGTGTCGGGTTCATCCTCGATGTGTTCGATGCGCGCGGCCTGCTCATCCGGCCAGGAGGCCAGCGAGGTGAGCGCGCGTTTCGGCAGGTGCCCCTCGCGCGTCGGGATCGGATCGCCGTGCGGATCGAAACGCGGGTTGTTCAGGCTGTCCGCCAGGGCATCGACTTCCGCCGCTTCCAGATGGTGCTCGGCCTTGTGCGCCTCGCGGTGCCAATCCGCCGCCGGGGTTCCCGTTTCCCGTGCCAGCCAGGTTTCGTAAAGCCGGTGGGTGCGCACGACCTGCACGGCGTAAAGCCGGCCGTCCTCGGTGAGGTGGTGCGCGTTGCCGGTGGCGGTGGCCAGGCCGCGGCTGCGGAGTTGGCCGAGGATTTCCGCCACCTGCCCGCGCGGGCGCGAAAGGGCTCCGGCGAGGCTGTCCACTGTCGCGCCGCGGCCGGATTCGTCGCAATCCAGCAGGTGCTTGAGGGCGTCCTCAAGCTGCACCCGGGAGTAGGCGGATGGATCTTTGCGAAAGGGGTTCATGAATTTGTGATGGGCAATTAAATTAGCCTCGCCTAATTTGCAAGGGGGAATTTTCACGTGCCCGGGTGTGGCAGGGGCGGCTCAGCGGCTTGCCTTGCGCACTTTTTCCAACAGCGCGGGGTCCGCCTCCAGCGCATCGGCCACGGCGCGGATCACCTCGAGCGTGGGGCGGGAAACGTGGTGTTCCATGCCCTCCACGTCGCGGTAGATGGTTTCCTCGTCGATGCCGAAGAGCCGCAGGAAGCGGGTGAGCGTCTCGTGGCGCTCGATGATGGCATGGGCGATGCGGTGGCCTTCCTCGGTGAGGACGGTGCCGCGGTATTTCTCGTGTTTGACGAGTCCCTCGGCATCCAGGCGCTGGAGCATGTTGGTCACGCTGGCTTGGGAAATGCCGAGGTTTTTGGAGATGTCCACGGCGCGGGCGTAGCCCTTGGCCTCGATGAGATGCAGGATCTGCTCGAGGTAATCGTCCATTGCGGTCGAGCCGCTGGTGCGCCGGGATGCTGCGGACATGGAAGCGCCTGTCTAGCGGGTGGATGGCGGAAGGGAAAGCGCGCTTTTGCGGTAAAGCTCGGCATTGGATGCCTGGAACTCCGCCTTGAGCCGCACTTTCAGCGTGGAAAGATCCACCAGCCGCCAGCCGGTGAAGGTCCATTGCCCCTCGCGGCCGTCGTGCTCGATGCCGGCCAGCAGGTGCACCGCGTCGTCGGTGATCTTGAGGGTTTCGTTTTTCGGTTCGAAATAAAACGTCCGCAGCGTGCTGGCCGCCGATCCCTGCTCCACCAGCTTGGGATCGAGATAAAACACCGCGCCGGATGCCTCGTCGGTGATGCGCAGGTCCGGATAACCCGGGCGCTGGTGGTCGCCGGAGCGGGTGGGCGGCACCTCGCATTTCATGCCGGGCATGGCATGGATGCGGGCGAGGATGCCGTCCTCGAAAAACCTCGATGCCTCGTTGATGCGGCGCAGCTTTCTAACAGGCGAGTCCTCCGCATTCAGTTCGCGCATCGTTTCCGCCAGCGCCTGGCCGATGGCGGCGGTGACGCGCCGGTGCGCCGCTTCATCCGTGAGCGGCAGCACGCGCTTGCCGGAACAGGCTTCCGCGACGGTCGCGAAATCAAAGGTCCGTTCTGATAGATTTTCGCCCAGCAGCGATTTCACCAGCGCGGCGTCATCCTGTAGCGGCGGTCTGTGACCGTCGCTGACTTTCCCGAAGAAGCGCCCCGTCATCCCGCCAAGCACGAACACCCCCAGCAAGGCAGGGACCATTTTCCAAACGATCCGCCGGGTTTTTTCCGCAGGTTCATGGTTTTTTGGATTCATGCCCGTTTCATCCGGTGCCACAGCGAGGTGTCCGGCCTTGCCAGATGTTCCACGGGATGATCCGCGAGCGAGAGCGCATCCACCAGATGCTCTAACAAAACCAGCGAGGCCGCGGCATCGAAGAGCGCGTCGTGCCAGGATTTTTCCGGAACGATGGCCTGCACCTGGCCTGTGAGCCCGCGGCTTAAGCACAGCGCGCCCAGCGAGTGGTCCGCCAGTTCCGGCCACGCCGCGCGGGCGAGCAGCAGGGTGTCGATCCATGGCCCGAAGCCATGGCCGGGGAAGGCGCGCAGGAAACGTTTCTCGGTGCCCTTGCCGTGGGCGACGACCACCGCGCCGGCGAGGCGTTGTTTCAACTCCGGCCACAGCGCGAGCAGGGAAGGGGCGTCCGCCAGATCTTCCGGCCCGATGCCGTGCACCTTGCGCGCAGACCACTGGACCGGTTGGTCGGTGAAGAGGTAGGAAACGAAGGCGTCGCCGTGCCCGCCGCTCACCGACCACGAGGCGAGGCCCACCTGCACCGGGCTGTCGGTCATGCCGCGCGCCGCGCCCGCGGATTCGAAATCGATCGCGGTGAAGCGGCAGTGGCGGACGGGCGGCATCGGGCGGGACTCTGGCACCCGCCCTTGCCACCGGGCAACGCGAAAGAAGCCGCGGCGGAAGAGTCGCCATCTTTTCCTTGGCGGGGCGCCATGTGCGCTGCTACGGCTCCACGACCCATGAGCCGCTCCGCCGCATCCGCCATGCTGGGTTTCCTGCTCGCCAGCGTTTCCGCGGTGGCGGTGGAAATCCGCGTGGCCACCTTCAACATCGGCGCGCACTTCCCGGAGGGCGGCACGTTTTTCGACTACAGCCTCGGTGATCCGGGGACGCCGGACCACCAAACGGTGCGCGCCATCCTCGCCCGCATTGACGCGGATGTGGTTGCCCTGCAGGAAATCCACTCGGCGGACGTGCAGGGCAGCCCGGACGATCTCGACGCGCTGGCGGCCTCGCTCGGCTACCCGCATCTGCACGTGCCGACGGTCTCCGGCGTGTTCGACACCGCGCTGCGCGTGGTCTTCCTCTCGCGGTTTCCCTTCATCACCGCCGACAGCATCGCGCCGCCAAGCGGGGCCAAGGACATGACGCGGCGGCATCCGGTGGTGAAGGTGGACGTGACGGGCACCAACAACGACCCGCTGCTGGTCTCCGCCCACCTCAAGGCGGGCACCTTGCTGGCGGACCGCTTCCAGCGCGCGGTGGAAATGAAACGGCTCACCGGATACCTCACCGCCGCAGGGATCGGCAATGACGACAATTTCATCGTGCTCGGCGATTTCAACCCGTCTGGCATCAATGCGGTCTTCAACGCGCTGCCCACATCCGGCCTGCCCTCCAGTTTTGTGCTCGGCCCGGACATTTCCTATCCGGTCAGCTATTCCACCAACATGCTTTCCTACTTCACCACGCCCTCCGCGGTGAAGCTGGACGCCCGGCAGCTGGATGGCTCGCGCAGCACCTACAACACGACTTCACCCAACGGCCCTACGCTGGACCTGTTCCTCGTTTCACCCGCCATCGCCGGCAGGCCGCTGGCCACGGAAATCTACAATTCCACCCTCGATACCTCCAATAACAGCGGCCTGCCCAAGGCGGGCGATCCGCTCGCGGCGGGCACCAGCGCCACCGCCTCTGATCACTACGCGGTCTTCGCGGATCTGGAGCTCGACTCGGATTTTCCCAACCTCCAGCTAGCTCTAACAGCCGCAACGGTGATGGAAAACGCGCCCGCGGGCACGGTCGCCGCGCAGGTCACACTGCCCGCCGCGCGCACAGCGTCCGTGACGGTGACGCTGGCGTCCGAGGATCCCGCCGCCGCGGCTCCGGCGGCGTCCACCGTGGTCATTGCGGCGGGCTCGCTCACCGGGCAGGTGGCCTTGGTCACCGCGCGCAACTTCATCACCGATGGCCAGCGCAGCGTCAGCCTCACCGCCAGCGCCACGGGATACGATCCGGCCAGCGCGGTGCTTGAGGTCAATGACGTGGACGGCCCCTACGGTTTCCAAAACCCCGGTGAAACGGTGGTGGAAAATTTCACCGGCTTCGGCGGCCAGCATGTCCCCGCGCCGTGGGTCACATCCGGTGGCCAGCCGTGGCTTGGCAGCGATGATGGCTCCTCCGCACAGGCCGGCTGGCGGGTCTATGGCTCCGGCCCCGGATTTCTAACAGGCGGCGCGGCGGGCGCACTGGGCACGCTGATCGAAAACCGCTCGACCGTCCCGCTCACCGCGCTGGAGGTGGCGCTGGACGCCGGCCAGTGGCGCGCGCTGGCCAACGGCGCGGCGGACCGCCTGCAAGTGGAT
>RPOS01000180.1 GCA_003820635.1 Verrucomicrobiaceae bacterium | reverse complement strand
TAAACCAGCAGCGCGATCTGTTCCCCCGGGCCGTGCACGCCCTCGATCAGGATGCCCTCGACGTCCGCCGTCTTCGATGGGCCGGTGCACCAGATGATGTTCGGGCTCTCGCCAAAGGCCGCAATGGCATCCGAAATCGTGCGGTGAATCTCATGTTTCTCCAACACCGCCACGTGCACCCACGGAGAAAGCGCCGCGAGCCGGTGCGAGGTGCGGTCGTCATCGATGATGACCGAGCCGGATTCAGCGATGGCTCCGGTGGCGCGGGTGATGCCGAATTGATAATCGTCATAACGCTCGCGATCGTAGGTGGTCTCCACCGTCAGGCCGGCGGCGGCCAGTTTCGCGCCCACGGTGTCCATCAATGCGGGGTCACAGTAGCCATGAAGCTGCTTGGTGCTTTTGAGAAACTCCGCGAGTTCAGCCACCGCGCTCATCGGCTTGCCGTTCACCGCCTTGAAATTCCGGCAGAAGATTTCCCACAAATCCGTGCCCGCGAGCCGCGGCTGCGAGTGGGTGATCGTGACATCATACTCCGGCAGCGGTGCCTTGGTTTTCAAGGCCGTGGTGGCGTTCTGGATCTTGGTGAAAATGGTATCTCTCATAGTGGTTCTGAAATCGGTCGGATTAATCGGATCACTCGGGTTTTTTCGCGGCTTCCAGCGCCTGGTCGAGATCGGCGAGGATGTCATCAATGTGCTCGATGCCGATGGACAAGCGGATCAGTTCCGGCGGGATGCCGGCGGCGCGTTGCTGGTCTTCGTTGAGTTGGGAGTGGGTGGTGGTGGCCGGGTGGATGGCCAGCGATTTGGCGTCGCCGACATTGGCGAGATGTTTGAAGAGCTTGAGGGAATCGATGAATTTCGCCCCGGCCTTTGCGCCGCCCTTGATGCCGAAGACGACCATCGAGCCGCCCTTGCCCTTGAGATACTTCCCGTTGAGGGCGTGCTGCGGATCGCCGGGCAGGCCGGGGAAACGCACCCACTCCACGGCGGGATGGCCTTGCAGGTGCTTGGCGGCCGCCAAGGCGTTTTCACAATGGCGCTCCATCCGCAGCGGCAGCGTTTCGATTCCTTGCAGCGCGATCCACGCGTTGTCCGGCGAGAGGCAGGCACCCAGGTTGCGCAGCGGACCGGTGCGCATGCGCAGAATGTAGGCCAGCGGCGCGAGCGGAGCCGGCAGGTCGTGACCCCAGCGCAGGCCGTGATATGAACTGTCCGGAACATCGAAGAGCGGATGCTTGCCGGCCGCCCAGTTGAACTTTCCTGAGTCGATGACGATGCCGCCGATGCCGGTGCCGTGACCGCCGAGCCATTTTGTTAGAGAATGGACCACGATGTCCGCGCCGAATTCAATCGGCTTGGTGAGATAGGGCGTGGAAAAGGTGGAATCGACAATCAGCGGCAGGCCGAGGCCATGGGCGAGACTCGCGATGGCCTCGATGTCGGAAATTTCCAACGCAGGATTGGAAACGCTCTCGCAGAAAAACGCCCGCGTCTTGTCATCCGCCGCTGCGGCGAAGTTTGCCGGATCGTTGGAATCCACGAAACGCACCTCGATGCCGAGCGCGGGCAGGATGTCTTTGAACTGCGTGTAAGTGCCGCCGTAAAGGTTGCGCGCGGAAACGATGTTGTCTCCGGCCTGGGCAAGATTGATGATCGAATAGAAGATCGCCGAGGTGCCGGAGGCGATGGCCAGCCCCGCCGCGCCGCCCTCGAGCGCGGCGACGCGTTGCTCGAGCACATCGTGCGTCGGGTTCATCAGCCGTGTGTAGATGTTGCCGAGCTCGCGCAGGGCGAAAAGATTCGCCGCGTGCTCGGTGCTGTCGAAGACATAGGACGCCGTGCGGTAAACCGGCACCGCGCAGGCGTGGGTGGTGGGATCCGACGAGTAGCCGGCGTGGAGGCATTGGGTTTCAAGTTTCATGATCGCGGGAAACGTTGCGGGGAATGAGACGCCAAGCATTCCCCGTGATCAAGCGCGAAGGATGGCTCGCATCCTCAGGGAGTCCCGCCCTCGAACAGGAAGGGCCAAATATTTCCACCCTGATTCTGGACTTTCAGTCGCTTTTTCAAATCCGGCGGCAGACTGGAACATGATACCAGCCGCTCGATGTCGTGGCTTTCCGCGCCGTTGGCGGCAAGTGGCGCACACCTTACCCTTTCTTGCGCGTCTTATACCACTTCCGGAAATCGCCGCCGTGCGACTCGGGGAGCGTGCGCTGGCCGAGCCAGTCTTGCAGCGGCTTGATCGGCGCGACCTGGATGGGCAGGTGGTTCATCGCCTTGGACATGGTCATGGCCGTGCGCCACAGTGAGGGCGAGGTGGCCAGCACCGCGAAGGGCGACATGGGAATGGCGGCGGGTGAGTGGACGTGTGCTTGATGCGCCTTGTCACGGAGGCGCAGTAACAGATCGGGGATCGGGATGTCCACCGGGCAGACTTCGTTGCAGGCGCCGCAGAGGGAGGAGGCTTTGGGAAGATCGGCGAGTTCAGGGAAACGATCGCCGAAGAGCAGTGGAGAGAGCACCGCGCCGACGGGGCCGCCATAGGTGGAGCGGTATGCGTGGCCGGAGGCCTGGCGGTAAACCGGGCAGACGTTCTGGCAGGCGCCGCAGCGGATGCAACGGAGGATTTCCCGGCAGTTGGAGGCGAGCACGTCGCTGCGGCCGTTGTCCATGAAGACGACGTGCATGTGCTCCGGGCCGTCCGGCTGGTTGGCGGAGCGCGGGCCGTTGATGAACTCGGTGTAAACCGTGAGCTGCTGGCCGGTGGCGGAACGGCCTAACAGATTGAGGAAAACCGACAGGTCCTTCTCGCGCGGGATGATTTTCTCGATGCCGACCAGCGCGATGTGGACCGGCACGGGAGCCATGCCGAAGCGCGAGTTGCCCTCGTTGGTGACGAGCAACATGCGGCCGCTGTCCGCGCAGATGAAGTTCGCGCCGGTGATGCCGGCCTCGGCCTGCATGTATTTTTCACGCAGGAAAACCCGGGCGCGGCGGGTGATGGTCTCCGGATCGTCGTTGTAATCCGCAGCGATGCCCTCGCGCTGGAAAGTGCGGGCGATCTCGCGGCGGTTCTTGTGGATGATGGGCTTGACGATGTGGGACGGGATGTCGTCGTCGAGCTGGACAATGAACTCACCGAGATCGGACTCGAGGCATTCGATGCCGTTTTCGATCAGGAAGGGATTGAGGTGGATTTCCTCAGCGGCCATCGACTTGGATTTCGTCAGCTTGGTGACGCCGTGGCCGCGCAGGATGTCGAGGATCGTTTGCTTGGCATCATCACCGGTGGCGGCGAAGTGGACCTTCACGCCGCGTGAAACGAGCGCCTGTTCGGTCTTTGCGAGATACTCGTCGAGGTGGTGGAGCGTGTGGTCCTTGATGGATGCGGCCAGTTTGCGGATCGCATCCGGATCGTCGTAATCCTTGTGCAGGACCTGATAGCGCTTGTCCGTGCCGGAAGAGGCTCCGTTGAGCACCGAGTGCTGCTTTTCGTCGGAGATGTTCCGGGCGTAGAGGTCGATGAGTTGGTTGCCGATCATGACATGAGTGTGTCGCGGAGTATTTGGATGACGTGCTTGTGCGGGACCGGGCGGCCTTGGGTGGTGGCGAGGCCGGAGAGGTGCATGAGGCAGGACATGTCGATGCCGGCGAGCATGTCGGGCTTGGCATCGAGGATGTTGTCGAGCTTGAGGGTGCCCATTTGGCCGGAGATGTGCGGAAAGGTGACCGAGAAGGTGCCGCCGAAACCGCAGCATTGTTCCTGTTGGCCGAAGGGGATGACTTCGGCGTTTTCGATGGAGGAGAGCAGGGTGCGGACCGCTTTGCCGGTTTCCGTGCCGCGGCTGTGGCAGGAGCGGTGGAAGGCGATGCGCGTGGGTTGCTCGAATTTGCCGGGCCAGGTCTGGATGCCGAGGCCGTTGTAGATGAAATCGATGAGCTCCCAGGTCCGGTTGGCCAGCGAAGTGATGGCCGGGTCAGGGTTTTCCTCAAACTGGAGCAGGTTGCCGTGGCGGTTCATCGCGGCGCAGGAGCCGGAGGGGACGATCACCGGCAGGTCGCCGGCGAAGACTTCGGCGGCGTGCTTGGCAACCTTGCGCGAGGCGGACCATTCGCCGGAGTTGAAAGCCGGTTGGCCGCAGCAGGTCTGATCCTCGGGGTATTCCACGGAGATTCCGAAATGTTCGAGAATCTCGACGGTGGCGCGGGCCACGTCATCGTAGAAGGCGTCGCAAAGGCAGGTGCCCATGAGGAGCACGCGTTTGCCGAGTGGGCGGGCGGTGGGATTGGCCATGGAAAAAATCGCTCTGAGGCAGGCTAGGCGCTGTGGCCTCCGCCGCAATCCGGAAAACGGGAAAATCCATATTTCATTTCTCAGCGGATCAACCGCGCGTCCGGGCGAAATCGTTGGAACGGGCCGATCAAAATCCGGGGAAATTGAGGATGAGCCGGGTTGAGCAAGTAGTTCCACTCTCCCGGCGTAACCACGGAGGGCACGGCGAGGGCGGCACTGCGCATTGAGCGCAGCCACGCGTCGCCCACCACCCGCGAGACCGGCCGCGGCTCGTCATCGTTCCAGCCGGCCGCCAGCGTGGCGAGCTCCACGGTTTCCAGGAAATCATGCGGGATTTCTATGGAGACCCAGGAAAACAAGCGGGCAAATGCCTCCGGATCCTCCAAATGCATCAGCACCTCCAGCGTGGTGAGCGAAAGCGAGGACGAGGTGTAAACCACAGCATTTCCCGGGGAATTCCAGCGGCCGCCGTTGAGCCGCGCGCCCTCGCCGCTGAAGGCCGTGGCCAGGTGCCTGGTCTTGCAGAGGCGGAAGGCCCGGATCATGAGAAAACCCCGTGTTCGATGCGGCCCAGCAGTGCCTCCACCTCGCGCGCGCCGATCTCCGTATCGCAGCAACGCAGTGGGGTGAGCCCGCCGAGCGCGCGTTTCGGCTGGGTCATCCAGCGGCGGGCCGCGACCGGGTCTTCCAGCACATCCGCCGCTTTGGCCACCACCGAGCCAACCCGCAGCAGACGCTCGGACTCATCCGGTTTGAAGCGTTCCGTGCGGCGCGCCAGCGTGCGGGTGGGGATGCCCAGAATCTCCGCAAGCTCCTCGGTGGAAACTCCAAGATCCGCGCGCAGCTGCTCAAAGGCACCGCGCGGCACGCCCAGCCGCATGGCCTCCCGCACCTGCCTGAAACTGCTGCCCGCAGCGGCCGAGGCCTTCAACCCGAAGTGGCGCAGCACTTCCAGCCAGTGATCCACCGGCTACAGCAGCGCCGGCTCCTTGACCGCGCCATACACGTCTACCGGCAACTCCAAACGCCCGGCTTGCCCGGAATCCGGATCTCCATCGCTCAAAGTATTTGCCATGCGGCATTTCTAATCCGCCAAATGGCATACATCACCCACTTTTTTCAGAAAAATGCCCAAGCACCTTGCCAACCGCCGCCTCCGGGGTGAGACCGTGAAGGGCGCGCAGGGTGTCCGGCTTGCCGTGCTCGATGAACTC
>RPOS01000179.1 GCA_003820635.1 Verrucomicrobiaceae bacterium | reverse complement strand
GTGGTGCGGAAATGGAGTTTGGCCGTCCTGCCGAGTGCGTCGCGCCCGTGACGGGCCACCAGTTCGCGCGCGGCGGCCACGACTGCGGCGGAGGCTCCGAGCGGCAGTTTCACGCCGCAGGCGGCGGAGGTCTTGTCCATCCAGTCGATGAAGCGCTCGCGGGCAAGGATGGATGCGGCGGCCACCGCGGTGTCGGACTCGCCCTTGGTGCGTTGTTCGAGTGTGAGGGTGAGGCCCTTTTCGCGCAGTGCGCGCTGGAGGACTTCCGGCCGGGCGAACTGGTCGCTGAGCGCGCGCGGGCAATCCGGGCGGGCGGCGGCGAGTTTTTCGATCACCCGGGCATGGCCCCAGGCGAGCAGGCGGTTGAGGTTGCCGAAGGAGTCGTGCATTTCATTGTAGCGCTCCGGGCCGATGGAAACGACCTCGCTGGTGCAGCCGGGCGTGGAGCGGATCGCCGCGGCGAGTTGCCGGATGCGCGCGGCGCTGGTGACTCGCTTGGAATCCATGATGCCGGCGGCGATCAAGCTGCGGGCGACCGCCGCATCCGTGAAAACCCCGGCGATCACCAGCGGACCGAAATAGTCGCCCTTGCCGCTCTCATCGATGCCGAAGTGCGGCTCGAACTTGTCCGGCTCCAGGATTTCCTCATAGCCGAGCTTCGCCTCGCCGAGCACCTCCGGCTCCAGCGTGAAGCGCACGAAGTCCTCCGTGTCCTTGCCCTGCACCAGCACCTTCGGACCTTTCTGATAGACCGTGACGTTCAGCTTGCCCTTGCGCGCCGAAAACACGGCGTGGGGTTTGTTTTCAAAATCGTAGCCCTGGTTCTGAAGCACGCGGCGGAGTTGGTCCGCCTGGCCCGGAGTGAGTGCATGGGTGTAGCTGGTCACGCTGCGGCAGGTTTCCGCTTTCCGCATGACGGATCAAGGCGATTGATCCCCGCTGCCGAGAAACTCCCGCGGGCCGTGGCCGTAAGTCTCGCTCAAGACTTTGAAAAAACGCGCATAACTGCCGAATTACGCATCGTAGGCGGCGGCGAGCATTTTCGTGCCCTTGCCGCCGGCGCGGTAGAGGTTCATGAAACGCGCCAGCCGCACGGAATTGCGATAGCGGTTCATGGGCGTGCCCACCTGTATATGAAACAGGCGGCTGAGATAGGCGGTGCTCACTCCGCAACGGCTGCCACCGCGCGCAGATCATCCGTGGGATCGTCGTTGAGGCAGGCCAGCGCTTTTTCGATGGCCGGATGCAGGCCCACGGCCGCCGGCAGGGCCGTGCCATGGCGGCAGGCGCGCCAGTAATTGCACCAGCAGGTTGAGCTCCAGCTCGACATGGAAATGCGGCCTGAAGATCGGCGGATTGAGCGCCGCCCGGGCCGGGAAAATGAAACCTTCAAGGAAAGTGGAGCGTAGCGGATTCGAACCGCTGACCCCTTGCATGCCATGCAAGTGCTCTACCAACTGAGCTAACGCCCCTTGCGGGTGGGGCGGAGGTTTAGGCGCGGGCCTCGCGGTGGGCAAGACGTTTTTTCGGGAAATTTCGCAGTTCGGAAATATCGCCGTGCATCCTTGGATTCGAGCGCTTGCGGCTGGCCAGATAGGCGATGGTGAGCACTCCCAGCAGTGCGACGGAGCGGCCGAGTTTCGAGTGCCCGGTGCTGGTTGTGCTGTCCGCCAGAGCGGCTCTTTCACCGGTCGGCACGGCAGGGGCCGGAGCGGATTTGGCGGTGGATGGAATTCTGGAATTGCGGACAGCCGAGCCCGGCGTGGACGGGATTATGCTCAAATCGAAACCAGCGTGACTTTCCAAACCAAGGCTGTTGCCGGCGATGAGAAGTTTCTGCCCCGCGTCCGTGGAGGTGCCGCGGACGAGGGCCGAGGATGAGTAGGCCATGGAGGCCGGCAGGTTCTGGGCGGATGCGGCGGTGATGGCGGCGAGGCTGAGCAGCGCTGCCAGAACGGTGAGGGTAGGGGACCGTTTCATGACTGGTGGTGTGGGTTGAGTTTGCGTCCGGGATCCGGAAGATCTGAAGACAGCAGAAGCATGCCACAAAAGCGGACGCACGGAATCACGTGATCGCGTGTGCCGGGAATGCCTGATTGGCAGGGCGGTTGGGTGCAGAAGAGGGTCCGCCTCACAATTCACTTTGCCAGCGGGTGGCGGGCACTATGCTCCGGCGCATGTCGAAATACGCGGGCGAGCAAGTGCTGGTGGTGCCACGGGCGCTGTTGGATGAAATCGGAACCTTTGAGGGCATCCGGACGGAAGGCCTGGACGCGGCGGTGGCCCGTCTGCTGGATCCGGCGAATCATTTTTTCATGGACCGGGCGGCAGCCGAGGAGGACCCGTCGCACAAGCAGTTGATCCCTTATTGCGTGTTCCGCTGCGGCGACCGGATCCTGCACTACACTCGCGGGAAATCGGGTGGCGAAAGCCGCTTGCACGCGAAAATTTCGGTCGGCGTGGGCGGCCATGTGAACCCGGTGGATACCGGCGGCGGCAAGACCGGGCCGGGCGCCTATCACGCCGCCGTGACCCGTGAGATCGAGGAGGAGCTGGATCTTCCGGAGGAGCACGGGCACCGCATCATCGCGCTGCTCAATGATGATTCCAACCCGGTGGGCCAGGTGCACCTCGGGATCGTGCATTTGGTGGAGCTGAAGTCCGCCGCAGTCACGTCCCGCGAGGAGGCACTGGCGGATTTGGACTTCATGCCGCTGGCGGAGCTCAATGGCGCGCGCTTCGGGGATTTGGAAACCTGGTCGCAATTCTGCATCCGGCATCTGGCGGAGGGCAGGTTTTGATGAGCCCCTTGGGAGCAAAGATTTTTCGCCAATTAAAAGATTGGTGTGGCAGCTGGCACGGGATTTGCCCAAGCTGCCTTCAGATGCTTTTCCCCTAACGTCCCCTCCAACCGATGTCTGCCAAAGTCAAGCCAAGCAAGCCCCGGATCCTGATCGTCACTCCGGAGATTACCTATCTGCCGCAGGGGATGGGAAACATGACGCAGCGCATGTCCGCCAAGGCGGGTGGCTTGGCGGACGTCTCGGCCTCGCTGGTTTCCGCGCTCTTCGAGCTCGGTGCGGACGTGCACGTGGCGCTGCCAAACTACCGGCGGATGTTCCAAGGCGATGTCTTCAATCTCCACGACAAGGAGTTGAGAAAATATCATGAGGTGCTGCCGGATTCCCACATCCACTTGGCGGAGGACCGGATTTTCTACTACCGCGAGCAGGTTTACAGCAACTACTCGGAGGAATCGATGCGCATCGCGCTGGTGTTCCAGCGGGAGGTCATCAACCACATCATCCCACGCGTGCGGCCGGACCTGATCCACTGCAACGACTGGATGACGGCGCTGATTCCGGGCATGGCGCGGCGGCGTGGGATCAAGAGCCTGTTCACCGTGCACAACATCCACACGCGGCAGGTGTCGCTGGCGCAAATCGAAGAGTTCGGCATCGATGCCGCGGAGTTCTGGATGAATCTCTATTTCTGCGGGACGCCCGGGAATTACGACCACGCCCGCTCCCATGTGCCGGTGGACCTGCTGACCTCCGGCATTTTCGCCGCCCACTACATCAACACCGTGAGCCCGCGTTTCCTGTGGGAAATCGTCGAGGGCTGGCACTCGGTGGTGCCGGATTCGGTGCGTGCCGAGCTGCGAAACAAATACTTCGCCGGTTGCTCGGCCGGCATCCTCAACGCGCCGGATGTTTCCTACGATCCGGCCACCGATGACGCGCTGGTGCGCAATTTCACCGCCAAGGATGTGCTGGAAGGAAAGGCCGCCAACAAGCTCGCACTCCAGCGCGAACTCCAGCTCAAGCAGGATGCAAACGCGCCTGTCTTCTTCTGGCCCTCGCGGCTCGATCCCGTTCAGAAAGGCCCGCAACTGCTCACCGATATTCTCTATCAGATCGTTTCCGACTACTGGCACCGCGATCTCCAAGTGGTGGTGGTGGCCAACGGCCCGCACCAGCAGTTTTTCGAGCAGATCGTCGCCGCCTTCGACCTGCACGAGCGCGTCTCGGTGGTGGATTTCGACGAGCGGCTCTCGCGCCTGGCCTACGCGGCCTCGGACTTCATGCTCATGCCCTCGCTCTTCGAGCCCTGCGGGCTGCCGCAGATGACCTCGCCGCTTTACGGCTCGCTGCCGGTGGTCCACGCCACCGGCGGACTCTATGACACGATCCGCCAGCTTGATGCGGAGCACTCGAAGGGCAACGGTTTCCGTTTCGACCATTACAGTTCCGACGGGCTGCGCTGGGCGATCGACCGCGCGATGGAATTCCACGCGCTGCCTACGGAAGTCCGCGAGCGGGAGCTGAGCCGGGTGATGATCGAGAGCGCGCAGGAGTTCAGCCACAAGGAGGTGGCGCGCCGCTACATCGAGATCTACGAGGACATGCTCGAGCGGCCGCTGGTGGAAACCGAATCCGGGGAAACCATCAAGGCCATCGCCGAAGCCGTGGAAAAAGGCGTGTAGCCGCAATCCGCTACCTCACGATGAAATCCGCCACGACCATGCGGTGGTCGCTGTGACGGGTGGTGACGGTGCGGCAGCGCACAGGGGAAAAGTGCCGCGTGCTGTGGATTTGGTCGATCCGCAGGATCGGGAACCGGCGCTGATAGGTGTTACCCCAGCCGGTGCCGGCGGTGGCGAAGGCATCGATGAAATCCGCGGCAAGCTGGCGGTGCACCACATCCGTGGCACTGGCGTTGAAATCGCCGCCTAACAAGGTGGGCGTGTTGGGGAAGTTGGTGGTTTGTTCCAACACCTGCCGGACGGTGGCGAGCTCCCTTTGACGGATGGCGCGGTTGACCCGGTGCTCGCGCCAGGCGTGGCGGTGCCAGAACGTGAGGTCCGTGGCGGCGGTCAGCAAATGGACGTTGATGATTTCCAAAGTCCTGCCGTCGGGCATTTCGATGGTCACTTGCTGGCTGCGCAGGCCGGGGTTGCGGACTTCCCGCTGGATTTTCCAGCGGGTTGCGATGCCCACACCACCCTTGGAAGTGGTGTGACAGCGGTAATCGCCGCGGCCACCGTAGAGCGCATCCGCCACGAGGCGGACATGGTGTGGATAGGAATCTTGCAGCAAGACAATGTCCGGCTGCCACGCGGCGATATCCGGCGCGGGATCCCCGTAGCGGAAGAGCGCGCAATTGAGGGTGGCCACCCGCAGGACGGGCGCCCCTTGATGCGGTGCGGCGGCTCCTGGCTGGGGTTTGGATTTTCCGAAATTGGCGAGCACGCGGGCCTCATCGGCCCCCACCAGCAGGGTGACCGCCCACACCGCGGTCATCACGAGCGAGAGCGAGGCACGCAGGAAATAAAACGCCACCATGCAAAGCAGCAGTCCGATGCCGCCCCAGACCCAGATGGGCAACACGCTGAAGGCCGCGAAACGGTCCGGTTGCCGCGAGTAGCAGAAAACCGTGACGAGATGGAGCGCCAGTGAAAGCCCCACCAAGGTCCATCCAAGGCGGCGGTGGAGCGTGTGCATGGCTGGAAATTTGAAAT
>RPOS01000178.1 GCA_003820635.1 Verrucomicrobiaceae bacterium | reverse complement strand
TGAACAGGCCGAACGAAGCGGCCAGAAGGATCAACGCGTAGGCAATGATGATGCGGCTGCGGATGATGTCGCGAATGACGTATTTGACGATTTTAAGCATCGGCGGTTTCACGCATGATTTTGGCGATGACGCGACCGAGTTTCGGATCGCCATGTTCTTCGAAAAGCTCGGCGATGGGACGGTAGAAGCGGACGCGGCCGTCGATCAGATAGAGCACGTCGCTGGTGATTTCGTCGAGATCGCTGAGGATGTGGGAAGTCAGCAGGATGAGTTTGTTCTTCGCGCGCTCGGCGCGGACTTTTTCCTTGAGGATTTCCGCCGCCAGCGGGTCGAGACCAGCGGTGGGTTCGTCGAGAATGAGGATTTCCGGATCGAAGAGGAAGGCGAGGCAGGCGCTGAGTTTCTGGCGCATGCCGCCGGACAAGGTGCGCGCCGTTTTGTGGGCAAACTTGCCGATTTCAAACGCCTCGATCAGGTCCTCGTCACTGCGGGTGTGGGTGCCGCGGCGGATTTCCCGCATCATGTCGATGATCTGGCCGACCTTGAGGTGGTCCGGGAAACGGCCGATCTGCGGCATATAGCCGATGTTGCGGCGCGGAGCCGGGTTTCCCAACAGGCATGTGCCGTCGAGCGTGAGCTCGCCCTTGTCCGGGATCACCAGTCCGAGCACGCACTTGATGAAGGTGGTTTTACCGGAGCCATTGGGACCGATCAGCAATACCGACTGGCCACGCTCCATTGATACGTCCACGTCGTCCAGGGCGCGCAGGCGGCCGAAGGATTTGGTTAGGAGTTTGGAGACGAGCATGATCAGAGACTCAAGACTTCAAGACACAAGACGCAAGAAAAGAGTGTGAATGCGGCGAATGAGATGATTGTAGCGGCAATCCAAAGCGAGCTCTTGCGAGCAAGTAAGATCCCGCGAAGCCTTCCCGGATGGCCGTAGGCAATCTGTGACCGTCGAAGCGGATGAAAAAGCAATCGATGACTTTCATTGTGGAAGCAAAACTGCGTCCACGACGTGCACCAACCCGTTCGACGCGACTACCGTGCCGATGATGGTGGCGCTGTCGTTGATGACGACCTTGCCGTCCTTGACGGAGATTTTGACCGATCCACCGCTGGCTGTGCCGAGGGTTTTGCCGTCGGTGAGCATTTCTTCGCGATATCCGCCGACCAACACGTGGTATTGCAGGATATCGGCGAGCTTGTCTTTGTTTTCGGGTTTCAACAGATCCTCGACGGTGCCCTTGGGCAGCTTGTCAAAGGCTTCGTTGGTGGGCGCGAAGACGGTGAAGGGGCCGGCGTTGGAGAGCACGTCCACCAGTTCGGCGGCCTTGACCGCGGCGACCAGAGTGGTGTGTGCGGGGCTGCCAACCGCGACTTTGACGATGTCTTTCTGCGAGACGTCGTCGGCCACCGCGGACTGGCCGGCGGCCGGCGCGCTGTCGACGGAATCGACTGCGGCGTTATCAGACGACGGTTTGTTGCACTGGCTCAGCAGCAATGCGGCGGTCGTTCCTAACAGGATACGGATGATGGATGCGTGTTTCATGGTTTTTCGGTTGGATTGATTTGTGGATGACGGGAGATCGGGTTCGGACGCATAGCGGGTTTTTCATCCACCACCCGCTCCGGCGTGATGGAGGGGAAGGCCTTCTCGGCTTGGTCGAGCAGGTGGACGACGGGGCTGCGGAGCAGCAACACGGATGAAGGAATGCGGCCGACCACCACCGCGTAGAGGCTGACCGGGCGGAAGGGCACATCGCCAATGCCGTCGCGCTTGAGATCGTAGCCCTCGTATTTGTCCCAGTGGTTGTTAGAAAATCGGTTGTTGTCGAGTTCGCCATCCGCGGCGATGTCGAAGGAGTTGCCGGTGAAGTTATTCCTGCGGTAGGTATTGTCCGAGCTGCTGCGCTGGATCTGGATGGCCCAGCCGTTTTCCGAGAAGCGGTTGTTCTCGATCTCCATGCGGTTGGAGCCGTGGAGCGCGATGGCGATCGAGTTGCGTTCGAAGGTGTTGCCGGTGATGTGACCATCGGTCATGTCCTTGAGCATGAGCCCGTAGGCGGAGCTGCCCCAGTTGTTGACGAAGTGGTTGGAACTCATTTCCACGTTGCGGGTATACATCACCGCCACGCCCGCGCCGTTGCGTTCGAAGCGGTTGTGGCGGTAGGCGCTGTCATGGGAAAACATGTAATGGAGCCCGTAGCGCAGATTGTCTTGGACCGTGTTGTGCTCGATGACCGATTGCTTTGCAAACTCGAGGTAAATGCCATCGCGGTGGTCGCGCACGGTGTTGCCGGTGACGGTGATGTTGTCGCAGGACCAAAGATGGATGCCGTTGCCGGATTCCTGTTCGCCGCCGGGTCTTCCCTGGACATCGTTGCCGATGATCCGGCAATCGCCGGCCTTGGAAACATAGATGCCGAAATTGCAGTGGCGCAGGCGGTTGTTGGAAACCGTGGCGTTGCGGGTATCCGCAACCTTGATGCCCGCGAGGTCGTTCAGGCTGCTCACACCGCTGTTGCGGATTTCGAAGCCGCTGATTTCGACGTCCGGCGCGGTGATGGTGACGATTTCGCCGCTGCCCCGGCCATCGATCACCGGCCAGTCATGGCCGGTCAGTTTGATGGATTTGTCCACTTTCAGGCCGCTCTCCTGATAGATTCCCTGATGCACAATGATCGTATCACCTGCCGCGGCGGCTGTGATGGCCGCCGCGAGCGTGGCATGGGTTTTCCCCTCGCCTACGTTGAGTTCCGCTGCGGCGGCGGGCAGTAGGCAAACCAGCAGCACCGGGGTGAGTTTTTTCATGGGGCGGGGAATTCTTTCATGACATCCTGCCAGGTGAGGAAGCTTCCGCCCTCGCCGAGGCCGTCGAGCGTGGCCTGCGCCGATTCCTTGTCACGGAACGCAGCGACATGGCTGCGCATCGGCGTGCGGAGATCCTTGTGCTTCACGAAAACGAGATGGTCCGCCTCCACCAGCGCGCCGCCCCCGTTGAAGGCGACGACGAAGCGCCGCGCGGCGGAGTCACCGGCGTGGGGCTCGCGTTCGATGAACTCGACCATGCAGTTCACATCGTCGAACTTGAAGACCTTGCCCCTGCCGGTGACGAATTCCGCGCCGAAGCGCTTGTCCACGAGGGTCATGTTGCACTCGGCGCAGGAGTCCTTGCCGAAGTCGATGGCCTGCGGCCCGCGATCACAGCCGGGAAGCAATAACATGGCTCCCACCATGGCAGCGAGCGTCACAAAATCTCCGGACCCGATATTGGTGATCCGTTTCGAGCGTGTGCGCAACAGTTCCCATGCAAGCAGAGCCACCGTGATGCCGCCTGCGACGATGAGAAGCCAGCCACCCTTGTCCGGGCCTGAGTAGGCGGTGAAGTTGAGCAGCACCTTGTAACCGACGATCGGTGGATCATAAGTCATGCCGGGCACCGAGATGGCCGCCTTGGGATCGAGGTTATGGCCGTAGTCATGCCCCCAGCGGTAGAAATCCCACAGGCCGAGGGCGCCGGCGATAAACAGGAGCGCAACGAAAATTTGGAGAAACACACGGCGGCCGATGATGACCGGAAGCAGCCCCATGAAGATGAGGAATCCTAGGACATAGCCCATGAATTTGAATTCCGGAAACATCTCCTCCTTGATCAAGGCCATGCCGATGTAGTGGTTGAGACCGTTGATGATGTCAAAATCCCCACTGAGGTGATCGAGCCAGATTTTCATGTTGAGCCCCTCCGGATACTGCGGTGCCCAGAGGTGGATCTCCCACATCGGCAGCTTGTAAGCGCCGAGCATCGAGAGCGCTGCGACGGCCAACAGTATCCGGGTAATGACGTGGAGCTTTTTCATGTTAGCTGATATTGCTGTCCGTGGCTCGGGCATTTTGCCCGCGCGTCTTTCAAGGAGTCCGGGATGGCGGCGGGCAGGATGCCCGCGCCACAGTGGGAATCCTACTTCGGTGCGGTGTCGCCGATGCCGAAGCGGATCGGCACATCGGAATCCGCCGGGGAAACGCGGGCGTATCCCTGCATTTCCTGATGCAGCGCCGAGCAGAAGTCGGTGCAATAGAACGGTGAGACGCCGACGCGCGTGGGTGTCCACTTGAGGGTGCAGGTTTCGCCCGGCATGATCAGCAACTCAGAGGTTTTACCACCTTTGACCGCGAAGCCGTGCGGCACGTCCCAGTCCTGTTCGAGGTTGGTGACGTGGAAATAGACCTCGTCGCCGACCTTGATGCCCTCGATGTTGTCAGGGGCGAGGTGCGAGCGGATGGCGGTCATGTAAACGCGGACCACGTTGCCCTCGCGCACGACCTTTGCGTCCTTCTCGCTCTTGGTGGCGTAGGGGTGGTGGTTGTCCTCGAGTTTGTAGATCTTTTTGGAGCGCGGCGCAATCAGTTCGGCGGGAATGGCCTCGGCATAGTGCGGCTCGCCGACGGTCGGGAAGTCGAGCAGCAGCTTCATCTTGTCGCCGGAGATATCATACAACTGTGCGGACTGGGTGAGTTCCGGGCCGGTGGGCAGATAGCGGTCCTTGGTGATCTTGTTGTAGGCGATGGCGTATTTTCCATGCGGCTTGGCGGTGCATCCACCGGGGATGGTCATGTGGCCGACGGAGTAGAAGGTGGGCGTGCGGTCCACCACTTCGAGGGTTTCGATGTTCCATTTCACGATCTCGGAGGTGACGAACATCGAGGTGTAAGCAAAGCCCTTGCCATCGAACTCGGTGTGCAGCGGGCCAAGGCCGGGTTTTTTCACTTCGCCGTGAAGGACCGATTGGTATTTGAGCACCGGGATGCCTTCGAACTCGCCCTCGTAGTCCTTGGCGGCGATGGCGGCCTGAATCTTGTCGAACGAGAACACGGGGATCAACGCGGCGAGTTTGCCGCTGCCCACGATATAGCTGCCGGTGGGATCGGTGTCGCAGCCGTGTGGCGATTTCGGGCAGGGCATGAAATAGAAGATGTCCGGCAGTTCGGTGGGATCGAGGATGACCACTTCCTCCTCGACCTTGGACTCGGTGCTGTGGGTTTCCTCGTTCCAGACGTGGTGCAGGTGCTTGTTGCGCGACTTGCGGCCCTTGCCGGCCTTGATGTATTCCTCGCACTTCTTCCAATTGATCGCGCCGATGAAGTCCTTGTCCTTTTGCGAGGCGTTGACTTCGAGCAGGGTGTGCGCGAGTTCGCTGTTGTAGCATGAGAAGAAAAACCAGCCGTGGGACTTGCCTTTGCCGGCACGTGCGAGGTCGATGTGGATGCCGGGCAACAGCACCTGGAAGGCGACCTTCATGCGGCCGGTGTCCGGAGCCACCGAGATCATGCTGAAAGTAGCCTTGAAATTGTCCTTGTAGCTGGCAATCGGCACGTCGGGATTGGCACCCTCGTCATCCAGCGGGTAGCTGAAGCGGGTTCCCGCGACGATGTATTCCGAGTTCTCGGTGATGAAGGGCGATGAGTGGTTGCCCGAACTATTGGGAATTTCCAGTATTTCCTCGGTGCGGAAGGTTTCCGTGCTGATGCGCGCCACGCGCGGCGTGTTGTTGGCGTTGGCGAAGACCCAGCGTCCGTCGTGCTCG
>RPOS01000177.1 GCA_003820635.1 Verrucomicrobiaceae bacterium | reverse complement strand
GTCGAGATCGCCGGCCAGGTGGACCCGCCGGTCTGCAAGATCGTCGATTACGGGAAATACAAATACGAGCAGGCGAAGCTCAAGAAGCAGAAGTCCAAGAGCGCCACGCGGATGAAGGAAGTGAAATTCCGCGTCGGCACCGGCCAGCACGACTACAACATCAAGATGGGCCGCGCCGAGGGATTCCTCGATACGAACCACAAGTGCCGTTTCGTGCTGCAGTTCCGCGGTCGTGAGAACGCGCACAAGGACCTGGGATTCGTGGTGCTCAACCGCATCATCGAGGATCTCAAGACGATGGCGCAGGTGGACCAAGCGCCGCGCCTCAACGGCCGCGCCGTGGCGATGATCCTCTCGCCGCTGCCGCAGCACCAGCGCAAGCGCAAGTTCCACCTGTTCCATGGTGAGCTCATGGAGGAGGACGACTTCGAGGAGGACGAGGCCCACGACGAGCCGGAGCTCGATGACGAGGTGCCGGATGAAGTGCCGGATGAAGTGCCGGAGGCGAATGCCGAGGAAGCGAAGTAAGCGCGCCAGGCTTTCCTCACTGCAAAGTTGAACGTCCGGCGTTGGACGTTCGATATTCCTCCCATGCTCTATCTCTTCGATATCGATGGCACGCTGGTGGACACTGGCGGGGCCGGCATGGCCGCGCTGGAGGAAACGACGCTTGAGGTTTTCGGCGAAGCCGGGCCCCCGCTGGATCTTGCGGGTGCCACGGATCTCGGCATTGTCATCGGAATCCACGAGCACTTCTCGGTCGAGCCGACCCGCGGGCGCATCGGCGCGTATCTCGCGATCTATCAGCAGCGGCTGGACTGGAACCTCGCCCACGGCGGCTTTCCCGGCCGCGTGCTGGATGGTGTGAACTTTTTGTTAGACCGGCTGGCGGACCGCGCCACGCTCGGGCTGCTCACGGGAAACATCGCCGGCGGCGCCGCCTCAAAAGTCCGCCACTACGGACTGGCCGGGTATTTCCCGTTCGGGGCGTATGGTTGCGACCACCCGGACCGCAACCGCCTCGGTCCGATCGCGCTGGAACGCGCGGCCGCCCATGCCGGACGCGCCTTCGCGCCGGAGGAAACCTGGATCATCGGAGACACGCCCAAGGACATCGCCTGCGCCCGGGCCATCGGCGCGCGCTGCCTGGCTGTGGCCACCGGCCGCTTCAGCGTGGCCGAGTTGGAAGCCCACGGCGCGGACCGCGTGGTGGAAACACTGGATCAAGCGGCGGGCTGGATCTGAAGCGGCGCTTTTTTCAGAGGCGGTAGGCGTGCCGGTGGCGCAGCACGGACTCGAAGGCCGGCTGCGGCTGGCACAGGCGCCGGATCAGGTCGTCCCAGATTTCGCGGCCGTTGAGAATCTCCACCTCGATGCGCAGGAACCAGACGGGCACGTCGATGGATGACGGCCGCGGGAAACGCACGGCGTCCTTTTCGGTGGTGACGATGAGCTGCATGTCACGCTCCACGCAGCGCTGCATGAACTTGTCCACGTCCTTGCGGGTGAAGCGGTGGTGGTCGGAAAAGCGGCGGCGGATTTCCACGCGCGCGCCGAGTTTTTCCAGCGCGCCCTCGAAGGCCTCCGGCACGGCGATGGCGCTGATGGCGCCCACCCACTTGTCCTTGAGGAACTCCAGCGGCTCGCGCTCGCGGGTGAAGACGTTTTCCAGATGGATCGGCCCGTGGGCGCACTCGATGATCTCCGCGGTTTTGTTATATCTGCGGATGCGGGTGATGAGCTCGTCGTTCGGCCGGCCATCGCACTTGGTGAGCAGGATGTAGCTGGCGCGGCGCAGGTTTTTCGGCGGCTCGCGCAGGGTGCCGCGCGGCAGCAGCGAGCCGGTGCCGAAAGGCGAACCGGCATCCACCAGCACGATGTCGATGCCGTGCGCCAGATCGAGATACTGCATGCCGTCGTCTAACAAAAGCGTGTCGGCCGCGAGGTGTTCGATGGCGAAGCGGCCGCCCTTGACGCGGTTCTTGTCCACGACCACGGAGACGCCGTCGAGATTGCGGGCGAGCATGAAGGGCTCGTCACCGGCGAATTTCGAGTCAAGCAGCAGCGCATCGCCGGTGGAGACCACCTTCGGCATGCGCTCGGCGGGGATCGCATTGCCCCTGGCATCGCGCCAGCGCTGGGCGCGGTCGAGCTTGTGACTCTTGTAGCCGCGGGAAAGGATGGATACGGCACGCCCCTGATCGCGCAGGGAGCGGGCCAGCAACTCAACCACCGGAGTCTTGCCGGTTCCGCCGACGGTGATGTTGCCGATGGCGACCACCTGGCAGCCGAGATGGTGCTGGGGTTTCCAGCCGCTGCGGTAGCGCCAGAGCCGGAGCTGCACGAGAATCCGGAAGATGCCGGAAAGCGCCCACATCAGCAGCCGCGCCAGTGACGCGCGGAAGCCCTTGGCGCGACCAAAGATCACATCCGCTCCCCAGCGTTCGAGTTCTTCGATCCATTCCTTCATCGCCGCCGCTGACGATGCCCCGCGGCCGAGGATTCGATCAAGCAGCAATGCGGAAATCCGGAATCCCGGCTCTTTGATTCAGGTTCTACTGGCCTGCGGGCGGCGGCGGTGCTAACGACGGGCATGTTCCGATACGGCAAGCTGGCACGGCAGGCAGTCTCCGCGATCAGTTATCTGGCGGAAAAACATGCGCCGGACGCGCCCTGGGTGTCCTCGGCGGAGGTCGGCCGCGCCCGCAAGATCCCGACCACGCTGGCTGCGAAATTGCTCAGCCAGATGGCCACGGCGGGCCTCACTGTCGGGACGACGGGCCCCGGCGGCGGCTACCGCTTGGCGCGCCCGCCCAAGGACATCCGCCTGGCGGAAATCGTGAGCCTGTTTGAGCGCGGGATGGATGAATTCCCCTGCCCCTTCGGGCCGGGTTTCTGCGGCTCGGGAGATCCGTGCCCGCTGCACCATGATTTCCTGAGGCTGGAGGAGAACGGCCGCAATTTTCTGGAACGGACGACGCTGGCGGTGTTTGCCAGCAAAGCTGCTCAGAGCGGCAGGTCGTAGCTGCGGCCGCCGACGCCCTCATACCAGCGGATGTAGGCGAGGTTGACCATCGAGTAGCCGCCGGGTGTGGGGTAGTCGCCGGTGAAATACCAGTCTCCGCAGTCGCCCTTGATCGCGGCGCGAAGGTTTTCGATGGATTGGAAAATCACCTGCACCTCACCGTGCCAGTCGATATTTTCGGGATAGACCATGCGGCTGATCTCGGCGGAAATTTCCTCGTCGGTGAAGGCATCGTAAACCTGCTGGACCTTGTTGCGGCGCTCGGCGGCGGGTAGCTTCAACTCATTGCGGCATTCCTCGCAGATCCGGTCCAGCAACGATTGGCGGCCGGCGCGGCGGTGCAGCGCCACGGCGGCCTGGAAGGCGATGAACTTGCCGAGCTCCGACATGTCGATGCCATAACAATCCGGATAGCGGATCTGCGGCGCGGTGGAGCAGACGACGATTTTCGCCGGCTTGGTGCGGGCGAGAATTTTCAAAATCGACTGCTTGAGCGTGGTGCCGCGGACGATCGAATCATCCAGGGCGACGAGGTAGTCGCCGGGCTCCACGATGCCGTAGGTGATGTCATAGACGTGGGACACCAGCTGGTCGCGGCCCTTTTCCTGGGAAATGAAGGTGCGCATCTTGATGTCCTTGTGGGCGATCTTTTCGCCCTGTGGCCAATTGCGCAGGATGAGCTTATCGACAAGATCCGGGGTGAGTGCTCCGGTTTCCGCGGCCTTGAGGATCTCGGAGCGCACTTCCTGGCGGCGGTGGAGGCGCAGCCCGTCCATCAGGCCGTAGTAGGCGGTCTCCGCGGTGTTGGGGATGAAGGAGAAGATGGTTTTGTCGAACTGCCCGCCGATGGCATCGACCACTTGGGAAACAAGTGCCGCGCCCATCGCCTTGCGCTCGCGGTAGATGAGCGGGTCATTGCCGCGCGAGAAATAGATTTTCTCGAAGGAACACGGCGTGAAGCGCTGCGGCGGCGCGAAGGCGGAGTCCGTCATCGTCCCGTCAGCCTTGATGGTGATCATCGAGCCGGGATCCACAGCCTTGACTTCGTCGGCCTCGGCTTCGAAGACGGTCATGAGCGGCACACGCTCGGAGGCGAAGGCGATCACCTCGTCGGTGATGAGCATGTGGCAGGGCCGGATGCCGCGGGGATCGCGCATGACGAACATGTCGCCGTTACCAATCGCGCCGCAGATCGTGTAGCCGCCATCCCACGCGGCGGCGGATTCCGCGACGAGCCGCGGCACATCGAGCGCGGCGGAAATTTTTTCCGGCATTTCGGCACCGGGCACGCCGGCATCGCGGAGCTGGCGGTAGAGATCGGTGTGGTGTTCGTCGAGATGATAGCCGATTTCCTCGAGCACCGTCTGGGTGTCGGTGCCGAAAACCGGGTGTTGGCCGCGGTTGATGAGCACCTCGTTGAGCTCGGCGGCGTTGGTCATGTTGAAGTTGCCCATCACCATGAGCGTGCGGGTGGGCCAGTTGCTGCGGCGCAGATACGGATGGCACGAGCCTTCATCAAACTCGCCGGAGGTGCCGTAACGCAGGTGGCCGACGAGGATTTCACCGCCGAAGTCGAAATGCGTTTTGACGCTATCGGGATCGCGGTGGTTCATGATCCCCTTGCGGGACATTTTGTAATAGTTCTTGATTTCCTTGCGGAAAATCTGCGCCAGCGCGTCCTTCTCGATGCCCCGGCGGCGATAGACGTAGGGCTGGCCCATCGGCATGTTGAGCTTCACGCAGCCGATGCCGGTGCCGTCCTGGCCGCGGTTGTGCTGCTTTTCCATCAGCAGGAACAACTTGTTGAGGCCCCACAGGCAGGTGCCGTAGCGGTCGTAGTAATAAGCAAGGGGCTTGCGGAGCCGCACCGCCGCGATCCCGCATTCGTGTTTGAGGAAATCGCTCATGCTCGCTTAAAGTCGTGGGATCACTCGCCTGACACGCGCACCCGGACGCCCTCCTCGGGAACCATCCGGCCGATCACATGGCCGCCGGGTCCCGCCTTGAGCGCCGCCTCGACATCCGCCTCGGCGACGATGGCCACCCAGCCGATGCCCATGTTGAAAGTGTGGAAGCGGTCCTGCGCGTCCACGTGGGAAAGCAGTTTGTCGATGCCGGGAAGCTCCCAGCGCGGGATTTCCAGATCCGCTCCCATGCCGCGGAACAGGCGCTCGAGGTTTTCCGGCAGGCCGCCACCGGTGATGTGGGCCATCGCCTTGGGCTTGATGCCGGATTTTTTCAAATCGCGGGTGACATCGTGATAAAGCCGGGTGGGTTTGAGCCAAGCAGCGAGTTCGTCGCCGGTCACCTCGCCGGGAAACTCGCGCAGCACGCGGCGCACCAGCGACCAGCCATTGGCGTGGATGCTGTCCGATGCGTAGCCGATCAGCACATCCCCCACGGCGACGGTCGTCGGGTCGATGAGGTCGGGTTTCTCGGCGCAGCCGATGCAGAAACCGGAAAGTTCGATGACGTCCGCAGGGACGATGCCGGGCATTTCAGCGGTTTCGCCGCCTGCCAGAATGCAATCGCAGGCTTCCAGGTAATCCGCCATGCCGGAAATCAGGCGGGTGATTTTCTCCTCATC
>RPOS01000176.1 GCA_003820635.1 Verrucomicrobiaceae bacterium | reverse complement strand
TGGATTCCTCGCCCTTTTCCTGCGGTTCCTTGCCGGATTCCTTGCCGTCCTGTGGGTCTTGCTGATCTTGCTGATCTTGCTGGTCCTGCTGGTCCTGCTGGTCCTGCTGGTCCTGCTGGTCCTGCTGGTCCTGCTGGTCCTGTTGGTCCTGTTGGTCCTGTTGGTCCTGTTGCTGATCCTCTTTGTTCTCTTTGTCTTCTTGCTTATCCTCGTTCTGCTCTTGTTGCTTCTTCAGCTCCTCCAACTTGCGCGTGACAAGCTCCTTGTTGAAGAGCGCATTCGCGTCGTCCGGATCCAGCGCCAGGGAATCCTCATAGGCCTTGATCGCCTCCTCCCATGATTTGATGGTGGATTGCGGCTCCTTCTCCAAGGTCTTCTGGCCCGTCCGATACAAGGTGTTCCCCAAGTTGTAATACGACTGTTGTTGAAGTTTCAAATCGCGGGTTTTGAGCGATGCACGGAGTGTCTCGCCGGCCGTGGCGAAATCCCCTTCGAGGTAGGCTTGGGTTCCCTGATTGTAGATCTTCCGCGGGTCCGCCTCGTCCGCGCGGGCATCCATGGCCCCGGATGCGGTGAAGATGCCCGCCAGAACCGCCGCGAATTTCGGCAGCGCGCGGGCTTTACCCGTCTTGCGGCGGTCGCTCGTGAAAAACTCGATCAACAACAAAATCACCGCCAGGCCGAGCGGCCACTCGTAGCGCTCCAGCGGAATCCGCTCCATCCGCTGCTCCAACTCGCTCTTGGGAATCAGCCGCAGGCGTTCCTGATAGATCGTGTTGAGCCCCTCCGCCCCACGCCCCAGCGCGACATGGATGCCACCGGTGACCTCGGCAATTTTCTTCAAGGTGGTTTCATCCAGCGCAGTGCGGACCACCCTGCCCTCCGCATCGCGGAGTTGTTCGGCACGACCGTTCGGAAGTCTAACAGGAATGGTCGCCCCCTCCGGACTCCCCACGCCGACAGTGTGAATCGTCATGCCATTCTCCGCGGCGGCCTTCGCCACATCCACCACCGATCCCTCCAAGTCCTCGCCGTCGGTGATCAGGATCAGCACCCGGTGGTTGTTTCCCTGCTCGTCAAACAAGCGGGCCGCCTCCTCGATCGCGCTGGCGATGTTGGTGCCCTGGCGGGGGATGATGTCGGTGTCCAGCGCGGCTAGCGATTCATGGAAGGCATCGTAATCAAGAGTCAGCGGGCAAAGTGCGAAGGCACTGCCGGCAAAGGGGATCAGCCCGACCCGGTCGCCCTCAAGGCGATCGACAAAATCGATGATCCCGAGTCGCGCGCGTTCCAGTCGATTGGGCGAAAGATCCTCCGCCAGCATGCTGCGCGAGGTGTCCACGGCAAACAGGATGTCGATGCCCCGGCGTTTCACCTCATTCCATTCGTAGCCTTTCTGCGGCCGGGCGATGGCGACGAACAGCAGCCACACCGCAAGCAGCCACAGGACGCGCTTGAAAAGCCGCAGCCGCGGGGAAACGCCGACGGCAAGCCGCTCGCGGAAGCGCGGGTGGATCAGCTTCGCCAGATCCGCCTCGCGACGGCGGTCGAAGCGGATGAATACCGCGACCATGCCGGCGCAGACCAGCAGGCCGACGAAGATCCAAATCGGATTGGCAAATTGCAGGGTGGAGTCGTCCATGATGGCGCGGTATCAGGGAAGCCGCCTGAAGCGGGTTTGGGTGAGGATGGTTTCTAACAAAAGGAGTCCGAGGCCGGGAACGAGGAACCACAGGAAAAGTTCATCATACTGTTGGAACTGTTTCATCTTGCGGGTGGTGGTTTCAAGTTGGTTGATCGATTCGTAGATACGCTCAAGCGAGTCCGTGTCGGTCGCGCGGAACGATTGCCCACCGGTGGCGGCGGCCACTTCGCGGAGCATTTCCTCGTCGATCTCCACCTTCATCATCTGCATGTGTGTGCGACCGAAGGCGTCTTTCACCGGCACGGGAGCGTCGCCATGCGTGCCGACGCCGATGGTATAAACCCGGATGCCCAGCGCCTTGGCGGCCTCGGCGGCAGTGAGCGGATTGACGGCTCCGGCGTTGTTCACCCCGTCGGTGAGCAGGATGATGATCCGTGATTTGGCATCCGACTTGCGCAGATAGCCCACCGCCGAGGCAAGCGCCGAGCCGATTGCGGTGCCGTCCTCGACCTGGCCCATCTGCAGGTCGCGGAGGCGGTCGTCAAGCCAGGTGTGATCCGAGGTCAGCGGGCTCACCAGATACGGGCGACCGGCGAAGCCAACCATGCCGAGCCGGTCGTTGGGCCGCGCGGTGATGAATTTTCCGACCACCTGCTTGACCATTTCCAGGCGGTTGACCGGTTGGCCTTGGAGTTTGAAATCGTGGGCTTCCATCGAGCCGGAGACATCGATGGCCAGGACGATATCAATTCCGCTGGCCTCAATCTCGCTGGACCCTTTGCCGAGGCGCGGCCGTGCCAGAGCGGTGACGAGCAAGGCGAATGAAAGCAATCCGAGGAACAACAAAAACCCGCCGACCATCGAGCGCGGCCGGGCACCAACGCTGCGCGCGTCTGCCGTGGACGGCATGCGGACGGCCACCGACCGCCCCCAGCGCGCGCGCCAGAACGCAAGAACCGGCAGCAACAACAGCAGCCAAAGAAACTCCGGACGCATGAATTGAAAACTCCCGGTCATGGCTTCGTGGAACTCTCCGGTTTGGATGATGAGGCGGTGGCCTCGATGAATCCGCGTGCCGCTTGCACGAGTTCGGCGCGGTGCGTGAGATCAATCTCGCGGCCCGCGAATTTCGCAAGGTCGCAGGATTTCAGGAATCCACGCAGATGATCGCACTTGTCGGTGAGCGGCGATGCCGGGTCCGCAGTTAGATCGCGCAGGAATTCCTCGGTGGTCCGGCGTGGCGCGGCGATGTCGAAGCGGTCGGAAATGTATTGTCTCACGGTTTGCGCGGCGCGGTTGGCGAAGGATTCGGCGGTCATCACTTCACGGCCTGCCTCCAACTCGGCCAGCGATGCGAGGGCGATTTCCCGCGGACTTCTGAGCCGCTTGCTGCGCGCATGGCGCCTCCACAGGAACGCGGCGATGGCGAGCAGCAGCACCACGCCCGCGATCAAGGCCCACAGCACAACCGGAAATTTTCCGGGCTCCGGGATATCCACCAGCGGCTTGGGGCCGCGGATGTCATCTTCGGCGGGCTGGCCGTGGATGACAGTGGTGGACAAGCATCCGAGCGCGATGGATCGCCAGAAAATGGAACGGAAATGAAACATCGTGGAAATCAGGGATTCAGCCGGAGCGTTGGCGGCGGTTGCGGAAAAAGCTCATCAACCCGGGCAGCCAGTTCTCGCCATTGACAAACTCTAACAAATCCACGCCGAGCGAGCGGATGCGGCCGGCGGTTCGTTCGCGGCGGGCGCGGGAGGCCTTGGCGTAGGCATCGCGCACTTTGGCGCTGCCGGTATCGATCTCGACGACCTGCTGGTTTTCCGCGTCCTCGATGAGCACGCGGCCGACATCCGGCAGCGATTCCTCGCGCGGATCGGTGACCGAGACGGCAATCACATCATGCCGCCGGTTGGTGGTTTGCAGCTTGTTGCGCAGTAGCTTCAGTCGCTCTTCCTGCGGCTCTCCAAGACAGAAATCCGAGACCAGGAACACCACCGATCTGCGGTGGGTCACCTGGTTGACGAAATCCAGGGCTTTGGAGATATCCGTGCCGGCGCTGGCGGGCTGGAAAAACAATGTCTCGCGGATCAGCCGCATGATATGTGTCCGGCCTTTCCCCGGCGGAATGTATAACTCAACGGCATCGCTGAAAAGGATCAAACCCACCTTGTCGCGGTTGCGAATGGCCGATGCTGCTAGCACGCCGGCGGCCTCGGCGGCGAGTTCGCGCTTGGAATCCGGCACCGAACCGAAGTCCGAAGACGCGCTGATGTCGATCATGAGAAGGATCGTGAGTTCGCGTTCTTCGGTGAAAAGTTTCACATGTGCCTCACCGGTGCGCGCGGTGACATTCCAGTCGATCGTTCTAACATCATCGCCCGGCACGTAGTTGCGCACGCGGTCGAAGTCCATACCGCGCCCCTTGAAGACGCTGGCATAGCGGCCTGCCAGCGAGTCATCGACCAAACGGTTGGTGCGTACCTCCATGCGGCGGACGCGGCCGAGGATTTCCGCCGCGCGGGCCTCGTCCTGAACGCTGACAGGCGTGCTGGCTTTTCGCGCGATCATGGCACCGGCAGTTCATCGAGGATGCGGGCGATGATCCGCTCGCTGTCGAGGCCTTCGGCTTCCGCCTCGTAGGTGACCGTCACACGGTGGCGGAGCACGTCCATGGCGATGTTTTTCACATCATGCGGAGTGACATAGGCGCGGCCTTCGAGGAACGCATGGGCACGGCTGGCGAGCGCCAGATTGATCGTCGCCCGCGGCGAGGCGCCCACCCGGATGAGCGGCGCGATGTGGATGCCGAAATCCACCGGCCGGCGGGTCGCATGCACCAGCCGCACGATGTAGCGTTTCACTTTTTCATCGAGATACAGGCTGTTGACCACGTTGCGCGCCTGTTGGATCGATTCAATGCTGACGACCGGGGCAGGCAGTGGCAATTCCTCGGTGGTGCCGGCCAGATCGAGCACCCGGAGTTCCTCTTCTTCGGTCGGGTAGTCCATGACCACCTTCATCATGAAGCGGTCGAGTTGTGCTTCGGGCAGTGGATAGGTGCCCTCTTGTTCGAGAGGATTCTGGGTGGCGAGAACAAAGAATGGCGCGGGCAACGGGAAGGTCTGCTCTCCGATGGTCACCTGCTTTTCCTGCATTGCCTCAAGCAACGCGCTTTGCACCTTGGCCGGCGCGCGGTTGATTTCATCGGCCAGGATGAAATTGGCGAAAACCGGGCCGTGTTTCACGCGGAAGCGCGCTTCCCGGGGGTCGTAAATTTCAGTGCCGACGATGTCCGCCGGCAGCATGTCCGGGGTGAACTGGATGCGGTTGAACTTCGCGTTCACGAGCGAGGCCAGTGTTTTGAGGGCGAGGGTTTTCGCCAGGCCGGGCACGCCTTCCAGCAGGATGTGGCCTTTCACCATCAGGGAGACCAGCAGGCGGTCCACCAGATCATTCTGGCCAATCAGATAACGGCCGATATCACTGCGGAGCGGGTGGATCCAGTGTGAGGCTTCGCGCACCAGCGCCTCTGCGTCGGCGGGTTGAGGTTGGGTTTCGTGGGTCATGGTTGGGTAATTAGTTAGGGAAATAGTTGGGTGGTCTAAAGGGCTGTTTTGATCAAGGCGGAAATCCGCCATTCTTTCAAAGCGGCATGGTGGCAAATTCTTGTTTATCTTTTCGTGCCGCGCCCGCGGCGAGATGGACACACATTGCCTCAACTACACGAACCGGAGGATCCGGGTGGACTGGTCGATTCCTCGAAACTTGTGATCTGTCGCCGCAAGCGATTTCCTTCACCACTCTCACGACCACTGGCTACGGGGTAACACTTCCCGTTTCACCCTTCGCATGTCTCCTGTTATCCCTTCAGACTGTCACCGGAACCCTCTGTCTGTCCGTGTTCATCGCCACGCTGCCGGGGCGCGCCTAAGACGTGCCTGCTGATTTCAAACCCCAATCGCCTCCGTGATTGTCTGGGCACGCGTCGCCGGAG
>RPOS01000175.1 GCA_003820635.1 Verrucomicrobiaceae bacterium | reverse complement strand
GGATGACGTTCGAAATCAGCCGTGATGCCCGAGGGTTCAAACTGCGAATCCGCGACAGAAATCGGTCCGATTTCCAACAGATTTCCAACTTTAAACCATGCAACACCCCGGAAACCCAGAGTCCCAGAACACCCCATGAATACCCAGAAAAACACACAAACTGTTGGTAATCAACACGATGGCGGAGGGGGTGGGATTCGAACCCACGGACGGTTGCCCGTCTTCGGTTTTCAAGACCGACGCGATCGACCACTCTGCCACCCCTCCGATAGACTGCTTGGAGCGCGGCGGGTATGAGCACGGAACGCTGGAGTTTCAAGAAAAACCATCAGCGCTTTGCTTGCACGCACGCTTTCAATACCCCTCAATCCTTGCCGAGCCGTTTGCGCTCCTCGCCGGCGAGCATTTGTTGAGCCTCCGCGAGCACCTCGATGATCCGCCCGGCGAAGGGGCTGTGCACCAGGCATGGCCGGAGGTCGTGCTCGCCGAGGCTTGCCGCGTTGAGCCCGGGAAACCAGTGGCCCCCATTGCCTAACAGATTGTAGCGCATCTTGGCGAACTCCACCATGTCGAGGGCTTTGGCGAAGTTCCACAGACGGACGATTTCGCGTATGTTGATGTGGCCGGGCACTTGTTCCCACTCGGGAACCCCGGCCTGCCAACCCGCCACCCAATCCGCGCCGAGTGACTTGTTCATTGCATCGCGCAAACGGTTGTCGATGGGCGGAAGCAGGGTTTCCGCCCGTTCTAACAGCTCCACCGCCTTGACGTGCTCGTCGAAATCCGATGGCCTGGCGGCACCGATGCTGAGCGTGTGGACCTGCGGCCGTTGCAAGCAGTAGAGGTCGTTGAAAGCCATCGGCGAGAGTGGTTCACACAGACGGACGAGCTTTTCCGACGGCTCGTAGAGTTTACCTCCCTTGTCGTTGGGGCTGATGATGAACACGCCCATGTCCTGGCGTGCGGCGGCGAGCACGGCCGGCCAGTTGTGATCGTTCACCCAATACCAATGGAGATTCACGTAGTCGAACTCCCCGCTGTGGATGGCATCGCTGATCACGTCAAGCGGGCCATGGGTGGAAAATCCGATGAACCGGCAGCGGCCGTCCTTCTGCAGGCGGCGGGCGGCAGCGAGGCAGCCGCCGGGCCGCATCGTCTGCTCGAACAATTCGCGGTGGTTGATGCCGTGGATCGAGAGCAGATCGACTTGATCGAGCTGGAGATAGGCCATCGATTTTTCGAAGTTCGCGAGAAACTCAGCGGGATCCGCCGCGGGAGCGATCTTGGTTTGGACGATGAGTTTTTCACGCTGGATCTTCGGCAGCACCCAGCCGAGCTGCATTTCCGAGCTGCCGTAGCCGCGCGCGGTCTCGATATGGTTGATGCCGAGTTCCAGCGCGCGGTGGATGGTGCGCTCGAGGTTTTCCTGGTTGGCTTGCGGAATTTCCGCAGATGGCACGTCGTCCCATTGGTGCTGATAGCGCATGCCGCCGCAGCTGAGAACGGGCATGGCGATTTCCGTGCGGCCGAATCGGCGGTAAATCATGCGTCCAGCATGGCGGGCGGCAGGACGCGTGGCAATGCGATAGACGCGCTCAAGCGAGCGCTTCGCTGCGACGACGACGCTTATCGAACAACTGCGTTTCGCGGTAGCCGGCGGCTTTGGCGAGTTCTATGGCTTTGGCGAAATCCCTGCCGACTTCCTGCGGTGCATGGGCATCCGATGAAATCACCAGCGGCACTCCTGCCGAGCAGGCGAGCTCGAGGAATCCCGGTGCGGGATAGGCCTCCGCACACGGTTTGTGCCAACCGGCGGTGTTGAGCTCGATGGCGCAACCGCTGGCGGCAATGGCATCGATGGCCGGTTCGTAAAAACGGCCAAGGTCGCCATCCGGTCGGAAACTGAATTTTTTCACCAGATCCGGATGGCCGAGGATGTCGAACAAACCGCTTTCCGCCATGCGTGAGTAGGTTTTCCAATAATGCGTCCAGACCGCCTCCACGTCGCTCTCCGGCCAACGGCCGAGCCACTTCGGGTTGTCGAAATCCCAGTCGCCGAGGTAATGGACGGACCCTATCAGATAGTCCCATTCATGGCGCGAGGCGAGATCGGCGATCCAGCCTTCACAGCCATCAAGCCAGTCGCATTCCAAGCCCGCGCGAATCGGCAGCCGGCCTGCGGCATGGTTGCGGGCGCGCTGCAGCCACTCGAAATAGTCCGGCAGTTCGGCCTCCAGCATCCGCCAATCGTCGAAGGGTTCCGGCCGTTGCGGCGCGTGATCCGAGATGCCGTATTCGCTCAGGCCGGCGCTGATGGCGGCATCGACAAAGGATTCCGGTTCGCCCTCGGCATGGCGGCAGAGCGGCGTGTGCGTGTGGTAATCGGCGGGCATGAAACTGTGACAGGAATCGGGTTGAATGACGGCCTGAAGCAATACTAGACTCACAGCGCGGCGCAAGCCCCGCCCTTTCCATGACCGATTTCCCAGCAGATTCCCATTCCGGCGCAAACGTCGTGCGCCATCTCCTCGAGCAGCTGCGCCGCCACCCGAAACGCGTGGTTTTCACCGAGGGTGAGGACATCCGCGTCATCCGGGCCGCCGCCCGTCTGGTGAGCGAGGAGGTCGTCGCTCCCATTCTGTTAGGAAACCGCGAGCGCATCCGCGCCATCGCCGCGCAGCACGAGGTGCCACTCAAGTTCATCCACATCATCGATCCACCGGTTTCATCGGACTTCGGCCTGTTCTGCCAGCGCGTGGAAAACATGGACCGCTACCGCACGCGGCAGTTGGGCAAGCCTGAGGAAATCGTCGCGCGGCCGCATTATTTCGGCGCGTTGATGGTGCAATACGGCCAGGCGGACGCGATCGTCGGCGGCAATCAGGCGCTGCCCTCGGCGTTTTTCCGCGCGCTGCTCCACACCATCAAGCCATTGCCCCATGTGCCGAGAATTTTCGGCGTTTCCATCCTCATCGGCCCGCATCTCAAGAACCTCGGCGGCTCGGGCATCCTGCTGCTGGCAGACTCCGCATTGATCCCGAACCCGGACGTCAACGAGTTGGCCGCCATCGCTCTGGACACGGGAAAACTCGCGCTCCATTTCCTCGGCCGCAAGCCGCTGGTGGCCATGCTGAGCCATTCGACCAAAGGCAGCGCCTCCACCCCGGACGCGCAACGGATGGCCGCCGCCGCCGCACTCGCCAAGTCCGAGGCGCTCAAACAATTCCTCGACATCGAAATCGAGGGCGAACTCCAGGCGGACGTCGCTCTCGATCCCGAGGCTGCCGAAATCAAGCTGCCCGCTGCGGAGGTGCGGCCCAGCGCGGACGTGCTGGTTTTCCCGAATCTCGACGCCGCACACATCGCGCTCAAGCTCATGCAGCACGTCGCCGGGGCGCAGGCCTACGGCCAGCTCGTTCGCGGCCTCGCGCGCCCGGCGGCCCAGGTCCCCCGCACCGCCAGCGTGGAAACGATTTTCGGCACCGCCGCCGCCGTCGCCGTGGAGGCCATCAAATACCACCAGCTCTACCCGGACGGCGAAGTCTGAAACCCGTCTGTTGACGCCCGGGGAAACCGGCGGAGCTTTCCATACGGAATTCCCCATGAGCGAAACAAACCAAGACACCGCCGGGCATGCGGAGAATCTGGCGGAAGTCGGAAAGTATCCAACTCTGGAACAGGCACACGAACACGGACTCGTCATCCTCGCCATGCGCGAGCCGTGCCTGATCGCCGAAACCGAAACTCCCGGCCAATACTCGCTTCAGGCCGAGCCCGCCGCCGCGCCGCAAATCGCCAGCGAACTGCAAGCCTACGAAAGCGAAAAGGAAATCCCCCGCCCCGCCCTGCCGGAGCGCGAGATGTTCCGCTTTTCCGCCGGGTGGGAGGTTTACGGAATCTGGATGCTGGCGTTGGTCGGAGCTTTCATTTGGCAACAAAGTCACCCGTCGTTCGCTGAGCGCGCGGCGTCTTCCAGCATCGGTCTCATCGGTCATGGCGAATGGTGGCGGCCCTTCACGGCCTTGTTTCTTCATGCGGATGTGCCGCACCTGATCGGCAATCTGCTCAGCGGCTTGTTTTTCGGCACGCTGGTCTCCCGGACCATCGGCGCGTGGCGCGGTTGGGCGCTCATCCTTGCCTGCGGCACGCTCGGCAACGTCCTGACTTCCGCCCTCACATGGCCGGAGGATTTCACCTCCATCGGCGCGTCCACCGCCGTGTTCGGCGCGCTCGGCGTTCTTTCAGGTCTTGGTTTCTCCGCCATGCTGCGGGCGCGTTTGCATCTACCGTGGGCGAAGATCGCGGCCCCGGTGCTGGCCCGCATCATCTTGTTAGGCTGGCTCGGCGGCGGATCGGAAAGCGGCAATACCGATGTGCTCGGCCACGTCTTCGGTTTTGGCTCCGGTATCAGCGCCGGAATCCTCATCGGAGCCCTCAGCCAGGCCACCGCCTCAACCGGCCTGGCCGCGAACACCCGCGAGGAACACGGCGGACTGGCGTGAGAATTCCGCCCTACTCGAAAACCACGCGCAGGAAGCCGCGCCCCGGAGTCGCGTTGCTGACCGGAGTGTTGAGCCGCACGGAGAGGGTGCCTGGGTTGTTTGTCAGGACCGTTGTGCCGGCGGTGGACCAGTTCTTCAGATCGGTGGAGGCCTCCACGCGGACGGTGACGTCGCTGACAGAGGAGTCCTTCGGCACGGTGAGAGTGAAATAGCCGCCCGTCACGGCGGTGGTTAGATGAATGTGATCGCTGCCGTCGCGCGGGTCGGTGCCGGTGGCGTATTCGCCGAGGTTCGGGATGCCGTCGCGATCGAAATCATCGGCGCGGCCGGAGAGCGGCGGGTTTCCAGGGAAGTTGAGCGCCAGCCAGGGGGCGTAGCCGCCTATGACCGGAGCCGTGAAGGTGTTGCTCTGCCAGATCTGGCCGCTGTCGCCCACGGTGATGAAGGTGTTGTTGAAAAACACCGCGGCATTGCGGTTGGCTTGGGAGGCGGTGGTCATGGCCGTCCAGTTCGCACCATTGGTCGAGAGCAGGTTGATGTCGGCATTGCCATTCGTGCTATCCACGCCTGCCGAGAAGAAAACTCCGTTTCCGTAGGCGAAAGCCGCGCGCCCCTCGGGGAGTGAACCTGAGTCCTGAAAGATGACCCCACCATTGGTCGAGTAGCGAATGTTGATGTTCTGGCTGCTAGCAAGAAACCGGTCGTGGCAATATTCGATTTCTTCGACCACCTCGCCGCTGATGATTGCGCCGATTCCGCTGCCGGGCGTGGTGTTTGACCATGAGGATCCATTGGACGAGGTGAGCACTACTGGTGCCCCGCTGCCGCCCCAACCGACGGCGACAAAGCCACTGTTCCCATAGGCGACGCCATAAAGATCGAACGTCACTCCGGTGGACACCGGCGTCCATGAGGTGCCATTGGTGGATTTCCACATCGCCCCCGTATCTCCCACCGCGATGTAGGTGCCGCCGCCGTAGGCGATGTCGCGAAGCTCCAGTCCGGAGAAATTCCGGCGTGTCCATGTGGTGCCGTTGGGCGAGGTGTAGATCGCGCCGGTCCATCCAACAGAGGCAGGGGCGTCGAAGTTGTAGTCATAACCTACCGCGACGAACTGCGAGCCATCGTGGATGACGCCTTCCAGAGTGAGATTG
>RPOS01000174.1 GCA_003820635.1 Verrucomicrobiaceae bacterium | reverse complement strand
GACTATCCACGGCGCGTGCGCTTTGAAATCGATCACAAGGACCTGGATTCCTACCTCGCGGCGGCGGATGTGCTGAATGCCAACCGGGCGGATGTGCTGTGCGTGCAGCATGAGTTCGGGATCTACGGCGGGCCGGCGGGCAGCCACCTGTTGGCTCTGCTGCGGCAGGTGCGGATGCCGGTGGTCGCCACGCTGCACACCGTGCTGGAGGCGCCGGACGCGGCACAGCGCCATGTGATGGACGAATTGGCGAAACTCTGCGACCGGCTGGTGGTGATGGCGCACAAGGGTGCGGAAATCCTGCGCGATGTCTATCAGGTGCCGGATTCCAAGGTGGAGGTGATTCCCCACGGTATCCCGGATGTGCCCTTCACCGGCACGGAGCCTTTCAAGGAGCAATTCGGCATGGAGGGAAAAGCCGTGCTGCTCACCTTCGGTCTGCTCGGCCCCGGCAAGGGCATCGAGCACGCCATCCGCGCGCTGCCGGAAATCGTCCGCCGCCATCCGCAGGCGGTCTATCTGATCCTGGGTGCCACCCACCCGCACCTGCTTGCCCGCGAGGGCGAGAAATACCGCACCAGCCTCGAGCACCTGGCCGAGGATCTGGGCGTGGGGGACCAGGTCGTTTTCTACAACCGCTTCGTCTCGAACGAAGACCTCAAGAACTTCATCGGCGCGGCGGATATTTATCTAACACCTTATCTGAATGAGGCGCAGATCACCTCCGGCGCGCTGGCCCGGGTGTTCGGCGCGGGCAAGGTGGTGGTTTCCACGCCTTACTGGCATGCGCGGGAACTGCTCGCGGATGATCGCGGCGTGTTGGTGCCGTTCCGGGATTCCGCCGCCATCGCGGAGGCGGTCTGCTCACTGCTGGATGACCCGGAGCGCATGGAGCGGATCCGCCGGCAGGCGTATGTGGCGAGCCGCGCCACCATCTGGCCGGCCGTGGCGCGGCGTTATCTGGAATGTTTTGACCACGCGAAGACCGGCCACCGCGCGGCCACCGAAAACGTGCTCTCCAAGTGGGACCACGCCACCCGGCCGGGGCGGCTGCCGCCGGTAAAGCTCGACCACGTGGCTCGCATGACCGCCGGTGCCGGCATCTTCCAGCACGCGGTTTACAACGTGCCGAACTATCATGAAGGCTACTGCACGGATGACAATGCCCGCGCCTTCATCCTGTGTTGTTTGTTAGAAGACTTGGCGATTCCGGTGGCAAAGGTGGATCCCGGAATGCTAGCCAGCCGCTACCTCGCATTCCTGGCGGCGGCGTTTCATGAATCCAACGGGCGTTTCCGAAATTTCATGAGCCACGAGCATCGCTGGCTGGAGGATATCGGCAGCGAGGACAGCCATGGCCGCGCGCTGTGGGCCGCCGGCTGCGGCGCCTCCCGTCCGCACAGCGAAGGATACCGGCGCTTGTCGGCACACCTCTTTGAGCGCGGTCTGCTCGTCACCGCACATTTCACCTCGCCGCGCGCCTGGGCTTTCACGCTGATCGGCATCCATGAGTATGAGCGCGCCCATCCAGGCCTGCCGGAGACCCGCCGCATCCGCGACCTGCTGGTCAAAAAACTGCTGGCCTGCTGGCGGGAATGCGCGGATGGCGACTGGCAATGGTTTGAAACCAGCGCCACTTATGAAAACGCGCGGCTCTGCCAGGCGCTCATCCTCAGCGGGCAGTCCATCCCTCATGCCGATGCACTCGAAACCGGCCTTGAAAGCCTGCGCTGGCTGGCCGCGCAACAAAAGGCCGCCGCCGGGCATTTCCGCCCGATCGGCAGCAATGGTTTTCACGAGCAGAACGGCGAGCGCGCGGATTTCGACCAACAACCGGTGGAGGCCCAGGCCATGGTTTCCGCCTGTTTGGAAGCCTTCCGCGCCACCCGTGATCCGCTTTGGTGGCGCGAGGCGCGGCGCTCCTTCGAATGGTTTCTCGGTCGCAACGACCTCGGCCTGCCACTGCACGATCCCGCCACCGGCGGCTGCAGGGATGGTCTGCACCACAACCGTGTGAATGAAAACCAGGGTGCCGAGTCCACCCTCGCATTCCAACTCGCACTCGCGGAAATGACCGCCGCGCAACATTTGCCCACCCATTCACCACCATGAAAACCCTCCGTCTCTGTCGCCATGATCTGAGCCTCTCGCCGGAAAGCTCGCGTGTGATCATCCGCCCGTTCATCCCGTCGGAAACGCACCGCATCACCACCATCATCGGCCGGGCGCTGGCACTCACCGAGGCCGAGGTAAGCCACGCGCTCGCCGAGTTGCGCGCGGAGTTCGACACCCGCCACTTCGACATCGAGAGCGTGATGCTCCATCACTATCAGAAAGTGCGGCCGCACCTGTTCACCGAGCGCAAGTTGTCCCGCAACCGCCGCCTGCTCATCGGCGCGTTGTTTTCCGGTGAGTATGCCTTGGAATCCGCGGCGCTTTTCAATCCCTCCATCGTGCCTCACCCGGATCAGACGGGCGTGCCGGACGGCTGGCTGCGCTTTGTGATGAGTCTGCGCGCCACCGGCGAGGGACATATCTCTTCCATCGAGTTCCGCTCAGGCATGATCGATGTGGACGGCGGCATCGCCATGGATCCGTCCTCGCGCTTCCTCACCGTGCCCGAGGTCCTGCCCAATCCGCGTTATTTCAAGAAACGATTCATCACCAAGCTCCATGAAATGTGCCCGCAAAATGAATTCTACGCGGCGGTCATGGCACCGCTCGGCGATTGGTTCACCCTCAGCGAGCTGAAGAAGTCAATCGCCAGCGTCAAAGAACAAATCCAGCCCAACACGCTGGAGCTCACCCGCGTGCTGGAGCGCATCCAGTGGCTGGCGGAGTCTAACTACGAGCTGCGCTTCCCGCCGCACCTGGCCATGAGCGAGCGCATCATTTTCCCGGTTTCGCCCAACGAGAGCAACGGCATCGAGGACGCGCGTTTCGTGCGCTTCACCGACGACGACGGCTCCGCCATGTATTATGCCACCTACACCGCCTACAACGGCCGCGCCATCCTGCCACAGATGATAGAAACCCATGACTTCCTCGATTTCCGCATCCTCACGCTCAACGGCGCGGCGGTACAGAACAAGGGCATGGCTCTCTTTCCGCGCAAGGTGAACGGCCAATACCTCATGCTCTCGCGCCAGGACGATGAGAACCTCTATCTGATGCGTTCCAGCAACCCGCATCATTGGGAAAATCCCGAGCTTCTGATGCGCCCGGCGGAAACCTGGGAGTCGGTGAAAATCGGAAACTGCGGCTCGCCCATCGAAACCGAAGCCGGCTGGCTGGTCATCACCCACGGCGTGGGCCCGATGCGCAAGTATTGCATCGGCGCGGCGCTGCTCGACCTCAACGATCCCGGCCGCGTCATTTGCCGGCTGCGCCACCCGCTGCTCGCGCCGGAGGGAAACGAACGCGAAGGCTATGTGCCCAACGTTGTTTACAGCTGCGGCTCGCTCGTCCACGGCGGCCGGCTCATCCTGCCCTATGCCATGAGCGACAAGGCATCGGCCGTTGTCAGCATGCCGCTCGACGAGCTGCTCGCGCACTTGCACGCGTGAGCTGCCGGATGCTTCAAATCCCGTCCAGCATCCCCTTCAAGTTGCCGAAGAAGTTGGCAAGGTCCTCGCCGCTGACTTCCGCACCGAGAATGTCATCATAACTCGTGTGCTCGAGATGCTCGTCATCCAGCTCGCCAATGAAGGAACTCGGCTGACAACCGGTTTCCTGCCCCCACTTGATGCGCTTGGAACAGTAAGTCATCGTCAGCTGGTCCTGGGCGCGGGTGATGCCGACATATAACAACCTGCGCTCCTCGTCCTTGGTGCCCTCCGCAATGCTGCGCGAGTGCGGAAGGAATCCTTCTTCGAGCCCGACGAGGAAAACGATAGGGAATTCCAGGCCTTTCGAGGCGTGCAGGGTGATGAGGGTGGCACCTTGCTTCTTTTCCAAGTCATCGTCCTCGCGATCGGATGCGAGCGCGCTGTCGTCCAGGAATGACTGGAGTTTTTTTCCCTTGGCCACATGAGCGCGGAGAGAGTCGATGACCATCTGGATGCCCTCGCCGCGCTGGGTGCGCTCGCTCTCGGTCTTGCAGCCGCGCTCCAGCCACTGGAGGTATTCGATTTCCTTGAGCAGTTCATGCAGCACGTCGGCCGGATTCTCGTGGTTGAGATCGATGCGGTTTTTCGCGCCGGCGATCAGGGCGACGAAGGCCTCGATGGCGGAGCGTGCTTTCGGGCCGATGGTGGCGGTGAAATTCGGATCGCACAGCGCCTGCCAGACGGACTCGTGATGCTCGCGGCTCCAGTCGGTGGCGAGCACGGCGGTGGACTGGCCGATGCCCCTGTTAGGCGCGTTTAAAATCCGCAGCAACGGCACATCGGTGTCCGGTGCGGCGAGCAATTGTGCGTAGGCAAGCACGTCGCGCACCTCGCGGCGGTCATAGAAACTCTGCGCGCCGACCATGCGGTAGGGGATCTTGCGCTCGCGCAGCGCAAGCTCGAGCTTGCGGCTCTGGCCATTGGTGCGGAAGAGCACGGCGAAGTCCTCCCACTGGCGGCCGACGGCGCTCTTGCCGGCGAGGATTTCCTCCGCGATGAACTCGGCTTCCTCGTCATCGCCGGGCATGGCGACGATGCGCACCTTGTCGCCGCCGATGCGGGTGGAGCGCAGGATCTTCTCGCGGCGGCCGCGGTTGTGCTTGATCAGGCTGTTGGCCGTGTGCAGCACGGCATGGGTGGAGCGGTAGTTTTCCTCCAGGCGGATGATTTTTGGATTCGGGAAAAAGCGCTCGAACTCCAGAATGTTCGCCGTTTCCGCGCCGCGCCAGCCGTAGATCGACTGGTCGTCATCACCGACGACGCACACATGATACGGCGGGCCGACGAGTTGCTGGAGCAGCTGCATCTGCAGGCTGTTGGTGTCCTGGAACTCGTCCACCGTGACGCGGGTGAAACGCTGGCGGAACATCTGCCGGACGTCCTCGTGCTCGCGCAGAATCTTCTCGCCGAAAAGCAGCAGGTCGTCGAAGTCCACGGCGTTCTGCGCGCGAAGTTCGTTCTGATAGGCCACGGCGAGGTGGGCGAAGAAATCGTCTTCGAGCTGCGCAGGATCGAGGCCCTTGTTCTTGGCGTTGGAAATCGCACCAAGCACGGTCTCCGCCTTCACCTTTTCATCCGTGCCGCCTTTTCTAACAAGCAGTTGCTTCATCAGGCCGACCTGGTCCGAGTGCGAGCAGATCGAGAAGTTCTTCTTGTAGCCGAGCTTGTCGATGCCGCCGCGCAGCAGGCGCACGCAGAGCGAGTGGAAGGTGCAGACAGTCATCTCGGAGGCCGCCTTCTTGCTGACCATGCCGCCAATGCGCTCGCGCATTTCGGAAGCGGCCTTGTTGGTGAAGGTGACGGCGAGGATTTCCGCAGGCGGAATTTTTTTCTCCAGCATGTGGGCGATGCGGCAGGTGACGGTGCGCGTCTTGCCGGTGCCCGCTCCGGCGAGGATGAGCACGGGGCCGTCCAGCGCGGCCACGGCCTGGCGCTGGGCCTGGTTGAGGGAATCGAAGGAGAACGAGGATGCCATCGGCGCGCGGAGTGAAGCGGCGCGGTTGCCGGGTGGCGAGAACGGAGTGAGAAATGCGGAAATTCCGCCTCGCTGTGTCTTCCTGAAATCAAGAACCACTGTTTCTCCACCGTGGATCAAACGGATGATCCCGCTGCCCCATTGCGATTTCAAGTAGGGG